>VGJC01000298.1 GCA_016867635.1 Candidatus Aminicenantota bacterium | reverse complement strand
GCTCTCAGCTGCTGCGCCAGATGGACCGAAGGCGGCTCGTTGGCCCGGCCGGCAGGATAGCTCTCGAGCCCGATATGGATGACGCCGTTCAGAAAGGTCCCGGGGGTCAGAATGACCGCGTTTCCCACGATGCGGGTCCCCTCCAGGGTCCTGATCCCCCGGGCCCGGCCCCTCCCGACCAGGATCTCCGAGGCGATGCCCTGGAATATCGTCAGCCCGGGGATCCTCTCCAGGCGATGCTTCATGGCCGATCTGTAGGCCGCCTTGTCGCATTGGGCCCGGGGCGCCTGAACGGCCCCGCCCCGGCTCCTGTTGAGGAGCCGGAACTGGATGCCCGTTCGGTCGGCCAGCAGGCCCATCAGCCCTCCCAGGGCGTCTATCTCGCGCACCAGATGGCCCTTGGCCAGCCCTCCGATGGCCGGATTGCAGGACATCTGGGCGATCGTCTCCAGGTGGATCGTGACCAGGCAGGCCTCGAGCCCCAGGCCGCAGACGGCGGCGGCGGCCTCGCATCCGGCGTGCCCCGCCCCGACCACGACAACGTCGTACCTGCCGTCCTTGTTCATGTCGCCAGCCGCCCCCGCTACTTTCCCACGCAGAACCGACCGAAAATATCCTCCAGGACCTCGTCGGCCCGGACCTCTCCGGTCAGGCGCCCGACGAGCTCGAGGGCTTTGCGGACCTCCTCCGCGCAGATCTCCTCGGAGTGACCGGCCCCGAGGAGCCCCTCCGTTCTTTCCAAGCATTGAAGGATATCCCGGAGGACGTCCTTCTGCCTGGCGTGGAGAATGACCTCGTCTGTGTCCACCCTGGCCGGGGCCAGGGCCTGGAGGAGCCCTTTCTTGAGCCCGGCGATGTTCCGGCCCTTGAGGGCCGACACTTCGACCACGGGCGCGCCGCCGGCCAAGGCGGTCACCCTGTTCCTGTCCACCCTGACGGGGAGGTCCGTTTTGTTCAAGACAACGAGCTTTTTCCTGCTCCGGTACCTTTTCAGGAGGCGTTCGTCCTCGGCCGTTCCCCGCCGGGAGGCGTCGAGAACGATAAGCAGGCCGTCGGCTCCACGGGCCAGCCTTTCTCCCCGAGCGATGCCCATTCTTTCCACGGGGTGGGCCGCTTTCCCCAGGCCGGCCATGTCGACCAGATTGAAAACGAAGTCCTCCACGACGATCTTTTCCCTCAGGTAATCCCTTGTCGTTCCCGGGTAGGGCGTGACGATGGCCCGGTCCTCCTCGAGAAGAGCGTTGAACAGGGTTGATTTGCCGACGTTCGTCCGTCCGGTGATAGCCACGGTCAGGCCTTCGCCGAGGGCCCGGCCCACGTCGTAACCCGCCACCAGGCTCCGAACATCGGCGATCAGGGCTTGGAGCGACCGGGACCGTTCCCCGGGCGCCGCCCTTAATCCCTCCTCGGGAAACTCGATCGCGGCTTCCAGCTGCGCGCTCAGGCGGACGAGGCCCCTTCGGAGCCGGGACATGCGCTTGGAAAGGCTCCCCGAAAGCTGCCGGAAGGAGA
>VGJC01000297.1 GCA_016867635.1 Candidatus Aminicenantota bacterium | reverse complement strand
ACGCCGCCCTGCGCGAGCTGAAGGACGGGACCCTGCTCAAGATCGAGGCCAAAAAGGACGCGCCCGCCCGATGAGCGTCCCGGACCCGATCCTCATCTCCGCCGAGGGCCTGGCCAAGGTCTACCGTCTCGGCGAGCAGGACGTCGAGGCCCTGGGAGGGGTGTCCTTCACCATCCTCCGCAACGAGTTCGTGGCCATCATGGGCCCGTCGGGATCGGGGAAGTCGACCCTGATGAACCTCCTCGGCTGCCTGGACACGCCGACCTCGGGCACCTACCGGCTCAACGGCAAGCTCGTCAGCGCCATGACCGAGGACGAGCTGGCCCACATCCGGAACCGAGAGATCGGCTTCGTCTTCCAGGTCTTCAACCTCCTGTCGCGGGCCTCGGCTTTCCGCAACATCGAGCTGCCCCTGGTCTACAGCGGGATGAAGAAGGCCGAGCGGGAGGAAAAGACCCGCCGGGCCCTCGAAAAGGTCGAGATGACGGCCCGCATGGCCCACAAGCCTTCGGAGCTGTCGGGAGGGGAGCGCCAGCGCGTGGCCATCGCCCGGGCCCTGGTCAACGAGCCGTCCCTCCTCCTGGCCGACGAGCCGACGGGCAACCTGGATTCGCGGACGGGACGGGAGATCCTCAACCTCTTCCACAAGATCCACGAGCAGGGGAACACGATCATCATGGTCACCCACGACCGCGAGGTCGCCCAGCAGGCCCAGCGCATCATCCATATCCGCGACGGGCGGATCGAAAAGGACGAACGGAAAGGAGCGCCGCTATGAGCCTCTTCAAACGAGTGGAAGGCGTTTTCACCGCCCCCCGGCAGGTCTTCGAGGCCCTGGCCGAAAAACCGGTCTGGGTCGACGTCCTGATCATCGTCCTGATCGCCCTCATCGCCCACTCCTTCGCGGTCGCTCCGCACATGCAGAAAGACCAGCTCGATCTGATGCGCGACAACGTCAAGCTCCGGGAGCGCATGGGGGACGAAGCCTTCAACAGGATGATCGCGAACATGGAGAACCCGTCCCCGGCCCGCGTGTTCGTGCAGACCTTCGTGACCATGCCGCTGTTCGTCTTCGCCGCCCTCCTCCTCCAGGGCCTCTTCCTCCTGGTCATGTCCCGCTTCTTCACCTCCGAGGGCCGGTTCATCCAGGTGCTGGCCGCGCTCGTCCACGCCAGCCTGGTCGACAAGCTCCTCGGCAACGCCGTCCGGCTGGTCCTGGCCCTGGCCCGAAAATCCGTCATGCAGACGTCCACCAACCTGGCCCTCCTGTTCCCCGAAGTGGAGGTCACCTCGACCGCCTTTGCCGTACTCGGCCAGATCGATTTCTTCCAGCTGTGGATGTTCGGCATCCTGGCCTTCGGCCTCTCGGCGATATTCAAGATCGAGCTGAAGAAGGCCCTGGCCCTGTCCTACAGCCTCTGGTTCCTCAAGGCCCTGATCAACATCCTCATGACCGTCATCGGGATGAGCTTCCTCCGCTAGCGCCGAAGCGGCCCGGCCTTTGACCTTCGATTGACACGGCGGCGTTCCCCCGATAAATTAGGGTCATGGACGATTTCGTGAGCCGGGGGGATCTCGCTCACATCCCGTTCGCCCG
>VGJC01000296.1 GCA_016867635.1 Candidatus Aminicenantota bacterium | reverse complement strand
TCCTCGAACGGCAGGCCGAAGGACGTCCGTCCCTTGCGGATCTCGTTCTCGTCGAGCATCCCCATGAAGGCCCGGCTGCCCAGGAAATCGCCGACCAGGTTGCCCTCCTCGTCGGTGAATGAGGCGACCTCCAGGGGTCTCGCGGTCGGCACCTTCTCCTCGAGGATCCGGCGGAGGCACTCCAGCGCCGCCACGACCCCCGCCGCGCCGTCGAACATGCCGCCGTTCGGGACGGTGTCGATGTGCGAGCCGGCCATGACCGTCCGGCCCGGGCAGTCGATCCGGCCGAATTGATTGCCGGCCCCGTCCTGGCGGTAACAGAGGCCGGCCCGCTCGATCTTGCCTCTCAGCCAGATCCGGGCCTCGAAGTCGGCCGGGCTGAACGACGGCCGGCTGACGCCTCCGTGCTCGTCCCGCCCGAGCCGCCCCAGCTCTTCGAGGTCCTTCCTCATACGCTCGATGTTGACCTTGACGTCCATGATCTGACTCCCTCAGAAAGGGGACACGTACCAGAGGTACATGTCCCCGCCCCGGCCGATGCCGCCGGGACCCCCGCCGCCGGCTATCTCAGCAGCGCGGTCATCTCCCGCACGGCCCGGTCGATGCCGACGACGGCGGCCCGGGCGACGATGGAGAAGCCGATGCTGAGCTCCTCGATCTCCGGAATGGCTATGATCGGCCCCAGGTTGCGGTAGTCGAGGCCGTGGCCGGCGTGGACCTCCAGCCCGATCGAGCGGGCGTACTCCGCCGCCCGCCTCACGGCCCCGAGGGCCCGGTCACGGGCCCGGCCGGGCTTGCGGTCCGCGTATTTGCCGGTGTTGATCTCGATGAGGTCGACCCCGACGTCCCCGGCCGCGGCGATCTCGTCGGGGCTGGTGTCGATGAAGATGCTCGTCCGGATGCCCGCCTTCCGCAGGGCCTTGACGTGCCTGTCGAGGGCCCTCCGGTTGGCCGCGACGCTCAGCCCGCCTTCGGTCGTCAGCTCCTCGGGCCGCTCGGGCACGAGCGAGACGACGTCGGGCCGGACGGCCAGGGCGATCTTCTTCATCTCCTCCGTGGCCGCCATCTCGACGTTGAGCTTGGTCTTGACGGTCTCTCTCAGGAGCCGCAGGTCGCGCTCCTTGATGTGCCTCCGGTCGCGGCGGATGTGACAGACGATGCCGTCGGCCCCGGCCTGCTCGGCGAGCAGGGCGACCAGGACGGGCTCGGGCTCCGTCCCCTTGCGGGCTTCCCGCAGCGTCACGAAGTGATCGATGTTGACGGCCAGTCTCATGCTCGTCTCCCCTGACGGGCCCGTTCGCTCAGGCCCCGTCCCCCAGATGTTTGCGCACCGCGTCGGCGACGTGCCGGGCGCAGCTGTCGACCAGCTCCTGGTCGCCGGCCTCGACCATGACCCGGGCCAGCGGCTCGGTCCCCGAGTAACGGAGGTCCAGCCGTCCGTCATCGCCGAGCCGTTCGCGGACCGTCTCGACGGCCCGGCCGATCTCCGGGAACTCCCGGAAATCGACCTTCCGGCCGACCCGCACGTTGAGCAGGGTCTGCGGGTATTCCCGGTAATCCCGGACGAGCTCCGCGAGCCCCCGGCCCCGGGCGACCA
>VGJC01000295.1 GCA_016867635.1 Candidatus Aminicenantota bacterium | reverse complement strand
GTGGGCCTCCCCATATCGCCGGACCTTGCGCAGGGAGCCTTCGGTGCCGCCTTCGGTCGTGTGGAGCACGATGTAGCGGGTCTGCGGACGGACCGGGCGCTTGGCGTTGAGGGGGCTGAGCCGGTCGCTGATGCGCAGGCTGTTCGCTTCCGCGGCGGAAGCGGCGGTCAGCAGGACGGCCGCCAAAGCGAGAACAGTCGTCGAGAACCAGCGCGCGAGACCTTCCATCTCCAGAATATTACCGGGCCGGGCGCCGGTTGTCAAAAGTCTGTCCGGAGACCGGTACCGACAGATCTATTTTCTACTTGGAGGGAATAAGGAAGCGCGCCCGGGGTGACTCGAACACCCGACCTGCTGATTCGTAGTCAGACGCTCTATCCAACTGAGCTACGGGCGCGCAGGGCGGAAAAGCGGGCATAATATAGCGTATCGGGGCGCTTTTTGCAACGAAAGGGCCTCCCCAAAATTGCCGATAGGACGAGGCGTGGAATTCCGGGACATGAACGAAATCTCTGGATTTCGTATCGTGTCCCGAGAATTCCTGAGGGCACCAGGAAAAATGGACCCTCAGGGGAAGAATTCTCTATCGGCAAATTTGGGGCCTCAGGATCGGGGGCAGCAATAGCGCTTAACTGATCTTGAGGACGGCGGCGCCGTTGATGCGGCCGGCCTTGAGTTGTCGCAGAACGTCATTGGCCGCGTCAAGCCGGAAGGTCTGGACGGTCGTTCTCACGGGGATCTCGGCGGCGATCTTCAGCAGCTCCTCGCCGTCCTGTCGTGTCGCGTTGGCCACGCTCAGCATCCGCCGCTCCTGATAGAGCAGGGAGTCATAGTCGATGGCCGGGATGGGCGACATGTGGATGCCGGCCGAAACGACCGACCCTCCCCTGTCGAGGGCCCGCAGGGCGTCGAGGTAGAGGGCCCCGACGGGGGCGTAGATGATGGCCGAATCCAGTTTGGCCGGCGGCTTATCTTGGGCCGAGCCGGCCCATTCCGCGCCGAGTTCCAGGGCCAAGGCCCGGTGCGCTTCGCTTCTCGTGAAGACGAACACCCGGCAGCCCCAGTGCCGCGCGATCTGGGCGGCGATGTGGGCCGAGGCGCCGAAACCATAAAGCCCCAGCGTGCCGCCCGGCTGGATCCCGCTGAGCCTGAGGGACCGGTAACCGATGATCCCGGCGCACAGGAGCGGCGCGGCCTCCGCGTCGCTGAACGCCTCCGGAAGGGCATAAGCGAATTTCTCCGGCAGGACCATATATTCCGCGTAGCCGCCGTCGGCGTGATAGCCGTTGAACCGGGCCGTCTCGCAGAGGTTCTCCCGGCCGTTGAGGCAGAACCGGCATCGGCCGCACGCCCAACGCAACCAGGCCGCGCCGATCCTTTGCCCGGTCTCGAACCTCTCGGCCCTCTCCCCTGCCCTCTCCACGACCCCGACGATCTCATGCCCGGGGACGAGAGGCAGCTTGACTTCCGGGAGCTCGCCCTCGACCTCGTGGAGGTCCGTGTGGCACACTCCGCAGCACCGGACCCGGACCAGGATGTCCTCAGGTCCGGGCTCGGGGACCGGGATGTCGCGCTTCTCCAACGGGGACTCGGCCGCGGGCCGG
>VGJC01000294.1 GCA_016867635.1 Candidatus Aminicenantota bacterium | reverse complement strand
GTATCTTTTTGCCGCGGCGGTGATGGTCGCGGCCAAGGCGGAGGCCCAGATCAAACCTCCGGAGGAAAGCCCGAAGCCGCCGCGGCCGGGACACGGTCGCCGGCCTCTGCCCTCGACCCTCGAGCGACGCCGGGTGGAGCACGACCTGGGGCCGCAAGAGCGGCAGTGTCCGGAATATCGGGAAACCCTTCGGCCGATCGGCGAAGAGGTGAGCGAGCGGCTGGAGTACGTGCCGGCCTCGCTCCATGTCATCCAGGACGTCCGCCGGAAATACGCCTGCCCGAAGGGCTGCACGGTCGTGACCGCCTCGAAACCGATGGCTCCGATCGAAAAGGGCCTGCCCGGGCCGGGGCTTCTGGCCCATGTGGTCGTCTCCAAGTACGCCGACCACCAGCCCCTCCATCGGCAGGAGGAGATGCTCGCCCGGCAGGGCGTCACGGTCTCGCGCCGGACGATGGCCGGCTGGATGGGCCAGTCGGCGGAGCTTTTGAGTCCGCTGTACGAGAGGATGAAGGCGGAGGTCCTGGCTTCCAAGGTCATCCAGACCGACGACACGCCGGTCGGAGTCTTGGACGCCGACTTGACCCGGACCCGCCTGGGCCGGATCTGGACTTACGTCGGAGACCTCTCTCATCCCTATACCGTCTATGACTATACCCCGGACCGAAGCCGCGACGGACCCGAGGCCTTCCTGAAGGACTTCCAGGGATACCTCCAAGCGGATGCCTACTCCGGCTACGATGCGATCTACAAAGATTCCGGGGTGACGGAAGTCGCCTGCTGGGCCCACACCCGGCGGAAGTTCTATGAAGGCCAGAGCTCGGACCTGAAGCGCTCGACGATCGTGCTGGCCGACATCCGTCTGCTCTATGACGTGGAGAAGGAAGCCCGGGACCTGGCCTTGGACAGCGCCGGGCGGCTGGCCCTCCGGCAAGAGAAAAGCGTCCCGATCCTTCGGGATATCGAGGTCTATCTGCGGCGCGAGCAGCGCGAAGTTTTGCCGAAAAGCCCCGAGGGTCAGGCGATCGCCTATACCCTCTCGAACTGGCCAGCCCTGGTGCGGTACTGTCAAGACGGGGACCTGGAGATCGACAACAACGGGGCGGAGCGGAGTCTTCGTGGGGTCGCCGTTGGACGGGGCAACTGGATGTTTTTCGGAAGCGACAACGGCGGCCGGACGGCCGCGATCCTGACGAGCTTCACCACGACCTGCAAGAGACACGGCCTCGATCCCTTCGTTTACCTGAGGGACGTCTTCGACCGAATCAGCGCCCACAAAGAATCGAAGATCGCCGATCTTCTACCCGACAAGTGGAAAGAGACCCGGGCAGAGGCGCCAGAGATCACGGCCGAACCCTGAATCCGGAATCATCCGGCCCCGAATATCTCATCCAATCCCCTTCGATGGAAGATGGGTTGGCCGGACGCTTACCTTTTTCACGGCTTCGGCCGCCTCGTCGCGCGTCGGCTCGTCCTTTTTTTCCTCCGCCCCGAACATTTCTCCGATGAAGGCGAACATCGCCCCGAGCAGCCGCCCTCCTGCTTCGGCCATCCCACCGCCCGTCGGCCCTTCCCGCATCCCGGCCTGACCGTAAGCGTGCGGTGAACCTGCAATCGCCCCCCCGCTTATCCCGGGCTGCACTCCCGGCTTCTCTTCCGG
>VGJC01000293.1 GCA_016867635.1 Candidatus Aminicenantota bacterium | reverse complement strand
GACGAACGTGCCCTCGGCGGTCGTCAGGGCCGTGTACTGGACCTGGCCGGGGCTCAGCCGGGCGACGTCGTTCGGGGTCAGCCACTGGAGGAATGACAGGGCGCCCCGGCCCTTGACCGTGACCTCCCCCATGTGGCTGACGTCGAACAGGCCGGCCTTGGTCCGCACGGCCAGGTGCTCGGGGATGATGCCGCTGTACTCGACGGGCATCTCCCAGCCGACGAATTCGATCATCTTGCCGCCGGAGAGCTTGTGAAGCTCGTTGAACCGGGTTTTTTTCATCGATGATCCCTCGAAAAGACGGAATTAAAGGAAGTTATTATCACAAATCGCCGCTCCGTTCAAGCGCGGCGCGGCTCTCAAGACGTCCTCCGTCAAACCTCCCAGGAGCGGGTGAAGACCCCGCGGTTGTCCAGAAGGAGCTTGATGTAAACGGCTTCGAGCTCGATCATTTCGGCATCGGACCGCTTGAGCCAGTCGGCGAGCCAGGCGAAGCGCTGGGCCAGGACGAGATCGAAGAGATGAGCCCAGCTGGCCGCCGCGACCTGTCCGGACCCTTTGAGGCTTCCGGCGAACTCGAAGACGAGGTCCCCCGTTAAGCACTGAGGGTCCTCCATGCCCAGGCAGCCGATCATCATGGCCGCGTCGTAGAGCTCGGGTTTGTATCCCAGGAACTCCCAATCGATGACCGCCCGGACGCCCGTCTCCGACCAGATGACGTTCAGCGGGTGGTAGTCGCCGTGGCAGAAGCGAACCGGAAGACGGTCGTGGGCGCTCATGAATCCCTGCTCCAGATGCACGAGGGCCGGCCGGATACGGAGATAGAGGACCGGCTCGCGGCGCTCGACGGTCCTGGTGAAGTCCCGGATGAACGCGACGATGGAGAAAGGCGATGTCCTTTCGAAAAACGGCACGTCCCGCGACCGGTCCCAAAGGTCGGCCAGGAAATCGGCCAGCACCGGGCCCCGCCAGCCCTCGAAGGCGTATTCCGGGCGCGCAAGAGGGACGCCTTCGACATAGGGAGCGAGCTGCCAATAGGAGTTGTTTTTGAAGACCAGGTATTCGTCATCCCCGGACGGAAGATAGGCCCGGACGCGGGGCAGGCCCTTATCGGCCAAGAAGGCCAGGGTCCGGGCGATCCTCCTCTTGTGGTCCACCGACGCGGCGCGGATATTCTCGAGGACGAACAGGTTCGAGCCCTCGTCCTCGATGACCGCTCGGAACTCGCACCGGTCCGGGCTCCCGGCGATAGGGATGTCCCCGCGGACCCGGCCGAGCTCGAGGCCCCAGGCCTTCAGGACATCCTCGACAAGGCGATCTCCGATCATGTCCATCGCCGGCCATGATATTTCCGGCGGCCGCCCGCTGTCAAACCGGCCGGCCCGCGCTTGCCGGAAGCCCGCTTTTTGCTATAATAAGCGACTGAAATGCTTGAATTGAAGAAACGGCTCCAGGACCGGATCGCGGCACGGCTCGAGAAGGATTTCGCGCCGTCGGCCGGGGAGCTCGACCTGGTCGAGACCCCGGACCACAAGTTCGGAGACCTGGCCCTCGCCTACCCTTTCCAGGCGGCCAAGCGGCTGAAAGTTCCGCCCCGGCAAACCGCCGAGAAGGTGGCGGCCCTGCTCGCCGGGCTCGACGGCGTCGAAAGGGTCCAGGC
>VGJC01000292.1 GCA_016867635.1 Candidatus Aminicenantota bacterium | reverse complement strand
GACCCGGGCCTGGTCGAGGACGACCCGGACCTCCGGCTCCGAGCCGCCCATGACCTCGACGGCCGATACGCCGCGGACCGAGCCGATGCCGATCTCGAGCTTCTCCTTGACCGCTTCGCGCAGCTCTTGGAGCCCGTAGTCGCCGGAAACCGTGTACTGCAGAAAGGGCCGGACCCGGAAGTCCTCGGGGATGTAGGGCTGGATGACCGGTCTGACCCGGTCCGGGAGCGCGTCGCGCTTCTTGGAGAGCGCCTCGCGGAGGGCCAGCATGGCGAACTCCATGTCGGTCTTGGGGCCGAACTCCAGCGTGATCCGCGACTGGCCGATCTGCGAGGTCGAGCTCATCTTGGTGATGCCCTTGACCTCCGCGCAGGCCTCTTCGAGGGGCGCCGTCACCTGGGTCTGGATGATCTCCGGCGGCACCCCGTACCAGGTCGTGACGATGTCCGCCTTGGGATAATCCTCCTTGGGGGCCAGCTCGATCGGCGTGTTGAGGAACGAGTAGACGCCGACCGCCAGGAAGGACAGAAAGATCATGGCCGTGGCCACCGGGCGGTCGATGAAGAACTTCATCCTCTTCTCTGCTCGACCCATTCATAGATGACCGGGATGAGGATGAGGGTCAGGAAGGTCGAGAAGGTCAGGCCGCCGATGACGACCACGGCCAGGGGCTGGAGGAGCTCGGCGCCCCGCTCGAGGGCCAGGGCCATGGGCAGCAGGCCGAAGAGCGTGCTCAGGGTCGACATCAGGATCGGCCGCAGCCGGACGTGGCTGCCTTCCTCGACGGCCTGCCGGAGCGGCATCCCGCCCCTGCGGAGCTGGTTCGTGTAATCGATCTTGACCACGGCGTTGTCGACGACGATGCCGATCAGGACGACCATGCCGATGATCGAGATGACGTTGATGGTCAGTCCGGTGATGAGCAGGGCGGCGACCGATCCGGCCGCGCCCATGGGCAGGGTGAACATGACCAGGAAGGGGTGCATGAGCGACTCGAACTGGGCGGCCATGATCATGTAGGTCAGCAGGGTGGCCAGGACGAGGGCCAGGAGGAGGCTGCGGAACGACCGGCTCATCTCCTCGCGCTCGCCGCTCCAGACGACGCGGTAGTCAGCGGGCAGCCGCAGGTCCCCGAGGACCCGTTCGATCCGGGGCGCGACCTGGCTGATCTTGGCCCCGCGCAGGTTGGCCGTCACCAGGACCTCGCGCTGCTGGTCCTCGCGGCGGATCTCGCGCGGCCCGCGGACGATCTCGTACGTGACCAGGTCCCGGAGCGGGATGAGCTTGCCCTGGAAGGGGAGCGTCTCGTTGAGCAGGGCCTCGATGTTCTGCCGCGAGGCGTCCTCCATGCGGACCAGGATGTCGTATTTTTTCTCCAGCTCCCTGAACTGGGTGGCCACCCGGCCGCGCACGGCGCTGACCAGGAAGTCGCCGATCACGGACGGCGTCAGGTTCGGGTACTTGCGGATGGCCTCTTTGTTGACCGTGACCTTGAACTCGGGTTTGCCTTCGCCGATGTTGGTCGACGTGTCGGTGACGCCCGGGATGGCCGCCAGCCGCCTCACGAGGTCCTCGGCGATGTCCTTGAGGCGGTCGAGGTCCCGGCCCTTGACCTTGAGCCCGATCTCGGCCGCCGACAGGTTCAGGAACTGGCCCAGCGCGGCCTGTTCGCGGACGAGGGTGTAGGCCACCTCGGG
>VGJC01000291.1 GCA_016867635.1 Candidatus Aminicenantota bacterium | reverse complement strand
GCTCTCCTCTATCATGCCTGGTGTCAGAAGGGAGAGAGGAGAGAGAACATGGACATCGCCGAAGCCATCAAGACGGCCATCCAATACGAGAAGCGGGTCGTCCAGGTCTACGAAGAAGCCGTCCGGACGAGCACCGACGAGACCGGAAAGAAGATCTTCGGGGCCCTGGCCAAGGAAGAGGTCGAGCACGTCGTCTATCTCAACTCGCGGCTGGAGGAGTGGAAGAAGACCGGCCGGGTGACCCCCGCGGCCCTCAACACGATCGTGCCCTCCCGGGAACGCATCGATCAGGGCATCAGGACGCTCGAAGGCCGGGTCGCGGTCAAGGCCCCCGAGGCCGAGATGCGGCTCCTCAAGCGGGCCCTCGACGTCGAGGTCGAGACGAGCGCCTTCTACCAGAGGATGGTCAGGGAGCTGCCCGAAGAGGGACGCCGGCTGTTCGAGCGGTTCGTCGAGATCGAGCAGGGTCACCAGGCCATCGTCCAGGCCGAGATGAACTCGGTCGCCGGCAACGGCTACTGGTTCGACATGGCCGAGATCAGCTTCGAAGCTTAGCTCGCGGATATTCTAGATCCCGCTTGACTTGGCGTCCGCCCCGGGCTCGATTTCGCTGAGCTCCTTGGACCGTAAGTGCCTTGGCTGTTGCAATTTATTGAAAACAAACATTATATCTCATTTCAGGGCCCCTTTTTTGGCATTAAACGGGCTTTTCGGCCCCGTTTTCGAGCTTTTTGGGAGTTTGACAGCCGGGCCTCCAACCTCTATAAAAGATAGGGAGGGAGCGCGAACAGAGATGACCCGGAATGGCAACAGGACCCTGTCCCGGAGGCGCTTCCTGTCCGTCACGGCGCCGTTGCCGGCCATGTGGCTGGCGGCGGGCGGAGGGAGGACGCCCATGATGCGGGACACCGCACGATCCAAGAAAAGCCCCGCGGAACCGTCCTACGTCGCCCTCCACGCTTCCGGAGAGCTCGGCCGCCGGGCCGAGGAGCTCAAGGCCCATTACACGAGCTGTTCGCTCTGCCCGCGCGACTGCCGCGTCAACCGTTCTCTCGGAGAGCTCGGAATATGCCGGGCCCCGGCCCAGGTCCGGGTCTCGAGCGCCTTCGCCCATTACGGCGAGGAACCCCCCCTCGTCGGGACCGGCGGCTCCGGCACGGTCTTTCTCGCCCACTGCGGCCTGCGCTGCGTCTACTGCCAGAACTGGACGATCTCCATCGAAGGCCACGGCGAGCTGGCGACCGAACGGCAGCTGGCCGACGCCATGCTCGGCCTCCAACGCCAAGGCTGCCACAACATCAACTTCGTGACGCCGACCCACTACGTGCCAAGCATCGTCGCCGCCCTCGGCCTGGCGGTCCCCCGCGGCCTGCGCCTGCCGCTCGTCTACAACACCGGCGGCTACGAAAAAGCCGATATCCTGCGACTGCTCGACGGCGTTTTCGACATCTACCTGCCGGACTTCAAGTACTGGGACCCGGAGAAAGCCGCCCGCCTGTCCGCCGAAGCCTACAACTACCCCCACTACGCCCGCGACGCCTTCCGCGAGATCCACCGCCAGGTCGGCGTCCTGGTGACCGACACCCGCGGGGTCGCCGTCCGCGGCCTGATGGTCCGCCACCTCGTCCTGCCCGGCCGGGCCGCCGGCACGAAAGAGGTCTTCCGCTTCATCGCTAAGGAGCTCTCGCCCGACCACTACGTCAACGTCATGCGCCAG
>VGJC01000290.1 GCA_016867635.1 Candidatus Aminicenantota bacterium | reverse complement strand
CCGGGTTTGTCGCGTTCGTTCATGGTCGATCCCCCGCGGGGGCGGGATGAGAAAGAGAATTCTAGGCCATCCGCAGCGGAAAAGCAACGCCTCCCGCCTAGGCGAACCTGGCGAAGACCTGATTGGAGACGAGCATTCGCTCCGCCGGGACGCGCAGCCGCAGGCCATCCCGCAGGAGAAGACCAGCCCCGACAAGCTCGTCGATCTCCGCCGCGTATCGCCCCCCGATGTCCCAGCCGAACCGCTTTTCCAGGGCCCGGAGGTCCACGCCCTCGACGAGGCGCAGCCCGAAGATGAGGGCCTCCCGGCCGGCCGTCCCGGCGTCGAGCTCGCGGCTCTCTTCGACCGGGTCTTGACCGCGGCGGAGGGCCTCCGCCCAGGCCCCTATCGCGCTCTTGTTGCACCACCGCCGGGGACCGAGACGCGAACAGGCCGAGGGCCCGAGCCCGAGGAACGGCTCGTATCGCCAGTATTTCAGGTTGTGGCGGCATTCCTTCCCCGGCCGGGAGAAGTTCGAGATCTCGTAGCGGGCCAGACCGGCCGCTTCGAGGCCGTCGGCCATCCGTCCATGGTTCTCGACGACCTCGTCCTCGTCGACCGGGCGGTCGTTCATGACCTTCGCGAAGGGCAGGCCTTCGACGTTCTCCAGGATATACAGGGAGACGTGGTCGGGTTCGAGGCGCAGGGCCCTCTCGAGCGTACGCTCGACGGACCCGCGGGTCTCGCCCGGCACGCCGACCATGAGATCGAGCCCGACGGCCTCGAACCCGGCGTCCCGGCAGGCCAGGCAGAAGCTGACGGCCTCCGCGGACGTATAACGGCGGCCGAGCGTCGCCAGCGCGCCGTCGTCGAACGCTTGGACTCCGGCGCTCAGCCGAGTGACGCCGGCCTCCCGCCATCCCTCGAGGCGGTCGGCATCGGCCGCTTCGGGGCCGGCCTCCAGGGTGACCTCCACCGCCTCGAGCCCGAAACGGGCGCCGAAGAGCCCCAGAAGGTCGCGGACCTCGTCCGGTCCCAAGAGCGACGGCGTCCCGCCTCCGATGTACAGGGTGTCGGGCGCGAGGCTCGGGGCGGCCCTCAGGGCCGCTTCCTCTTCCAGGCCCCTTCGCCATTCGTCATGTAGGGGCGGGGCGTAGGGGACGCTCGCGAAATGACAATAGGGGCACTTGGCCCGGCAGAACGGGAAATGGAGGTAGAGCCCGGCGCGCAAGGGTCAGCCGTTCTCCTCATCGCCCAGGTTGGCGCCGCGCTCGATGAGATCGACGAGCTTGCGTGAGGCCGCCGTTTCAAAGAAAACGTCCTCGCTCATCTCGTTCATAGTTCCCCTCTAAAAGTCTCTTGAAGTTATCACGGGCCCCGGCCCGTGTCAACCGGACGGCCGGAGGCCCCGGGGGGTCTGGAAAACCGGGAGACCTTAAGCTATGATGGTGTCGCATGGGCGAGATCTATCCTGCGCAGACCATCCTCCTGGCTTTCGGGCTGACCCTCGTGGCCGGCCTGTCCACGGGCATCGGCAGCGCTCTGGCCTTTTTCGCCCGGCGGACGAGCGTCCGGTTCCTATCCGTCGCCCTGGGCTTCTCGGCGGGGGTCATGATCTACATCGCCTTGGTCGAGATCCTACCCAACGCCCAGGAGAGCCTCCGGCAGGACCTCGGCAAGCCGGGCACATGGGCGGCGATGGGATCGTTCTTCGGGGGCATCCTGCTGATCGCCCTGGTCGACAAGT
>VGJC01000289.1 GCA_016867635.1 Candidatus Aminicenantota bacterium | reverse complement strand
GACGCGGCGCTCAAGGCCGTCGAGCGCCTCAACGGGCTCGCCGCCCAGCTCCTCAAGGCCGAGCCCGCCGATGTCGTCATTGGCGACCGGAAGTTCTTCCTCAGGGGCGCGCCCGACAAAGCCGTGTCCTTCGCCGACGTCTACCGGGCCCTGCGCCGCGAGACCGTCTTCCACGGGGAGCGGGCCGGTCATCCGGCCAACGAATACGCCTTCAACACTTTCGGCGCCCACTTCGCCGAGGTCGAGGTCAACGTCGAGACCGGCAACGTCCGGGTCCTCAAGTTCGTCGCCGCCCAGGACTCGGGACGGATCATCAACAAGCTGACCGCCGAGTCCCAGGTCCACGGCGGGCTCATTCAGGGGCTCAGCGCGGCCCTATTCGAGGAGCGGGTCCTGGACGACGCGACGGGCAACCCGGCCAACGCCAACCTCGGCGACTACAAGATCGCGACCATGGCCGACGCCCCGGAAATAACGCCTTTGTTCGTCGACGTCGTCGACGAGCGCCTCAACAACCTGGGCACCAAAGGGCTCGGCGAGCCCGCGCGCGTCGCGGCCTCGGCGGCCGTGGCCAACGCGGTCTTCAACGCCCTCGGCGTGCCCGTCCGCGAGATCCCGATGACGCCCCCGCGGGTCCTCGAGGCCCTCCGGCGCAAGGAGGCCCGGTCATGAACGACTTCCGGATCGCCCAGCCCAAGACGGTCGACGAGCTGGCCGCCCTGCTCACCGAGACGACCGAGAAGACCGCCCTCCTCGCCGGCGGCACGGACCTCGTCGACGAGCTCAAGACCGGCGTCGCGACACCCGCCCTCGTCGTCGACCTGCAGACGGTCGCCGGCCTGGCCGGCATCGCCCGGGACAAGGACGGCCTTCGCGTCGGGGCCATGACCCGGGTCGTCGACCTGGCCGAGAACGCCGACGTCGCCCGCGACTTTCCCGTCCTCCGACAGGCCGCGCTGTCGTTGGCGACGCCGCAGCTGCGGAACGTCGGCACGGTCGGCGGCAATCTCTGCCAGCGGCCGCGCTGCTGGTACTACCGCGACTCTCTCGTCCCCTGCCGCAAGAAAGGCGGCTATAACTGCTTCGCCTACCAGGGCCGCAGCAAGTACCATGGGATCTTCGGCGGCCAGGGCTGCTTCATCGTTTTTCCCTCCGACCTGGCCCCGGCGCTCATCAGTCTCGGGGCCCGGGCGACGATCGGCGGAGGCCGTGCCGACAAGGTCGTCCCCCTCGAAGAGTTCTATATCTTGCCCGGTGTCGACGTCTTGCGGGAGACCGTCCTCGAGAATGGCCAGTTCCTCAAGGACGTCCGCGTCCCGGCGCCCAAGCCGGGGCAGAAGGGCGCCTATGTCAAGCTCAAGGAGCGCGGCGCCTGGGACTTCGCCCTTGTTTCGGCGGCCGTTACGGGGGTCGTTTCCGGAGGCGCTCTCGCGCAGGTCTCGATCGTCATGGGCGGCGTGGCCCCGGTGCCCTGGCGCCTGAAGGCGGCCGAGGACGTCCTGCGCGGAAAGACCGTCACGGCGGCCCTCATCCGCCAGGCGGCCGACGAAGCCTTGAAGGAGGCTTCTCCTCTCCGCGAGAACGGCTACAAGCTCGACCTCGTCCGGGCGGCCCTCAAAGAGGCGGTGCTGGCCGTCGCGGCATGAGATACAGCTTCCCCAAGATCGTCGAGCTTCTGGCTTCGGGCGAAGGGCTTGTCTTGGCCACGGTCGTTGAGACCGAAGGTTCGA
>VGJC01000288.1 GCA_016867635.1 Candidatus Aminicenantota bacterium | reverse complement strand
GCGCCATCAGCCTGGTCGGGGCCGACGCCGTCCCCGAGTTCGAGGCCCGCGTCGCCCGCGACTACGAGGCCGCGACCGGGAAAGCGCCCAAGGTCCATGTCATCCGCATCGAGGCGGGCACGCGGATCGCCGAGCCGAGTTGACGATCGAAGAATTCCTCGAAGAGACCTGAGATAAAAAACCGAGGAGGGCTCCGGTGAGAAAAAACGGCTGGCGTCCGGCTTTTGGTCTTGGTGTGATCTTGGCGATCAGCGCGGCGTTCGGTCCGGCGGCCTGCACGTCAGGGAAGAGCGCAACTCTCGAGAGGGCCTACAACGGCCCTTATGAAGGTCCGTATCTCAACCGCGTGGCGTTCCCCATCGGCGGCATCGGGGCGGGCATGTTCTGCCTGGAGGGCACGGGGGCCGTCTCCCACATGTCCGTCCGCAACGTCTTGAAGTTCACGAACGAGCCCTGCGCCTTCGCGGCGATCACCGTCAAGGGGCCGAAGAACGTGGCCCGGGTCCTCGAGGGCCCGGTCCCCGGCTGGAAGCTGTTCGGGGCCGCCGGCACGGGCAACGGGGCCTCGGGGGCGAGCTACGGCCTGCCCCGCTTCGGGAAGGCCTCGTTCCTGGCCCGCTTCCCCTTCGCCACGATCGCCCTCGACGATCCGGCCGTCCCGCTGGACGTGACCCTGACCGGCTGGAGCCCGTTCATCCCCGGCGACGCCGACGACTCCAGCCTCCCGGTCGGGGGCCTCGAATACGCGTTCCACAACCCGACGAACACCCCGCTCGAGGCCGTCTTCTCCTTCAACACCAAGAACTTCATGGCCACGGGTTCCAGGCGCGACGGCGTCGGACCAATCAAGGGCGGTTTCGTCCTCTATGACCTCGGGACCGAGGAGAGGCCGGCCGACGCCGGGGCCCTGGCCGTCTTCGTCGATGATCCGGACGTCGTCGTCGATCACAGCTGGTTCCGGGGCGGCTGGTGGGACGCCCTGACCCTGGCCTGGAAGCATGTCCAGGAGGCCGCCCCCGTCGACAATCCGCCGCTCGAGGGACCGAGCCCCGGGGCGTCGCTTTTCGTGCCCCTGACGATCGAACCCGGGGCCACCAAGACGGTCCGGGTCATGGTCGCGTGGTACGTTCCCTTGACCGACCTCCGCTTCGGCCGGGAGCCCGCCGGGGCCCCTCAAGCCGGGGACGAGGCATGCTGTTCGTCGCCCTACCACGTTCCTTGGTATGCCGGTCGATTCAACGACGTTCACCACGTCGCCGATCACTGGCGGTCCAAGTACTCCCTGCTGCGGGAGAAGTCGGCCCTTTTCCGGGACGCGTTCTACGACTCGACCCTGCCGCCCGAGGTCCTGGAAGCCGTCGCCGCCAATTTGACCATCCTCAAGTCGCCGACCGTACTGCGGCAGACCGACGGCCGGCTGTGGTGCTTCGAGGGCTGTTCGGACGACCGGGGCTGCTGTCACGGCTCATGCACCCACGTTTGGAACTACGCCCAGGCCCTGCCGCACCTTTTCCCGTCCCTTGAGCGGACCCTCCGGCGGACGGAGTTCAACGAGAGCCAGGACGAACGCGGCCATCAGACCTTCCGTTCGGCCCTGCCCATCCGGCCGGTGGCCCACGACTTTCACGCCGCGGCCGACGGCCAGCTCGGGGGCATCATGAAGGTCCACCGGGAATGGCGCGTCTCGGGGGATGAGGCCTGGCTCGAGGAGCTCTGGCCCAAGGTCAAGCTGAGCCTCGACTATTGCATCGCGACCTGGGACCCGCGCGGCCGCGGCGTCCTCGAGGAGCCCCAC
>VGJC01000287.1 GCA_016867635.1 Candidatus Aminicenantota bacterium | reverse complement strand
CCCTTCCTCCTGCTGGCTCCCTTTCGGGGACATGTACCCGGGGTACATGTCCCCTTCCCGGTTCTGCCTCTTCTTCATCAGACCTCGTCCCTCGAGGGCAGGTTCTTGTACCAGGTGAAATACAGAACGACGGCCAGGGCCGCCGCGGCGGCCGTCCAATACCCGAACTGGCGCCAGTTGCGCAGGAAGAGATAGAGCGGCAGGATGGCCAGCGAGAACTGGAAGACGGCCGTGACCAGCCCGTTGAGCATGTCGATCTTCGGCATTTTGTCCTTGGCCGGGACCAGTCCGCGCCGCACGCACTCCCGCCGCACCGGGCCCCAGAAGCCGAACGGCCGGACCTTGGAGTAGAACTTGACCAGGACCTCCATGTCGGCCGGCTTCGTCAGTACGGTCGCCACGACGGTCGCCGCGATGCTCAGCCCCATATCCATGGCCAGAGAGGCCGAGGCGTGGAGCCCCTTGACCAGGACGAGCCGCAGCGCGATCAGCACCGCCGCCCCGCCCATCCCCCAGACGAAGCCCCGCGGGCCGAACCGCCAGTAATGCCAGCGCAGGGTCGCCGGCACCAGGATGACCGTGACGACCACGAAGACCATGGTCTCCCAGGCCGTGACGACGTTCGAGAACGACAGCGAAAAGACGAAGCCGGTCAGGACCGCCGCGACCGACGCCAGCTGCCCCAGCCGGACGAGCTTCTTCTGCGGCAGGTCCTTGGCGAAATAGCGCTTGACGAAGTCGTTGATGACGACCGAGCTGGTGACGTTGATCATGGCGCTGATGGTCGACATCAGGGCGGCCAGCAGCACGGCCATGAAGAACCCCCGCAGCCCGACCGGGAACCTCTGCAAGACGAGGGGCATGATCTTCTCGGCGTCGAAGCCGGCCTCGGACCCCAGGTAGAAGATCCCCAGCACCATGAAGGCGCTGCCGATGATCCAGCGCAGGTTGTAGCCGACCGTCCACATCCCGGCGGCCAGCTGGGCGTCGCGCGGGGTCCGGGTCGTCAGGAAGAACTGGAAGTCCCAGACGTTGGGCCCGCTGAACAAGCGGAAGACCATCCACAGGAACCCGGCCGCCAAGAGCGGCCCGAAGGCCCCGAAATGCTGGTAGGCGGGCGGCGTCTCGGCCGCAAAACCCGGCCACAGCTTCCACGTCGGCGCCAGCGAATGCCAGGACGGGTCCTTGGCGATGAAGGCCGTCGCCGCCGGCTTGCTGAAGACCATGACGGCCATGACGACCGCCCCTCCGGCGATGAGCAGCGTCTGGAGGACATCGGTCAGGATGACCCCGAAGAACCCTCCGAGCGTCACGTAGATGCCGACGACGGCCAGCACGATGAGCGTCGCCTCCCAGCGCGGCAGAGGCAGGAACTCCTCGGCGAATTTCCCCGTCCCGACGCTGATGAACATCAGATTGAAGATCATCAGGACGAGCAGGAAGAGGGCCGTGGCCAGGCGGGCGGCCTCGGCGTCCTTGCCCGTCCCGAAGCGCGTCTCGTTCCACTCGGCGAAGGTCATGACCCCCGAGCGGCGGATGTATTTGGCCTGGAAGGCCATATAGAACGAGATCATGAACCAGCCCCAGAAGATGTGCGTGGCCCAGAGCGATTTCAGGCCGAGGTAGAACAGGACGCCGATCATGGACATCGTCCCGCCGATGTCGATGTAGCTCGAGCAGCCCGAAAGCCCCAGCATCCACCAGGGGACGTTCCTATCGGCGAGGTAGAAGGAGTCGAGCTTCTTGGTCGCCCGCTTGCGGATGACGACCCCGACCAGGGCGACCAGGACCAGGTAGGCGCCGATGA
>VGJC01000286.1 GCA_016867635.1 Candidatus Aminicenantota bacterium | reverse complement strand
CGGCGTGTCCTGGGCGGCCGTCGCCGGGAATGAGGCCAGAATGAGCCCGGCCAGGACGAGAAAGAGCGCTTTCGAGCTTTTCATGGGATGACTCTCCTTATTCCTTCTGCCGTTTCTGCTGGTACATCAGGAAGTCGGCGTGGGCCAGGAAATCGTCGAGCAGGGAGTATTTCCGGGGGTCGATGCGGACAACACCCATGCTCACGGACAGGCGGAACCGCCTGAGCTTGCTCATGCGGAAGGCCCGGACGCCGGCCTCGATCCTTGAGACCAGGGCCCGCTCTCCCGACCCCTTGGACCGCATGGCCAGGACGGCGAACTCGTCGCCTCCGATGCGGGCGATGACGTCGGATTCCCTCAGGGTCCCTTTGAGGATGGCCGCGACGTTCTGAAGGAGCTGGTCGCCGACGGGGTGGCCGTGGGTGTCGTTGACGTGCTTGAGGTGGTCGATGTCCAGGAAAACGAGGTAGATCTGTTTCTTGAGGCGCTTGGCGATCTTCATCTGCTGGAGGCCGAGAGTGAAAAATCCCCGGCGGTTTTGGAGCCCGGTCAGCTCGTCGCTCTGGGTCAGGCTCTCGAGCTTCTCGTTGGTCAGCCGAAGCTCGCGAAGGACCCGCTCGAGCCGTCGCTCCGCGGTCTTCCTCTCGGTGATATCCACGAGGATGCCGTCGAGGTGGAGGACCGCGCCATCGGGGCCTTTGATGGCCCGGCAGTGGTCGCGGACCCAGAACTTCCGGCCGTCGGCGCGGCGGAGCTCGAATTCCGTGAAGTAGGTCGGGTTCACGGCCAGCTTTTTGAGGTGGGAGGACCGGTCCTGACGCTTGACGTAGAAATCCTTGACGTTGCCGCGCAGAAGGGAGGGCGGATTCTTGCAGCCCAGCATCCGGGCCAGGGCCGGGTTGGCTTCGACGAAGGCCCCGTCGGGGGTCGTCCGGTAGACGCCGACCGGGAGGTGTTCGACGAGCGTCCGGTAGCGCTCGCCCATGCTCTGCGGTTCGACCAGGGGCCTCCGGCGGGCGGAGGCGCGTTTCGTCGTCAGCGGCTTGGTCATGTCGCGAAGGGGGGAATGTAGCAAAGACGCTCCCTAAAGTCAAAAAGGCCTCGGAGATCGTCCTCAGTCGCTGCGGTGATTCCGGGCGCCTGCGAGAGGGCCGGGCTCAGCGGCTCGCGAAACTCGCGGAATCCAGACCAGCCCTCAGGATAGCAGGCTCAGACATCGCGAGCCGTCCTCTTCGAGGATGCCCTCGTCCGGCCCTCTCTCCGTCTGAATCACCGCTTTAGGCTCCTTCGGACGATCTCCTCGGCCCCTCTCTAAGCGGTCGTCCTCGAAGGCGCAGACATGGGGACATGTACCTCCGGTACGTGTCCCCACTCCACAATAGTGGTAAGATAAGGGCGAAGAAAGGCACGCGGCAGGTGAGGACCATGAGACTGACAGCGGTGTTCCTGGCAACCGTGCTTCTTGCGGCCTGCGGGCAGGCCCCGAAAAAGGTCGTCGAGGTCCGGGTCGCCGAGGACGATGTCGCCCTGGCCCGGGCCGCGTCTCTGGCCGGCGAAGGGCATTACGCGGCGTTCAAAAAGGCCATCGGCCTGTACCGGACGCTCTACGGAAAGCGGCCCCTGCGGGCCAAGGTCGCCGCGCCTTACGTCCAGACCGGGCTCCTGCTTGCGCTCCGGGAAAAGCAGGTCGGCCTGGACAGCCCGGCTACTCTCGACGAGGCCCTGGCCGTCATCGACGAGAACACCTTTCTGGCCGCCTACCGGGACGCGGCTCTGATCATCGCCGCCATCCCGGCGAGTTCCCGCGGCGTCCAGCGC
>VGJC01000285.1 GCA_016867635.1 Candidatus Aminicenantota bacterium | reverse complement strand
CCGTCAGCAAGGCCAAGGACAGGATCAAAGCCCACCTCCTCGAGCTTCGGCTCTTCAAGGACGACATGCGCGTCTCGCTGGGCGCCCAGGGGGCGATCCTCAAGGCCAACATGAGCTACATCGGCGCGAACCTCAAGCCGTTGCTGGTCATGATCGTGCCCCTCGTCCTCATCCTGGCCCAGCTCAGCGTCTGGTTCGACCGCAGGCCCCTGCGCCCCGGCGAAGAGACCCTGCTCAAGGTCCTCCTCGAGAAGGGTACGGACCCCGTCGGGCTGGGCCTCGATCTGGCCGTTCCGCCCGGGCTGTCGGTCGACTCCCCGGCCGTCCGCATCCCCGATGAAGGCGAGGTCGTCTGGCGTCTCAAGGCCCTGGGGGAAGGAAGCGGCCGGATCCTCTTGACCGTCGGCGGCCATACTCTCGAGAAATCGGTGACCGTCGGCGGCCGGCCGTTGACGAAGGTCTCCTCGCTGGCCTCCCGGGGCTCTTTCTGGAGCCGGGTCCTGCACCCCGGAGAACCGGCCCTGCCCCCGGGGACGCCGGTCCGGTCGATCGAGGTCCTCTATCCCGCGAAAAGCCTCGCCGCTTTCGGCGTCGCCGTCCATTGGCTGGCCGCCTATTTCGTCCTGTCGATGGCTTTCGGCCTGGCCCTCAAGGGCGTTTTCAAAGTCGAGATCTGAACCGGTAAGCGAACGCGCATGGAACAAGGAGTGTCGCCGTGAACATCGAGATCTTCAAGATGGAGCGCATGCAGTCGACCTGGGAGAACGTCGTCGATTACAACCTCTCGGAAAGCGGGGTCCATCCCCTGAACCTCAAGGAGCTGCTGACGCCCGCCGAGCTCGAGGACCTGACCGGGATCGAGATCGGCTACACCCAGACCAACGGGACGGTCGGGCTCAGGGAACAGATCGCCCGCCTCTACCCGGGCGTCGGCCTCGAGCAGATCCTGGCCACGGCCGGCTCCTCGGAGGCCAACTTCCTGCTGATGTGGAGCCTCATCGAGCCCGGCGACGAAGTCCTTTTCGAGCTTCCCAACTACATGCAGATGTGGGGCCTCCTGCGGGCCTTCGGGGCCCGGGTCAAGCCCTTCTTTCTCCGCGAAGGCCTCGGCTGGCAGCCCGACCTCGATGAGATGGGCCGCCTGGTCACGGAAAGAACCAAGCTCATCGTCCTGACCAACCCCAACAACCCCACCGGGTCCGTGCTCAGCCCGGAGTCCATGAAGGGCATCGTCGACCTGGCCGCGCGCCACGGGGCCTGGATCCTGGCCGACGAGGTCTACCAGGGAGCCGAGCTCTCGGGCGTCCGGACGCCGAGCTTCTGGGGCGCCTATGACAAGGTCCTGGTGGTCAACGGCCTGTCCAAGGCCTACGGCCTGCCCGGCCTGCGCCTCGGCTGGATCATCGGGCCGGAGGAGGTCATCAAGAAGACCTGGACTTATCACGACTACACGACCATTTCGCCCTCGGCCCTGAGCGACCGCCTGGCGTCGATCGCGCTGGCCCCGGGCAACAGGGACCGGATCTTGCAACGAACGCAGGGCATCCTCAATGCCAACTTCCCCGTCCTCGAGGATTGGCTGCGCCGGCAGGAGAACCTGTTCGAGTTCCGCCCCCCCGCGGCCGGGGCCATCTGTTTCGCCCGTACCAAGCTCGACACCGGCTCGACGGCGCTCGTCGAGCGGCTCATCCGGGAGAAGAGCGTGCTTCTCGTCCCCGGCGACCACTTCGAGATGGACGGATATCTCCGTTTCGGCTACGGCCCGGAGCAGGCCTACCTTTTAAAGGCCCTCGATCGGGTCGCGGAAGTGCTTAAAAAAATGCGCTGAACGTGGTAGAATGATGGAACCGTTCCGTCGCGGAGCGAGTTTATAGAGAAGTTGGACCATAGGAGGCTTCTATGAACAGATTCAAAACGATCGCGCCCCTCGTCTTCGGGCT
>VGJC01000284.1 GCA_016867635.1 Candidatus Aminicenantota bacterium | reverse complement strand
GTTGACGAATTTCGTCGCCGTCAGGAAGTCCGGCTGGTCGGCCGGGATGATGTAGCCCCGCGGGTCCCTCGTCGCCTTGTCGAAAATGCCCTCGTAATACTTGACCGCGGCGCCGCGCCCCTCTCGCCCGGCCGGCGCCGCTGGCTGGGGCGCACCCGCCCGGTCCTTCTCGATGGCCGCCTGGACCGCGGCCAGTGTCCCGGGCACGATGGTCCAGGAATCCTTGCTCCCGGCGGCGATGGCGTTCCTGCCCATCAGGTACCGCCGGTAGAGGAAGTCCTCGCGGTGCTTGGAGGCCACGTCGAGGATGGCCATGTCGGCCGTGATGGCGTACTCGACCGACTGCCGGAAGCGCCACTTCTGCGGCGCGATGGGATAGGGATAGTCGTGCTTGGGCAACAGACGCTCCGGCACGAACGGGATGTCGATGGGCGTCGGGTTGCCGATCGTCTCCGTCAGGATGCCGATGACGTTGTGGAAATATCCCGCGCTCCGCAATCCCCCGTTCCACCACGTCGAATAGCCGGCCCCCGAGCGCATCGTGGCCCCGGGCTTCCCCTCGGTGACGAACCGGTTGTGCATGGAGGCCGAGACGAGGTCGATGCCGACCGGGATGAGCGGGTCGAAGACATAATTGAACGGGTCCCGGAACGGCGGGGCGAACAGCACCGTCCCCGCCGGCCCCGTCTGGTGGTGGTTGTAGAGGATCTGCGGGTGCCACTCGATGTACAGCTGCCGGCTCATGGCCTTGGTCTCGGGCTGGGTGTTCATGTAGAAGTCGCGGTTGTTGTCGTGGCCGATGTACTTCTGATAGAGAACGGGCACCCCGCTCATGGAGCGCTTCGACGGTTCCTTCTCGCGCATGTACCAGTCGGCGACGAGGTCCATCCCGTCCGGGTTGGCCAGGACGGCCAGCAGGATGACGTCCTCCAGGATGCGCCGCGTCTCGGCGTCCTCTCCGCTCGCCATCCGATAGACGAGCTCGACCAGCTGCTGCGAGCCGAGGATCTCGGTGGCGTGCAGGCCGCCGTCGATCCAGACCACGGCCTTGCCCTCGCCGGCCAGCCGGCGGGCCTCGGCGTCGGTCAGGTCCTTGGCCAGGGCCAGTCGCTTGGAGATGTCCTTGTAGCGGGCCAGGCGGTTGTGGTTCCCCGGCGAGGTGATGACGGCCATGAGCATGGTCCGGCCCTCGGCCGTGAGGCCGATGTCGAAAAGCTTGACGCGCTTGGACTCGGACTCGAGCTTTTTCCAATAAGCGACGAGCTGCTGGTAGTTGACGACGTGATAGTCGTCGCCGACGGCGAAGCCGAACTGCTCCTTGGGGCTGGTGACTTTAGCGGCCGCGGGGGCCGCGAAGGCCGCGACGGCGAAGGCCAGGATGATCGCGGCCGGGACGGCTCGACCGGAATGACGAAGGCGGGTCATCGGGGACATGTCAGGGCCCTCCTGGATGGATTCGAAGACGGGTTTATAACAGAGGAACCACGGAAGTGTCAAAAAGCCTCACCACACGCCGGGGACGAGCCGGGAGCGGACGGCCTTCGTGTAGTCCTCGTACCACAGGAGCTCCTTGCGCAGGAAGCGGTCCTCGAGCCCCGTCCTTATGACCAGCAGGACCGCGGCCAACGCCTGCGGGACGAGGGCCCAATAGGAGCCGAGGACGAGCGGCGTCGCCAGGCCGAAGAGGATGCCCGCGAGATAGCCGGGGTGCCGCACATGACAGTAGGGACCCTCGCGGCAGACCGTCTGGCCCCGGTCGGTCTGGATGCGGACGACGCTCGAGAAGAACGGGTTCACTTTCTTGGCCCACAGGAAAAGCGCCTGACCCAGGATGTAGACGGCTACCGCCGCGGCGTAGAGCGCGACGGGAACAGGCCTGCTCCAGCCCGTTCGCCCCACGTCCACGCCGGCCAGGATGACAGCCGCGAAATACAGCGGCGTGGACACGCCGAAATAG
>VGJC01000283.1 GCA_016867635.1 Candidatus Aminicenantota bacterium | reverse complement strand
CCCTGGCCCTGGGCTTCTACTGGCCGGCCGTCAGGGCGGGCTGGACGCGGGCCCTGATGCTCACGGCGCTCATGGGCGCGCTGGCCGCCATCAACGTCCGCGGCATCCGCCAGAGCGCCTGGACGGTCAACATCCTGACCGTCGGCAAGCTCGTGCCGCTCGCGCTGTTCATCGTCGTGGGGCTGTTCTTCATGGACCCGGGGCGCCTCGTGCCCCTGCCGCCGCTCGACGGGGGATCGGCCGCGGCGGCGGCCCTTCTGCTCATCTTCGTTTACGGCGGATACGATGTCGTCCCGGTGCCGGCCGGCGAGGCCAAGGCCCCTCGGCGCCACGTGCCGTTCGCCCTGGTCTCGACCATCGTCGTGGTCACGGCGGTCATGACCGCCGCCCAGGTCGTGGCCATGGGGACGCTTCCGGGGATCGAGGGGTCGGCCACGCCGCTGGCGGACGCGGCCTTACTGTTCATGGGCGGCGCCGGGGCGCTCGTGATCGGCATCGGCTCGATCGTCTCGATGACCGGCAACAACGCCGGGCAGGTCCTGACCGGCTCACGGATGCTCTACGCGCTGGCCGAGCACGGGGAGCTGCCGGGCTTTGTCGGCAAGATCCACCCGGTCTACCGGACCCCGGCCAACGCCGTGCTGATCACTTCGGCCGTGGCCCTTGTGCTGGCCGTATCGGGCTCGTTCGTGTGGCTGGCCATCGCCAGCGCCGTGTCGCGGCTCCTGACCTACACGGCCTCGTGCGCGGCCACCCTCGTCCTGAGGAGCCCGCGCTTCGAGGGCAAGGTCAGCCCGGCCACGTTCGTCGTCCCGCTTGGGCCGGTGGTGCCGTGCCTGGCGCTCGTCGTCTCGGTGGCCGTGCTGGCCGGGGCCTCGCTCGCCCAGCTCTCAGGCGGTATGGCGGCTCTGGCCGCCGGCGTCCTCCTCTATGCCGTGGCTGCTATAAAACGCACAAAATAAAAGGATAGCGATGTCCGGGCCTGGATCGAGGCCGAGGAAGCCCGCCCTCCCCTCTGAGAGCCGACGGCGCCGGCGGCGGCTCGCGTCCCGCTCGGGGCCCGGCGTTCTTTTGCGGGGGATGGATATCGGTATATAATGATCGCCTCGCCGACGAGCGCGACAAGGAGAGAACGATGATCAAGAAACCCGCCCTGTTCCTGCTGGCGGCCGCCGCCCTCATCCTCGGCTCAGCCCCCGTTTCGTTCGGGCAATGGTTCATCGATGTCGAGAACGGGCTGGCTCTTCCCGGTTACATCGACGTCCGGATCCCCGGCGACACCGGGACCCTCTTCTCTTTCACCGACGACCTGAAGACGGACCCCGCGTACTTTTTCCGGTTCCGGGCGGGTATTCACTGGAAATCCCGGCACACCGTGTCCTTTCTGGCCGCGCCCTTGCGGCTGCGGGCCGCGGGGACCTTCGACCGGCCGGTGTTCTTCTTCGAGGAGACCTTCCCCGCCGGAGTCCCGGTCACGGGCACCTACAAGTTCAATTCCGTGCGGCTGACCTACCGCTACGATTTCATTAGGAAGGGGAAATGGCGGGTGGGCGCCGGCCTCACGGGAAAGATCCGCGACGCGGCCGTCGGGCTCGAGGGGGGCGGACTGGCCTCCACCAAGACGAACATCGGCTGCGTGCCCCTGCTCCATCTCCGGGTCCTCTGGCAGTTCCGCGAGGCCTGGGGACTGCTGCTGGAGGCCGACGGGGCGGCGGCCGCCCCCGGCCGGGCCGAGGATGTTCTGCTGGCCCTGCAATGGAAATTGAAGGATAATCTGACCTTGAAGGCCGGATACCGGATCCTCGAGGGAGGCGCGGACGTCGAGGAGGTCTACAACTTCTCGCTGATCCACTACCTCGGCGCCGGCCTGACGTTCACGTTTTAAGCCCCCGCAAAATCAATAGGGAGGAGCGACCGACCATGAAAAGACAAGCCGCGATCATCATCTTCGCCCTTGGGCTTCTTTGGCTGCCCACG
>VGJC01000282.1 GCA_016867635.1 Candidatus Aminicenantota bacterium | reverse complement strand
GGCGGCTCGCGAAACTCGCGGGATCCAGACTAGCCCTCAGGATAGCAGGCTCGGACATCGCGAGCCGTCCTCTTCGAGGAGGCCCTCGTCCGGCCCCCTCTCCGTCTGAATCACCGCCTTAGGCTCCTTCGGACGATCCCCTCGGCCCCGGCTTCAGCGGTCGTCCTCGGTCGCTGCGGTGATTCCGGGCGCCTGCGAGCGGGCCGGTGTCGGCGGCTCGCGAAACTCGCGGGACAGGATCCGGGGACATGTACCGGAGGTACGTGTCCCCATCCTCCATGACTTGTTATATAATGCCGGCGAGACCATGCACCAGCTCAAGCCGGTTCTCCTGCCAGGGATCTGCGCGCTTCTTCTTTCCAGTTGCGCCGCGGAAAGCCCCCGTCCCCTCGTCGATCCCGCGGCCGTCCGCTTTCCGCTCGCCGAAGCAG
This sequence comes from Candidatus Aminicenantota bacterium, assembly GCA_016867635.1. Taxonomy (GTDB): domain Bacteria; phylum Acidobacteriota; class Aminicenantia; order Aminicenantales; family Saccharicenantaceae; genus RBG-16-66-30. The sequence goes on along the minus strand of VGJC01000282.1, from coordinate 1,569 downwards.
GGGCCCTCGACATCGAGGGAACCGTCGTCGGTCAGCCCCGGGCCAAGGACGGCATCATCTATTTTGCGACCAGGGAGGGTTTTCTGACGGCCGTGGTCGCCCCGGCCCGCCAGGTCTTCTGGCGTTTTAAAGCGGATCACCCGGTCTCCGCCGGACCCGAGCTCAGCGAGGACCATGTTCTTTTTAGGGACGACGGGCATGTCCTGTATGTTCTCGACCCCAAGGGCGCCCTGTTGATGAAGAGAAGGGCCGCCGGGACCGTGACGACAGCCGTGAGGGAACACCGGGGCCGGATCTACTTCGGAACGGAAGAGGGGAGGATCCAGGCGTTGGACAGCGGGGCGCCCGGGGGCTCCCGGCCCGCCTGGGAATATGAAGCCCCCGGACCGGTCACCGCAGGCCCGGTCTTCGCCGGAGAGCTCGTCCTTTTCGGCACTTCGGACGGACGGCTCATTGCTCTTGATCACGCCGGCCAGCCCGTCTGGCAATTCGGAGGCCCGGGTCCGATCACCGCCGATCCCGCCGTCGCCGGGGAGCGGATCTACTTCGGCACCGGGGACAAGTCCTTTTTCTGCGTCAACGCGACCACCGGGAAGAAGATATGGTCCCGCCGCCTGCAGGGAGCGCCGCTCCATCCAGCCCATGTTCACGGGTCGAGGGTCGCCGTCGCCGCCTCGAACAGCGTCGTCTATTTCCTGTCCCGAAGAGGGGGGTCGATCCTATCCTGGGAGCTGGTCCCGTCGCGAGTCGTCCATGAGCCCGCCGCGGCCGGAACGGTCTTGATCATCTCATCGGCGGCGCCCCGACTTGCCGCCATCGATCTCAAGTCCGGAAAGCGCCTCGGAGAGCATCTCACCTCGGGGCTGTTGTCGACCGGGGCCCTTTGGGTTTCGCCGTTGGTAGTCGGCTTCGAAGAGGACGGCGCTTCCGGCCGGCAAAAACTTGTTTTCCTCGAGCGCCGCCCGGACCCTCCGCCGGCCTTCGGCGAAAAACAGCGGAATACGACTTCGAGGTCCGGGACCACAGCGTTGAAACGAACGCCAAGGTGACGTAGAATGCGGCCTCAAGGAAAGGAGTGAGACGATGACCCGCGAAGAAGCCCTGGCCTTGCTCAAGGAACATCTCAAGAACAAGAACCTCGTCAAGCACTGCCTGTCCGTCGAGGCCTGCATGCGGGCCATGGCAGCCCGGCTGGGGCACGATCCCGAGCCCTGGGGACTGGCCGGCATCGTCCACGACCTGGACTACGAGGTGACCGAGAGGAGCCCCGAGAGCCACACCACGGAGACCGTCAAGATCCTCCGGGAGAAGGGCCTGCCGGAACCGGTCATCCACGCCGTCCAGGCCCACGCCGGCAAGGTCCCCTGCGAGTCGCCCATGGACTGGGCCATCTACTCCATCGATCCGCTGACGGGCCTGATCATCGCCGCGACCCTGATGCATCCCGAAAAGAAGCTCAAGTCCATCGACCTGGAGTTCGTCAAGAGGCGCTACAAGGAGAAGAGCTTCGCCAAGGGGGCCCGCCGCGAGGAGATCGAGGAGTCGCGCCACCTCGGGCTCGACCTCGAC
>VGJC01000281.1 GCA_016867635.1 Candidatus Aminicenantota bacterium | reverse complement strand
CTGGGTGTCCTCTCAGGATGCTCTAGTGATCACCGACTACCTCAATCGACAGGGCAGTGAACCTATCAAAAAAAAGGAACAGGCTCAGGTGATCTCGATCGCTTCCTTGCGAGGGGATATTCGGTCCAAAAGCATGCAGGTGGAGAAGGTCGTCACGGCCAAGCAGAAGGACAAGCTGCGGGCGATTTGCCGTGATCTCGAAAAAGCCTCGGGTCTGAGAGGGTCGGACGCCGATCACGCAGAGGCGGTCAGAGGCCGCGTCGCCGCTTCTTTCAAGCAGGCCACTCCCGAGCAGGTCGATTTCTTGTCCGTGTATGTCTTGAACCGGATGTACGCGGAAGGGCGCTGGTCCGTGCCCCAGGCGGTCGATAAAACGCAGGCGCTCATTCAGATACTGAGCAATGTGAGCAAGGTGTTGAATGATGAGAGTGGGACAAGCAATATTCGAAAGCTCGGCTGAGATCAAGTAGGCGCCCTGCGCAGCGAGTAGCTCCGTTTGAACGGGCCCCTGAAATGTGCTAAAGTTGCTGGACAATTCGGCCCGTTGCCTTGAGATCCAGGGCGGAAGTGATACCACAGTGAAAAAAGAGATCGCCAAGCATTATGACCCGGCCGCCACGGAGCGGGCCGTCTACCGCGGCTGGCTCGAGGCCGGGGCCTTCGCCGCCTTCCCCGACGGCCGGGGCGAGGACCGCCGCTACGTCATCATGATGCCCCTGCCGAACGTCACGGGGGCCCTGCACATGGGCCACGCCATGGACAACGTCATGCAGGACCTCCTCGTCCGCTGGCACCGCATGATGCAGGACAACTCGCTCTGGATGCCCGGCACCGACCACGCCGGCATCGCCACCCAGGCCGTCGTCGAAAAGCGCCTGTTCGAGCTCGAGGGCAAGACCCGCCACGACCTCGGCCGCGAGGGCCTGGTCCGCCGGATCTGGAGCTGGAAAGAGGAGTACCAGCAGCGGATCATCGGCCAGCAGCAGGAGATGGGCTGCTCGTGCGACTGGGAGCGCCAGCGCTTCACCATGGACCCGGTCTGCACCCGGGCCGTGCGCGAGGCCTTCTTCCGGCTGTTCCGGGACGGGCTCATCTACCGCGGCGACCGCCTCGTCAACTGGGACTGCCAGCTGCAGACCGCGGTCAGCGACGACGAGATCGTCCACGAGACCATCCAGGGCCATTTCTGGCACATCCGCTACCCGGTCATCGACCCGCGGCCCGGCGAGCCGGCGTTCGTCACCGTGGCCACGACGCGGCCGGAGACCATGCTGGGCGACACGGCCGTGGCCGTCCATCCGGATCCGGCCGGCGAGCTGGAGCGGCTCATCGCCGAGCTCCCGGCGCGCATCGCCTCCGCGCCCGCCAGGGAACGGGCCGCCCTCGAGGCCGAGCTCGAAGAGGCCCGCCGGCGCAGGGGCGAACTTCTGCCTCACCTGATGAAGCTGCGGGCCATGGCCGCCGAAGGCCGCCGGGTGCTCCTGCCGCTCCTCGACCGGCCCATCCCGCTCGTCCTCGACGAGTGGGCCCGGCCCGAGCTCGGCTCCGGGTGCGTCAAGATCACCCCCGGCCACGATCCCAACGACTACGAGGTCTGGAAGCGCCACAAGTCCGAGATCGGCATCGTCAACATCCTCAATCCCGACGGGACCCTCAACGCGAACGCGGGGCCCTATGCCGGGATGGACCGCTTCGAGGCCCGGCGCGAGGTCGTCGCCGACCTCGAGGCCGGCGGCCGCGTCGAGGCCGTCGAGGGCCGGGAGATCGAGATCGGCCACTCCGACCGGTCGAAGACGGCCATCGAGCCCTATCTCTCCAAGCAGTGGTTCGTCCGCATGGCTGATATCGAGCGCGGCATCCTCTGCGGCCGGGGGACGAAGAAGGAGTTCCGGGCCCCCGGGCTGGCCCAGGCGGCCATCGACGCCGCCGACCCCTCCTACCGCTCGCCATCCGGCCGGCGCCTCGAGTTCCACCCCGATCCCGAGCGCTACCGCGGCACCTACGTCAGCTGGCTCGGCGAGA
>VGJC01000280.1 GCA_016867635.1 Candidatus Aminicenantota bacterium | reverse complement strand
GCCGAAGAGCGTCGTCTTCATCCAGTGCTCCGGCTCCCGAGACCCGGAGCTCCACTGCGCCTACTGTTCGAAGATCTGCTGCATGTACACGGCCAAGCACGCCATGCTCTACAAGCACCACGTCCACGACGGGCAGGCCTACATCTTCTACATCGACATCCGTTCGGGCGGCAAGGGCTACGAGGAGTTCGTCCAGCGGGCCGTCGAGGAGGACGGGGTCATCTACCTCCGGGGGAAGGTGTCGAAAGTCTTCGAGGAGAACGGCCAGCTCAAGGTCTGGGGGGTCGACACCCTGACCGGCCTGCCGGTCGAGATCGACGCCGACCTCGTCGTCCTGGCCCAGGCCATGCGGCCCGCGGTTGGGGCGGCCGAACTCGCCAAGAAGCTCAAGCTCGGCCTGGACAAGGACGGCTTCCTGGCCGAGGCCCATCCCAAGCTCCGGCCCGTCGAGAGCGTCACTTCGGGGATGTTCCTGGCGGGTGCGGCCCAGGCGCCCAAAGACATCCCGGAAGCGGCCGGCCAGGCGAGCGGGGCGGCGGCCAAGGCGATCATGATCCTCTCCCAGGAGCGGCTCTATCACGCCCCGACCGTGGCCCAGGTCTCCAAGCCCCTCTGCACCGGCTGCGGGATGTGCGTCGCCGTCTGCCCCTACGACGCCATCTCCTTCAAGGACGGAAAGGTCGAGGTCAACGAGGTCCTGTGCGAGGGCTGCGGGACGTGCGCCGCGACCTGCCTCCGGGCCGCCATCCAGGTCAAGAACTTCTCTCAGCATCAGGTGTCCGAAATGATCAAGGCCTGCCTCGGAGGATGACGATGTCGGAGCCATTCGAACCCAGGATCATCGCCTTTCTCTGCAAGTGGTGTTCCTCCGCGGGGAGCGACCTGGCCGGCGTGTCGCGGATGGAGTATCCGCCCAACGTCACGCCCATCCAGGTCATGTGCTCGGGGAGCGTCTCGCCCCTCTATGTCTTCTCGGCCTTCAACCGGGGGGCGGACGGGGTCCTCGTCTCCGGCTGCCATCCCGGCGACTGCCACTACATCAAGGGCAACTACTACGCCCGCCGCAAGCTCGCCCTGACCAAGAAGCTCCTGGAGCACGTCGGGCTCGAACCGGAGCGGTTCCAGATCTCCTGGGTTTCGGCCGCCGAAGGGCTGAAGTACACCCAAGTCATCAAGGATTTCGTCAAGGAGTTGAAGCCCCTCGGCCCTCAAACACGTCTGCGGAGGAAGCCGGCATGGTGAACATCGACGACCTCAGAGCGGAAGCGTCCCGCGTCCTGAAGGGGGGCAAGGTCAAGTACGTCGTCGGCTATGAGCGGCCGGCCGAGAGCGGAAAGGCCAACCCCGTCTTCATCCACAAGGCCGAGGACGTCGACAAGCTCGTCTGGGACCCGACCTGCGTCCACAACCTCGTCCGCTTCGTCGTCGACGAGAAGCGCCGGCGAGCCAAGGAGAAGCCCGTCGACCCGAGGCCCATCGGGGTCGTGGTCAAGGGATGCGACAGCCGGGCTGTCGTCGTCCTCCTCCAGGAAAAGTTCATCGAGCGGATGGACGTCTATCTCATCGGCGTCTCCTGCGAGGGGACGGGGGTCGTCGACGAGCGCAAGCTCCTCCGGAAGACCGGAGGCCGGCCCGCGCTCAAGGTCGAGTTCGACGGCCCGGCGGGTTTCAAGGTCACGACCGCGGACGGGACGCTCGAGGTCCCGGCGGCGGACGTCCTGGCCGACCGCTGTCTCGAGTGCCTGGCCCATGTTCCCGTCGTGTCCGACCACCTCCTTGGGGAGAAGACGAAACGGACGGTGGCCCATCCCTTCCAGTCCGTCGAGAAAATCGAAGCCTTGGAGAGCGGCCCGAAAGGGGACTACTGGAAAGAGCAGTTCCGGAAATGCGTCCGCTGCTACGCCTGCCGCTCGGTCTGTCCGATGTGCTACTGCGAAGAGTGCGTCGTCGACACGATCAACTTCGCCGTCACCCCCGAGACGACGGCCGAGGAGAAGGCCCAGCGGATCAAATGGCTCGAGAGGTCG
>VGJC01000279.1 GCA_016867635.1 Candidatus Aminicenantota bacterium | reverse complement strand
AGGGCTGGCGGAAAAAAGTGGAGGATTTCGCGTCCTTGATCCCCCTCCTGCCCTGAGGACCGGAGGGGCGCTTCCCGCGCCCGAGAGCGGGACGGCCGGGAGCGGCGCTACTTGGCCTTCTTGAGCCTGTGGATCTTGGATCCTTCGAGGGTCAGGTTGTACATCAGGCCCTTCTGGCCGACGACGAAGCCGACGATGGGCGACTTGACGGTCGCGGTGTCGATGGACTTGCCGACCCCGATGTCGATCAGGGCGACCGAGCCGTCCACGCCGGCCTTCCAGCCTTCGCTCTCCCGGAACTTGTCCAGGGCCCGGCTCTCCATGAAGACCAGGATGACGTCCTTCTTCTGGGCCCCGAGCTGGAGCCCGATCGAGGCCGAGGTGATGCTGTAGTAATCGACGGTCTTTCCGCCGATCCGCAGGGCGCCCTCCCCGCGCTCGCCGCCGACGCCGATCCCGGCCTTGATCACCCCGGCGAACACCAGGACCCCCTTGGCGGACTGGAGGAACTCCGCCGCGCCCTTGACTTCCTTGTGGAAGCGCTCCAGTGCGGCGTCGACCTTGGCGTCGATGGCCTGGGCCGAGGCCGCGGCGAGCGGGCCCGGCCCGGCCGCCAGGAGAAGGGCTAGGAACGCGGCGCGCAGGACGGTCGCCGGGCGCGCTCTCCGACGCCGCCTCTGGGAGGTCGGTTGGGACTTCCGGGATGACATCGTTTCGGACATGACCGGCTCCTTTCCGGGGATCTGCCGTCTCCAGGGTAGCGCTAACGGCCCCGCGAGGCAAGAGGCGCGGCGCGTGCCCGCGCTCGCCGGCTTCGATGGGGCCTCCGGCCCCTCCCGCGCGAGAAGCCGTTTGACATCCCCCCTCAGGGCCCCTATGATTCTCTCGTTCGAAGACCGTGTCCCGCTCCGTCGGACGAACAATTTTCGGGGAGGACCTATCGAGATGAAACAACCGTCGAGTGACAGACCTTCCGTCATGGACCGCAGAGGGTTCATCCTGGGCGGAGCGGCCGCCGCGGCCGCGGGATTGACGGCCCTGGGCCCGAAGGCCGTCTTCGGCCGGGACCCGCTGCCCGCCGTCGGCACCTGGCCCTGGCCCGCCAAGGGCCTGGACCCCGCCGCGACCGCCGGCGCCTCGACCGAGGGCCTGAGCGGCTGCGCCGTCGTCTCGTTCGGGCTGATCGTCGGCGGGCTGAGGGACGCCCTGCCGGGCTCGGTCTGGTCGTCCGTTCCGCTCCAGATGGCGTCGTTCGGCAACGGCGGCGGGCCGTACGGCTCGGACTGCGGCGCGCTGATCGGGCCGCTCATGCTGATGAACCTGCTCGGCGCGCCCCTGACGCTCCGCCAGGAGTTCTACAAGTGGTATTGCGGCTTCCCGTTCCCGAGCGCCGAGTGGGACGGCTTGTACGCCTTCAAGGGAACCCTGCAGACGGTGTCGAACTCGCCGCTGTGCCACGAGTCACGGGCGATCTGGGACGGGCTCTACTTCCGCGAGGTGTACGATGGCACGAATTACGACAACACGCGCTGCGCCAAGCTGCCCCGGGATTGCACCAAGAAGGCCGTCGATCTGATCAACTCCTGGAAGGCCGACGGGTACGCCGGCGCGTGGACGCCCGACTACAACGCCGCCGCGTGCTACGACTGCCACACGCAGCTGGCCAAGGACAAGCTGCCGGGCGCCCTCCATGCCGGAAAAGAGGACTGCACGAGATGCCACAAGGTCGTCACCTCGCACGGCAAGAGCAGCCCCAAGGGGCCGAAGAAGTAAAGGCATGACGACCGGCTCGTCCCGTCGGGTTGAGAGGTGTCCGTGACCTGGGAGATCCCGCGTTATATCGGGGTCGGACCTCAGGATCCTGTTTAATGACAACCAGTTACAATTATCCCCTCTGCGTCTATCAGCTTTGAGGAGCGATTAAATCATCGTTTTCGGCCTGCACATTCAACTTCGAAGTGCAACGACTCGGGCAAAGACTTCTAAGGATGTTCGATACTTCAAGCACTTCCTCGGGCGGTTATTGATCCAGGAT
>VGJC01000278.1 GCA_016867635.1 Candidatus Aminicenantota bacterium | reverse complement strand
AGAGGTCCTTGAACTCGGCGATCTCCTCGACCTCGGTGACCATCGGGACCAGGACCCGGACGTTCTTCCGCTCGCTGGCCCGGAGGATGGCCCGCAGCTGGATCCGGAAAAGGCCCTTGTTCCGCAGCGAGAACCGGACGCCCCGCAGGCCCAGGGCCGGGTTGGGTTCCTTCTCGATGTTCAGCCGGGGCAGGCTCTTCTCGCCGCCGATGTCGAGGGTCCGGATGGTGACCGGATGGGGGTGGGCGCCCCGGGCGATCTTCGAGTAGACCTCGAAGTGTTCGTCTTCGGAGGGCAGGGTCTCGCGCTGGAGGTAGATGAACTCGGACCGGAACAGGCCGACGCCTTCCGCCCCCAGGGACACGGCCATGGGGACCTCTTCCGGGAGCTCGATGTTGGCCATGGGCGTGAAGCGGACCCCGTCGAGGGTCACCGACTTGAGCTTGGCGGTCTTCTTGAGCTCCCGTCCGTAAGCCTCGTACTTCTCCTTCTTGGCCTGGTATTCCCGGCGGACCGCGGGCGGCGGGTTGATGATGATCTCCCCGTCGCTGCCGTCGACGATGACGAAGTCTCCCTCCCGGACCGAGCGGGTCACGTCCCTCAATCCGAGCACGGCCGGGACGCTCAGGGACCGGGCCAGGATGGCCGTGTGCGAGGTCTGTCCGCCCATGTCGAGGGCGATGCCCAGGGTCAGCTTCTTGCTCAGCCGGAGGGCGGCCTCGGACGGCAGAAGCTCGTGGGCGACCAGGATGTGCAGCCGCGCCGGGGATTCCTCTTTCCCGCGGCCGGCCTCGAGGTTCCTGTAAACGCGGGTCAGGACGTCGGACACGTCGGACTTCCTCTGCCGGAAGTAGTCGTCGGCGAAGGATTCGAAGAGCTGCTCATACCGGGTGTTGGTCTTGGACAGGGCCCATTCGGCGCGGACCATCTCCTCCCGGATGGCGCTCTCGATGCCGGACACGAGGGCCGGGTCTTCCAGGATCATGAGGTGGGCGTCGAAGATGAAGGCGTTCTCCCGGCCCGTCTTTTCCCGGATGTTCTCCTTGATCCGGACGAGGTCGGCCCGGGTCCGGTCGACGGCCCGGCGCAGGCGTCTCATCTCGTCCTCGACCTGGGCGGCCGAGATGGCCTCCTTGCGGGACGTGAAGACGACGCGGCGGGGAAGCAGGGCCTCGCCCATGGCGATGCCCGGCGACACTCCCGTCCCCCTCAGCCTGACGATGTCCATCCCGCGTCACTCGCTCTCGTCGAACCGGTTGTCGACCAGCTCGACGAGGGCCCCCATGGCGGCTTCCTCGTCCTTGCCGGAGACCACCAGCCGGATCGGCGTCCCCTGGGTCGCGGCCAGGGTCAGGATGCCGAGGATGCTCTTGCCGTCGATCTCGCTGCCGTCCTTGACGATCTTCACCGAAGAGCGGAAACGGTTGGAAAGGTTGACGAACTTGACGGCCGCCCGGGCGTGGAGGCCCAGCTTGTTCCTGATGGTGATGCTCTTTTCGATCACGGCCGCCTCACTTGGCACGCGCGCCGAGCAGGGCGCTGACGAGGTGGATGTTCTTCTTGCCCTGGTCCACGACCTTTCTGGCCACGTCCTTGAGGCTGTTGCTCCGCTGGAGGGAGACGAACTTGATGAGCATGGGCAGGTTGACGCCGGTGATGATCTCGACGCGGTTCTCCTTGAGGAAGCTGAAGCTCAGGTTGGAAGGGGTGCCGCCGAACATGTCCGTGAAGATGATGGCCCCGTTCTTCTGATCGACGCGCTTGAGGCTCTGGTTGATCTTCCTCTTCGAGTCCTCGACGTCATCGTACCAGCCGATGGAGATGGCCTCGATGTTGGGGGCCTCCCCGAGGATGATGGTCAGAGCGTTGAGGAGCTCCTCGGCCATCTTGCCGTGGCAAACAATGATCCCGCCGATCATGGCTCATGGTTCCTTTCGGATACGGCCCTATTGTATCCAAAAGGCCGTCATTTAAAAAGGTCCCGGTGATAAATCTTGACGTCGGACCCGGCGGCCCGGAGGTGCTTACGGAGCTCCTCGGCGATGACCACGGAGCGGTGCCGGCCGCCCGTGCATCCGACGGAGACGGTCA
>VGJC01000277.1 GCA_016867635.1 Candidatus Aminicenantota bacterium | reverse complement strand
GGCTTTCTTGACGGAGTTCGTCTCGTTGAAGACGTCGAAGCCGGCCACGGTCGCCCGGCCCTCGGTCGCCGGCAGGTAGCCGGTCAGGATGCGCATGGTCGTCGTCTTGCCGGCCGCGTTGGGACCGAGCAGGCCCCAGATCTTGCCTCGATCGACCTTGAAGCTGAGGCCGTTGACGGCGACGAGATCGCCGTACCTCTTGGTGAGGTCCTGAACTTCGATCATGTCCACCTCCGTGTCAGGTTGTCGAACGCCCGACGGCCGGGAAGGGTTGCGTCACATCCGTTCGGGTTGGGGGATGCCCATGAGAACGAGCGCGCTGCGGAGCCGCTCCCGGACGTATCGGATGGTCAGCAGCCGGACGGCCCTGACCTTTTTGTTTTCCTCGGACAAGATGGGGTACTGATGGTAGTACCCGTTGCATTTCTGGGACAGGGTGAAGGCGAACTTGGCCAGGTGGGAGAACTCCAGGCCGCCGACGGCCCGGAGGACGTCCGCTTCGAGCCGGGAAGCGTAGAAAACGAGGTCCCAGAAGTCGTTCCGTTCCTTTTCGGCCAGGACGTCGAGATCGACGCCCGACCCGGCCACGGCCGAGAGGTCCTCCTCGGTCGTGCCCTCCCGCTCACGGAGCTTGCGGAAGATGCTGTTCAGGCGGACGAGCGTGTACTGGAGGTAGGGGCCGGTCTCGCCCTCGAAGCTCAGGGCCTCCTCGAAGTCGAAGACGATGACCGAGTTGCGGGCGAACTTGAGCATGAAGTAACGGAGGGCCCCTGTGGCGATCTCCCGGGAGATGCGGGACTTGTCCTCGGGCCCAAGCTCCGGGTTCCTTTTCTCGACCTCGGCCAGGGCCTTGCTCTCGAGCCGGTCGAGAAGGTCGTCCGCCTTGACCCCCAGCCCTTTCCGCCCCGAAACTTCGAGGAAGGCCCGGTCCTTCTCCTCTTCCGAAGCGTCGTAGCCGAGCTCTTTCAGGCTGGCCGGGGACAGGGCGACCATCTCGTAGGAGAAATGGACGGATCTTTCCGCCTGGGCTTGGTATTTCAGGGACTTCAGGCCCTGGACGACGACCTTCTGCAGGTAGGACTGCCGCGTGTCGATGACGTTGTAGACCTTGCCGGCCCGCCCGAACGACAGGCCCGCCGCGGGGCCGCGGCCGCGGTCGGCCTCTTCGGCGGTCGTTATCCAAACGGTCCGGCCGTCGTCTTCGAGGAACGGCTGGTAGTGGAAATCGAGGCCCAGCAGTCCGAATTTCCAGAGCTGGTAGGCGATGTCCTTGCCGACGTAGGTGACCGTGCCGTCGGAGCGGACGATGATCTTCTCGCGGTCGGGCTCGTCCTCGAGCGTCATCACCCAGCAGCCCTTGTTCTCGCCCTCGTCGACGAAATGAACGGCCTGCCGGGCCTTCAGAAGCTCGAAGGCCTTTTCCCAGAACTTCAGATGCAGGATGGTGCTCTCGCAGGGCAGGACGTCGTACCCGATGCCCAGCCTTTTCATGGTCGCCAGGTGGGCGCGCACGATGCGCCGCGAAACGTAGCGCGACAGGGCGTACTCGGGGTCCCGGCCGTGCTCGATCTTTTTCAGGATGTCCGTTCTTTTGGCCTGGGCGTCGGGGTTCTCCGCCAGGAAGGCCGAGACGCGGGCGTAGAGGTCCCAGCAGTAGTAATCGAATTTGCCGGGCAGCCGTTCGAGATCCTCCTGGGACTTTCTCTCGAGCTCCATGATGCCGAAGACGACGTCGACGACCTGGACGCCGGTGTCGTCGATGTAGTTCTGGACCTCGACCGTCTCGCCCTTGTAGCGGAGGCAACGGGCCAGCGTATCGCCGAGGCAGGCGTTGCGCAGGTGGCCGATGTGGGCGGCCTTGTTGGGGTTGATGTTGGTGTGCTCGATGAGGACCTTGGTTTCCTCGGGGGCCAGGCCGGACCGGCCGGCGGTCCGCAGGGCCTCCTCGAAGAAGCGGTTGCGGTCGAGGAACAGATTGACGTAGCCGGCCCCGGCCGCCTGGACCCTTTCGACGCCGTCGAGCCCGGCGAGCAGGGCCGCCACCTTCTCGGCGGTTTGCCGGGGCGGAACTTTCAGCCGCTTGGCCGCCTGGAAAGGGTAGGCGAGGGCCAGGTCTCCGAACGTGTGGTCCGGGGTCTCGACCAGGTCGAGCTC
>VGJC01000276.1 GCA_016867635.1 Candidatus Aminicenantota bacterium | reverse complement strand
CTTGCGGTCCCGGTCCACGACGTAGGCGTAGTAGATGGTCTCCTTGTCCGGGGCGACCTGCCGGAGCCGCTCGATGGCTTGGTGCGCCGTCAGCTCCGGGGACAGGGCCGCGTAGTCCGAGGTCATCACCGCCCCGGCCGTGCCCTCCTGGTAAGCGGCCAGGCGGCGGATGTCCTCGCGCTCGGCCATGGCCATGGCCGGCAGGACGGCCTCCCGGAGGCTCCTGGGGATCTTCTTGAACAGGTCGGCCCGGTCGTCGTGCGACATGTCGGCCAGCAGCCCGGCCAGGTCGTCGCGGCGGAGGGTCCGCGCGATCTCGACCTGCAGGCTCTCGTCGAGGTGGCTGAAGATCTCGACCCGCAGGGCCGGGGTGATGTTCCGCAGGACCGTCCAGAGCTCCTCGCAGGTCAGGCCCGAGATCAGCTCGGCGATGACGGCCGGGTGGACCGACTCGCAGAATTCCTGGAGCTCTTTATAGTCCTTGGTCTCGAGGATCTCACGGAGCTCCGGCAGCAGGAGCAGGTCGAGTTGTTTCTTCTTCATGGCTCACCTCCGTTCTCGCCGGCCGCGGCGGCTGCGGGAGCGGCCGGAGGTGAACCGGCGGACTATCTCGGGGTCACGGTCCGTCCGTTCACGTCGGCGTCCGCGGGGCGCAAGCGCCGCGGTCCCGTCGCGTCAGCGTCTTCCTTCATCGGCCTCCATGGCTTGCCTGGGTCCGGCCGACTGCCGTCCTCATCTCCCATGCCGAGCCCTCCCCGTGGATGGATATATGCGCGGGACGCGCTTTCGTTTCTTCGGGCATTATGGACGAGGATCGCCGCGGGTGTCAAGACGAGCCCGGCCGGCGCAGGGCCCGCGCGCCTGTGGCGGGAGCGCGACCGCTTCGCCCGCCCCGACTAGTCGGCGCCGTACCGCAGGACCCGGATCTCGGTCAGGGCCTTGACCGCCCGGCCGGAGAAGAGATCGGGGCCGGGTACGGAGGCGTTCAGCGGGCGAAGCGGGTCAGGCCGGCCTCGCGGGCAAACGTCACGGCCTCGGCGTATTCCTTGGTGCTGAGGCGGCGGTCGATCTCCGGGAATTCGGCGGCCCGGTGCTCGGGCCGGTACTGGCGCATGACGTTGACGTAGTGGTCGGGCGAGAGCTCCTTGGCGATGAACCGGAAGACGTCCTTCGAGCCGGCGGCGCGGTTGGGCAGGACGAGGTGGCGGACCATCAGGCCGCGGACGGCGACCCCGCGGGCGTCGGTCACCAGGACGCCGACCTGGCGGTGGATCTCGCGGAAGGCGTCGCGGGCGTAGTGGGGGTAGTTGTAGGCTTCGGCGGACAGGCGGGCGGCTTTCTCCGGGTCCCAGTACTTGAAGTCCGGGAGGTAGATGTCGAAAACGCCGTCGAGGAGCCGCAGGATGTCGGCTTTTTCGTAGCCGCCGGTGTTGTAGACGAGGGGAACGCGCAGGCCGCGGGGGACGGCCATCCGCAGGGCGTTGACGACGCTCGGGAGGTAGTGGGTCGGGGTCACGAAGTTGATGTTGTGGCAGCCCTGGCGCTGGAGGCCGAGCATGGCGTCGGCGAGTTCGCGGTCCGAGACGAGCTGGCCGTGGCCGTCGATGGAGATGGTCGAGTTCTGGCAGTAGACGCAGCGCAGGCCGCAGTGGGCGAGAAAGACCGTGCCGGAGCCGCCGCTGCCGATCAGGGGCGGTTCCTCGCCGAAGTGGGGGAAGGCGCTCGAGACCCGGACCCGGGCCGGGGCCTGGCATTTCCCTGTTTCCCCCTTGATGCGGTCGACGCGGCAGTCGCGCGGGCAGAGCGAGCAGTTCGAGTAATGCGCCTGGAGCTCCTCGGCCCGCCGGTCGAGGGTGCCCTCGGCGTGGAGGGCGACGTAGGACGGTTCCGCGGGGCTTTTCTTGGATCGTGCGGTGTCCTGCATCATGGGCGCCCTCCCTCCGCCCGCCGCCAGCCACATGGCCGGCAACGGCGCCGTGACGGACAGGAAGCGCCTCCGGGACAGGGTTCTGTCGCTGCTTCGGGCCATCTCTGTTCGCGCTCCCTCCCTATCTTTTATAGAGGTTGGAGGCCCGACTGTCAAACTCCCAAAAAGCTCGAAAACGGGGCCGAAAAGCCCGTTTAATGCCAAAAAAGGGGCCCTGAAATGAGATATAATGTTTGTTTTCAATAAAT
>VGJC01000275.1 GCA_016867635.1 Candidatus Aminicenantota bacterium | reverse complement strand
TCCGGGAAGCCCGCAGAATGCTCGAGCTCGTCCGCAAGGCCGGGCTCCTCGACGGCTACCTCGAGAACCAGGTCTTCTCCCCCGCCGTCGTCCGGGGCAAGGAGATCGTCTGGGCCCGCGGCGCGGCCCTGTCCGGCCCGCCCTACCTGGCCCGCGCGGCTGAGGAGCATAGCGGGCCCCACATGCCCTGGTTCTGGGAGGGAACCCTCCAGGGCGGCGGTGTCCTCAACGACATGATGTGCCACTCGGTCGAGGAGGCCCGGTACATGCTGACCCCTCCCGGGGCCCCGCGCGACGTCCTGACGCCCGTGAGCGTCACGGCCTATACGAACTGCCTCAAGTGGCAGGAGCCCAGGTACGCCGCCATCATCGCCAAGAACAGCGGCGGCAAGACCGACTACCTCAAACGGCCGTCTGAGGACTTCGCCCGGGCGCTCGTCGAGTATAAGAACCGGGAAGGCAAGACGCTGATCGTCGAGACGACGACAAGCTGGTGCTACGTCGGAGCCGGCCTGCGGCTGAGCATGGAGCTTCTCGGGCCGGAGTACGCCCTTCAGATCAACACTCTCGACACGGGACTCAAGATCTTCTTCAGCCGAGCGGTCAAGGGAAAAGCCGGCGAGGACCTGGTCGAGAAGCAGAACGCCGAGATCGGCCTGATGCCGGTCGTGGCCGACGAAGCCGTCGAATACGGATACACCGCGGAGAACAGGCACATGGTCCAGGCCTTCCGCAAGGGCGTTAGGCCGGAGGAGAACTTCTCGGACGGCGTCGCCGTCGCCGAGCTGCTCATGGCCGCCTACCGGAGCGCCGAGCTCGGCCGGACCCTGCCCTTCCCGTTCAAGGGCATGGAGAATTATGTCCCGTCCGTAGCCCGGGGCCTGTGGAACCCCAAAGCACGGCGACGGGCAACCAAGGAGGGCTGATCATGAGAGAGATCAAGAGCGCGCGGGGCAGGCTGTTCCTTATGATGGTCATGCAATTCTTCATCTGGGGCGCTTGGCTGCCGCTGATCTTCAGCTATCTGCCGAGCCTCGGGTTCACGCCCATTCAGCAGTCCTGGATCCTGAACGCCTTCCCCCTCGCCGCCATCGTCGGCATGTTCTTCAGCAACCAGTTCGCGGACCGCCATTTCGCCGCCGAGAAGTTCTTGGGTTTCAGTCACCTCGTCGGCGGGCTCGCGATCTTCGGCCTGGGGTTCACCCGCGAGTTCTGGCCCTTTTTCGGCCTCATGCTCGTGCACTGCCTCTTCTACGTCCCGACGATCTCGATCGCCAACTCGATCGCCTTCACCCACATGAAAGACGCGCAGAAGGAGTTCGGATTCGTCCGCATGGGGGGGACCATAGGCTGGATACTCGCGGCCTGGCCTTTCACGTTCATCCTCGTGGACTGGGACCTGGTCAAGGCCGCCGCGCCGCGCGGGGCGATCGATTGGCTGGGGACGGTCCTCGGCTCGGGGCTCACCGGCCCGGCGCTGAGACAGGCGACGCGCTGGACGTTCATCGTCGCCGGCGTCGTCTCTTTGGCTCTGGCCGCCTACAGCCGGCTCCTCCCGCATACCCCGCCCAAGAAGACGAGCGCAGCGGCTTCCGCGACCAAGCGATTCGCCTGGCTCGAAGCGGTGAAGCTGCTCAAGCACCCGTTCGTCCTGGTCCTTTGGATCGTGACCTTCATCGACGCGTTCGTCCACAACGCGTATTTCAACTGGACAGGCTCGTTCCTCGGCGCCCGGCCCGAGGCCGGCGGCGTCGGAATTCCCGGCAACTGGATCATGCCCATCATGAGCCTGGGCCAGGTCTCGGAGATCCTGACCATGCTCGCCCTGGGGATCGTGTTGAAAAAGCTTGGCTGGCGGCTCACGATGCTCATTGGCGTTCTCGGGCATGCCGGCCGGTTCGCGGTCTACGCCTTCTTCGCTTCCGAGCCCTGGACGATCATCGCCGTCCAGGTCCTGCACGGCATCTGCTACGCCTTTTTCTTCGCCACCGTGTACATCTTCGTGGACACCTATTTCCCCAAGGACGTCCGGTCGAGCGCTCAGGGATTGTTCAATGTGATGATCCTCGGCGTCGGCGTCCTGGCCGCCAATTCGCTTTGCCCGTGGCTGATCCAATCGGTCTTTACCGCCGACGGCGTCACGGATTTCCGGTCACTGTTCCTGCTGCCGTGCCTGACCGCGCTGGGGGCCGCCGCCCTGCTTTTCTTGGCCTTCCGTCCGCC
>VGJC01000274.1 GCA_016867635.1 Candidatus Aminicenantota bacterium | reverse complement strand
CATCGACCTCCGTGAGAGGGGCTCGGTGATGAGCCTCGAACGCCCGTCATTCCGCATCGACGCGTTCACGCGGGCCATCATGCTGGCCAACCGGGAGCGATCCTTCCGACGCGGCGAGCCTCCCCTGAGCCAGGAACGGATGGCCGAGGCCATCTCCCTTTACAGCAAGCGCAAGGCCCTCGGGTTGGGAGAGAGCGAGCTAAGCATCTGCCTCCACCATCTTCAGGCCATGCGGGGCCGGACGCGGGCGGCGGCCAAGCGCCGCTAATCCAAGAAGGGGTCAAATCTCCACTTATTAAATCTTCTTGTCTCTCCCTGCCCAGCAGGAGCCATTTGTTAATGAGTGGAGACTTGACCCCTTCTTATGCGCGGTTGAGGTCGTTGACGAGGAGGCGGAGGGCGCCGACGTCGCGGCGGTTGAAGGCCAGCGTCAGGCGCGCCAGCCCCGGGAGCTCGCCCCGCTCGCCCTCGACCGGCCCGGCGTGCTGCTCGATGCGCCCGCCCGTGAGGATCGAGCCGTACACGTCGTTGAGGCGCTCGACGGCCTCGGCCGGAAGCGGCGCGTTGAGCCGCAGCGCGAGCGTCGGCCCCACGTAGCGCATCGAGTGGTAGCGCCGGTAGAAGCCGGCGACCTCCTCGACGGCGGCGTCCACGTCATCGGTCACCTTGAACAGATGCATGTCGTCGGGACTGATCATCCCGGTGTGCAGGAGCTCGGCCTTGACGTACGTGCGCCAGTGCTGCCAATACGTGCCGCCCGGCGCGTCGACCATGACCACCGGGACGAGCGTGTTCTTGCCGGTCTGGATCATGGTCAGCGACTCGAAGCCCTCGTCGTGCGTCCCGAAGCCGCCCGGGAAAAGGACGATGGCCGAGGCCTCCTTGAGGAACAGGATCTTGCGCGTGAAGAAGTACCTGAAGCTGATGAGCTTGGGATCGGCGGCCATGACCACGTTGGTCTTCTGCTCGAACGGCAGGCGGATGGCGACCCCGAAGCTGGCCTCGCGCCCGGCCCCCGCGTGCCCGGCCTTCATGATGCCGTCGCCGGCGCCGGTGATGACCATCCATTCGCGCTCCCTCATCTTGCGGGCGAAGGCGTCGGCCTGGATGTAGTCGGGATGACCGGCGGGCGTGCGGCTCGAACCGAAGATCGAGACCTTGCGGATATGGGAGTACGGGGCGAACACCTTGAACGCGTAGCGCAGCTCTTTGGCGGCCGAACCGATCATCTTCAGCTCTCCCCGTCCGGTCTTGTCGCGCGCCAAGCGGGTGATGGTGATCATCATGTCGGCCAGGAGGTCGCGGTCGGGGGTGTCGGCGAAGCGCTCGAGGAAATCGGCGATGGCCCGGTCGCGTTCGACGGCCCAGCTCGAGACCGCCGCGCGGACGGGCTGCTCGGGCTTGCGGGGCTTGACGGTCTTGATGCCCCGGGCGGGCCTGCGGGCCGCCTCTTCCTCGCCCCCGACCGCCGGCGGGATCGGGCGCGGCGAGGGCTCTTTCGAAGGACCGGACGCGGCTTCGCCCGAAGGCTTGCGCGGCCCGCCCCGCAGCGCGCGCCGGGGGCTCATATGCAGCGGTTTCTTGGCCATGGGTGTTCGCCTCTCGTTGCATTTTAGCATTATTCGGGCCGGAACGGGGGACCGGAATGGGTATTGTGTCCCCGAATTAAACGTGGTACCCTCCCCCATCGCGATGGATATCAGCGGCGACCAGCTCACCCGGTTGATGATCGACGCCGCCTGGCTGAGCCTCCTCCTGCTCGTCGGCAAGTATCTGCGGACCAAGGTCCGCCTCTTCCAGCGCCTCTTCCTGCCGGCCTCGGTCTTGGCCGGGTTCATCGGCCTCGTCCTCGGTCCGTACATCGCGGGCCGGCACCTGTTCACGGTCATCCCGTCGGAGATGATGAACTCGTGGGCCCTGTATCCGGGCAGGCTCATCAACGTCGTCTTCGCCTGCCTGTTCCTCGGGTTCGCCGTGCCCTCGCTCAAGTCCATCTGGCGCGAGGGCGGCCCCCAGCTCTGCTACGGCTGGATGGTCGGCATGGGCCAGTACATCGTCGGCGTGGGCATCACCGTCCTGCTCCTCAAGCCGGTCTTCGGCGTCCCGGACTTCTTCGGGTGCCTGCTCGAGATCGGCTTCTCGGGAGGCCACGGCACGGCCGCCGGCATGGCCGAGGCGTTCACGGACATCGGCTTCCCGGCCGGCTCCGACCTCGGGTTGATGTCGGCCACGGTGGGCATCATCTGCGCCGTCGTGTTTGGGATGGCCATGGTCAACATGGCC
>VGJC01000273.1 GCA_016867635.1 Candidatus Aminicenantota bacterium | reverse complement strand
CCATGCTCAGGCCGGCCATCTTGCGGGCCGCACGCAGGCGGACCCCGAACGGCGTCTCGAACGATCGGTCCCTCGGCGTATCGGTCATTGTTTCCCCTGTAGGTTGACAATATGGCACTTCTTATGCCGTTTGTCAACCAATTTTTTTTATAACTTGACATGGCTGATAATTGATATATTGTATATACGATAAATATAAAGGGAGAGAAAAGCCATGTCCGATCAACTTCTCGTTCGCATCGACCCGGCCCTCAAGAAGGAGCTCGAACGCCTGTCGCGGGCCGAGGGCAAGACGACGAGCAAGATGGTTCGAGAGCTCATCCGCGACTATGTCAAGCAGCGCGACGTCGGGGCCTATATCGACGGCCTCTGGGACCGGATCGGGGCCAAGTTGAAGGCCCGCGGCGCCCGGCCCGCCGAGGTCGCCAAAGCTGTTGGCGAGGTCCGCAAAGACAGCCGATGAAGGCCGTCGTCGACACCAACGTCTTCGTTTCCTCGTTCTTCGGGGGGAACCCCCGCCGGGTCATCGACCTCTGGAAAAGCGGGGAGCTCACGCTTTGCCTGTCGGCGGCCATCATCGACGAATATACGGCCGTTCTCCGGCGACTGGGGCTCGACGGCGAGGAGGAGCTCGGCGAGCTTCTCGATCTCTTCGCCCGCGGCACGCATCTTCTTTTCGCGGCTGAAACGCCGGCGATCGCGGTCGTCGCCGCCGACCCGGCCGACGACAAGTTCATCGCCTGCGCCGTGGCCCTCAAGGCCGACGTCATCGTCACCGGCGACAGGGCCCTCCTCGACATCGTCAACTACATGGGCATCCGCATCCTCAGTCCGCAGCAGCTGCTGGACGAAGCCTAGATCTCAGCGATACGCCGGGGAAGAGCGGTCGAAATTGGGGAATGGGTATTGCGTCCCCAATTTAAAACGCCCGGCCCGCGGATCTCGTAGTATAGTAGTGAACATGATCGATCCGGCGTCCTGCCTGTCCGCGGAACTCGGCCCGATGGGGCCGCGTGTCGGCGAATTGGTCCGCGAGTGCCGCGGGATCTGGGAAGCGGCGCCGGCCGATCCCCCGCCTCTGGGCAAGCGCTTCACCGGCCGCGAGACAAGGGCCGTCGAGCGCGAGCTTTCGACGTTCGTCGGGCGCGTGACGGAGCGGGCAAACGGGAAACAAGGCCCGGCCTCGCCCAGCGATCCCGACAAGCTCGAGGAGACGATCGCCGCCCTCCGGCCGTCAGGCCAACGCCTCCTCGACTTGATGGAGCTGCCCCTGGGATCGATCTACGACGAGCGCTTCGTCGATTCGACGCGGCGCTTTCTCGCCGCCGCCCGGGCGTTCGACCCCGGCCTCGGCCTCGACTCCGTCTATCAGGCCCTGCGCAACGTCTGGATCATGAACACGCTGCAGCTCGAGATGGGCCTCGAGGTCGAGCACACCGACGCGGTCTTCGGCTACAGCATGGTCTATCCGTACCTCGACAACCTGCTCGACGACAACGCGACGCCTGTTCACGAGAAGCTGGCCACCCTGGCCAAGCTCCGGGCCTGGCTCGAGGGCAAGCCGGAGGAGCCCGGCGACACGCGCGAGGAGAAGCTCCGCGCGCTCGTCGCCATGGTCGAGCGCCGCTTCCCGCGCGCCGGCCATCCCGGGGTCTACCGGTCGATGCTGGCCATCTTCAACGCTCAGATACGCAGCCTCCTGCAACAGCGCGCGAAGCCGAACGAGGAGGGCCCGGCCTCCGCCGGCGACAACATCCTCGCCGTCAGCTTCGAGAAGGGCGGCACGTCCGTCCTGGCCGACGGGTATCTCGTCGCCGGGCGCCTCGACCCGGACCAGGAGCGGTTCTGCTTCGGGTTCGGGGCCTTCCTTCAGCTGGCCGACGATCTTCAAGATGTCGAGGAGGACGCCCGGCGCGGGCACATGACCGTTTTTTCGCGGGCGGCGTCCCGGGGCGAGGCGCTGGACCTGTCGCTCTTCAAGTTTCTGTGGTTCATCGCCGCGGTCCTCGAGCGGAACCCGGGGCGGGGGCGGCCGGGCGACGCCGCGCTGCGCGCCGTCATGCTCCGGGCTTGCACGCTCATGGCCCTGGAATCGGCCGGGAAATGCCGCGGCCGCTTCAGCCGGAGAGCGCTGCGGCTCTTCCAAGAGTCGTTCCCCGCCCGGTTCTCCTATCTCCGCAAGCTCCGCCGGAAAATCGAGGGCCGGTTCCTGGACGGACGGCCGACGATCGCCGAGGCCGATCCCGTCCTAACCGCGTTCCTCTCGCTCTCTTCGCGGGCCCTCAGTTTGGGGACGTGATACCT
>VGJC01000272.1 GCA_016867635.1 Candidatus Aminicenantota bacterium | reverse complement strand
ATGATGCCGCCGGGAGAGATGTCGGTGAGCTCGGCCCAGAGCAGGGCCAGGACCAGGCCGACGAGAAGGGTCTCAATGATCAAGGGCGGCTCCTCGCTCATCCCAATAGCGGACGAGGCTCTCTCCGGGGCCAACGATGTTCCCGAAACCGACGATGACCGGCTCCCGTCCGGCCCGGGCGACCGTCGAGCCCATGAGTTCCTCAGGGCCGGCGTCGGGGACGGGCTCAAATTTAGCCGCTTCCGGCCCGCCGGACCTGCGGAGCTTTCGCACGAAGGCCCCGGCCGGGGCGCCCAGCACCAGGACCCGTTCGAACTCCCGGAAAAATCCGGCCCGGGCGGCCGTGATCCACTGCATCGTCCGGTCCCCTCTGTCTTCCCTGAGGCTCAGGAAGGCGACCGCGGGCAAGCGCTCGAGATCGACGCGCGGCCGTATCTTGGCGAGGGCTTCGGCCGAGGAGCCGGGGTCGTTAGCCGCGAACGCGCTGACGCAGACGGCCGGGAGGGGCGGGGACCCGAAATGCGCCCTGAAGATCTTCAGGCTCCCGAAATCCGGCGCGGCGCCGGCCAGGCCCTCGAGCATCGGCTCTCCAGCCAAGCCCAGCCTGTCGAGCACGGCCCGGGCCAACCTGATATTCGGCTCGAATTCCCACCAAAGGCCCCCCGGTGCGGCTCCCGCGGGGGCGGCGGGGCCGGCGGAAGGGACGGGCACGAGCTCCGTTCCGAGACGGGCGGCCGCGGCTTCGAAGGCCGGGTCCGATTCTTCGGCCGGCAGGAGGACGACGCCGGCCCGCGGGAAAGCCCCGGACAGGGCCGAGGCGATCTCCCCCCGGCTCCGCCCCATGTCCTCGATATGGTCGAGCCGGACGTTGGTCAAGGCCAGGATCTGCGGGCGGAGAATGCTCCGGGATTCCGCGAACAGACACTCCGGCCCGATGCTCATCATCTCGGCGACCAGCGTATCGGCCCCCAGCCGGGCGGCCAGAGAAACCAGCCGGACCTGCTCGCGGATGGAGGCCGTCCCCGGCCTGGGGATCACCCGCTCCGAGCCGTCGGGAAAGATGAGCGCCGGTCTCGAACCCGTGGTCTTGGCCAGGACCCGGGCGCCTGACGCCCGGAGCCCGGCCGCGATCAGCCGCGTCGTCCCGGACTTGCCCCTCGAGCCGGTGACCGCGATCCTCCGGGGGACCCTGTCGAGAGCCCGTGCCAGCCGGCGCCGCTCCAGGACGAGATGGACGAGGAGGGCGGCCAGGCAGGCTGAGAAAACGAGGAGCAATCGCATGGTCTCTCTCCCTGAACAGGCGAGTATTATACTCGAATTGGCCGGAAAACGGCCTTTCCGGATGAGCTTTGTCCGGCAGGCCGTCTTCTGGTAAAATGCTTTGATGAGGAGGTGAGCGATGAACAGGATAACCGCTAAAACGCTCGCGGCCTCCCTGATCATAGCCGGCCTCGCCCTGGTCTCCCTCGCCCATTGTTCCCGGGAGCCGGCCTCGCCTCCGTCCGCCCCGCAGGCGGCCGCGGTCGAGCCCGCCAAGGAGACGACCCTCCGCAACGTCACCGGCCGAACGATCGCCTACAAGATCTTCCCCGTCGGCAGCCCCATGAAAACCGAACACCGGGAGATCGCCCCCGGGGCCATCGATCGCTTCCCGACGGCGACGTCCCTGGAGATCGAGTTCCACTCGGGCGATCGGGACATCGTCTATTCGCTCGAGGCCGGGAGCCCTTACTCCTTCCGCGTCGACGAGGGGACGACCATCGAGCTGTTCCTCGGGTCGCATGGCCGGGCCGACGCGGAGGACCTTGCCCCCTGGGTCCCGACACCGCAGCCCGTGGTCGACCGGATGCTCGAGCTGGCCCGGGTCACCGTCGCCGACGTCGTCTACGACATCGGCTGCGGCGACGGGCGCATCGTCATCACGGCGGCCAGGAAGTACGGGGCCCGCGGGGTGGGCATCGACATCGACCCGAACATGATCGACGAGTCCAACAAGAACGCCGAAACGGCCGGGGTGACGCAGCTGGTCCGGTTCGAGGCCATGGACGCGACCAAGGCCGAATTCTCCGAGGCCACCGTCGTGGCCCTCTACCTCCTGCCCGAGTCGAACGACCTGCTGCGGCCGATCTTCGAGC
This sequence comes from Candidatus Aminicenantota bacterium, assembly GCA_016867635.1. Lineage (GTDB taxonomy): Bacteria > Acidobacteriota > Aminicenantia > Aminicenantales > Saccharicenantaceae > RBG-16-66-30. The sequence continues at coordinate 173 of VGJC01000272.1, read as the reverse complement.
GTCAGCTCCGGCCGGGAACGCGGCTGGTCTCGCACAACTACGCGATTCCCGGCTGGGAGCACAAGCAGGTCCATCACGAGACGGTCCAGGACGAGCTGGGCTCGGAACACCAGATCTACGCGTACATCCGGTAGAGGGCCCGGCCGGAGCCCCGGCATCAGCCCATCCAGAAG
>VGJC01000271.1 GCA_016867635.1 Candidatus Aminicenantota bacterium | reverse complement strand
CGTCATCTCCTACGGGATCACGTCCCGGGTCGCCTACCGGGCCGTCCAGCTCGCCCGGCAGGCGGGCATCAAGGTCGGGACCCTCCGCCTGGTCACCGTCTGGCCGTTCCCCGAGAAGAGGATCAAAGAGCTGGCCGGGAAGGTCAAGGCCTTCGTCGTCCCCGAGCTCAACCTCGGCCAGGTGGCCAAGGAGGTCGAGCGCATCGCCGCCGGCCGCGTCCCGACCGTCCCGGTCACCCATTGCGGCGGCTGGGTCCACGACCCCGACGATATCCTGAAAGCCATCAAGGAGGCCGCCCGATGAGCCGCGACGCCGAACGCCCCGAACCCACCAACCCCATCGACGAATTCCTGCGGAAGGACCGCATCCCCCACATCTGGTGCTCCGGATGCGGGATCGGGGTCGTTGTCTCTTCGTTCGCCGACGCCCTCCGGAAGAGCAACCTCGACTTGAACAAGGTGGCCATCGTCTCCGGGATCGGCTGCACGGGCCGGGTCGCCGGTTACGTCAAGCTCGACTCCTTCCATTCGACCCACGGCCGGCCCATCCCCTTCGCGACCGGCCTGAAGCTGGCCAATCCCGACCTCAAGGTCGTCGTCTTCAGCGGGGACGGGGACATCTTCGGGATCGGCGGAAACCACTTCATCCACGCCGCCCGCCGGAACATGGACATGGTCGTCATCTGCGTCAACAACTTCAACTACGCCATGACCGGCGGCCAGGTGGCCGCGACGACGCCCATCGACGCCAACCTCTCGACCGCCCCCTTCGGCAATTTCGAGCACCCCTTCAGCCTGCCCTACCTGGCCGACGCCTGCGGGGCGAGCTACGTCGCCCGCTGGACCTGCCTCCACATCCGCCGGGTGACCCAGTCCATGCAGGAGGCCCTGTCGCGGAAGGGCTTCTCCCTCATCGAGGTCATCGCCCCCTGCGTCACCCTCTACGCCCGGCGCAACCGCCTGGGCGACGGGCTGAACCTCCTGAAGTACTACTACGACAACTCCGTCATCCAGCACGGGGCCGACACCCGGACGATCGAAATCAGCTATCAGAGCAAGATGGTCTGCGGAAAGTTCGTCGACCGCGAGAAGCCGACCTTCCTCGAGAGCATGAACACCCACATGAAAAAATCCTTGGGCGACAAATACGTCCCCTACGGAGAGTGACCATGGCCGAAATCCAATTTTCCGGTTTTGGCGGGCAGGGCATCGTCCGTTGCGGCCTCATCACGGGCAAGGCGGCGGCCCTGTTCGACAACAAGTACGCGACGATGACCCAGAGCTTCGGGCCGGAAGCCCGGGGCAGCGCCTGCAGCTCCCAGGTCGTCGTCTCCCCCGAGCGGGTTCTCTATCCGTACCTGACCAAACCCGAGGTCCTCGTCTCGATCTCCCAGGACGCCTATGACAAGTACGAGCCCCAGCTCCGGGACGACGGCATCCTCCTCATCGACACGGACCTTGTCAAGGCCCGGCCCGCCCGGGCCCGGGTCCGGATGTACGGGATCCCCTCGACCCGGTTCGCCGAAGAGCTCGGGAACCGGATTTTCACCAACCTCGTCATGCTCGGCTTCTTCACGGCCATCTCCAAGGTCGTCTCGGCCGAGGCGATGAAAAAGGCCCTCCCCGGCCTCGTCCCGAAGCGGTTCCTCGAGATCAATATCCGGGCCTTCGAACGGGGTTATTCCTACGGCCTGGACCTCCTGAGCCAGGACAAAGCGAAAGGGTGACCATGAAGCGAACAGGCGTGTTCGTCTGCCACTGCGGCGTCAACATCGCCGGGACGGTGGACGTCAAGAAAGTGGCCCAGGAATTGGCCAAGGAGCCGGGGGTCGTCCTGTCCGAGGACTACGTCTACATGTGCTCCGACCCGGGGCAGGGAATGATCGAGCAGGCCATCAAGGACAAAAAGCTCGACAACATCGTCGTCGCCTGCTGCTCGCCCAACCTCCACGAGACGACCTTCCGGAACGCGGCCAAGCGGGCCGGGATCAACACCTTCAAGTGCGAGATCGCCAACATCCGGGAGCAATGCAGCTGGGTCCACAAGGACAAGGCCAAGGGGACGGTCAAGGCGACGAAGCTGACGAAAAGCGCCGTCGCCCGGGTCCGGAAGAACGAGTCCCTCGAGCCGCTGAGCGTCCCCGTGACCCGGCGGGCCCTCGTCGTCGGCGGGGGGATCTCCGGCATCCAGGCCGCCCTCGACCTGGCCAACACGGGCTTCGAGGTCATCCTCGTCGAGCGGACCCCCTCGATCGGGGGGCACATGAGCCAGCTGTCCGAGACCTTTCCAACCCTCGACTGCTCCCAATGCATCCTGAC
>VGJC01000270.1 GCA_016867635.1 Candidatus Aminicenantota bacterium | reverse complement strand
GCCGCCCACGCTGACCATCATCTTGACCCCGTGGGCGCGGGCCGCGGCGTTGAGCTCGGGATAGAGGAAGCCCGGCGGGACGACGATGTTCCCCGAGGGGTCCGGCCAGACGAAGGCGTGGGCGATATGGGTCAGATACTCGTAGCGGACCTGGGTGTGGTCGAACTCGGCCTGCTTCCAAGAAACGTAGTAGCCCATGATGACCTTGGACGGCCGGGCCGCAACGGCGGGGATCTGGGCGACCTTGCACACGGCCAGGGCCAGGAGAGCGGCGACGACGGGCAAGGCCGCAAGCGGACGGCCGGCCGGGCGGGCTCTGCCCGCTGCCCGCCGCCCGCCGGGAAGCACCGGTGTCATCGTGGTTTTATGATCCCATCCCCCGCTTCTAAGGAATCTCGGGGAGACAAAAGGCCAGGACGTGCGTATTGCCGCAGGAGCCGCAGCGAAGCGAGGCCTCGAGCTTCTCGCACTTCGATCCCTTCTCCGTCTTCAGGGAGACCTCCCACTTCCCTCCGCACAGGCCGCAGAGAAGCGGGGCCGCGTAGGAGATCTTGACGCGCTTGGAGCGTGTCCCCGGTCTCGGCATTTCGGCCGTCCGGATCCGGAAATCCATGCCGTGGGTCTCTTTGAGCTCGTCCAGAAAAGCGCGGTAGAAACGCAGGGTGTCGGCCGACTTGCGGGTCGCGATCCGGCGGGCCGCTTGCGTTCTCATGTTCTGGGGCAGGACGGCCGCGTAGGTCAGCTCCTTGCCGAGGAAGTCCATGACGGCCGCCTCGAGGTTGCGCCCGCGGAGCGTGGACTTGACGAAGAAATTGGCCACGCCCAGATAGCCGAACTTGGACAGGAAGTCCGCGTCGTGGACGATGTCGGCCAGCTTGTTCCTGCGGGCGCCCGAAAGGTAGAGAGAGCGGAGGGCCCGGACGATATGCCCGATGGACGTCATTTTGAGGCCCGATTCCTCGAGCACCGTCCGGGCCAGCTTGGCCGCCGCCTCTTCCTCGGGCTTTTCCCCGGCATGGTAGCGCCCGCCGGAGAACTTGCCGGCGTCATGGAACAGGGCCACGAGCGCCGCCAGCGCGGGATCTTCTTTCTCCGAACGGGCCACCCGGTAGGCGAGCGAGGCCACGAGGACGGTGTGCTCCCAGAGGAACCCGGCCCGGCCGTCCTTCTTGCCGGAAAATCTTGTTTCGGATTCCTCGACGGCCTTCTGGACGCGCTCGACGAGCCCCGGGGCCAGAGCGGTCAGCGAAGCGTAGAATTCCTGATGTTTGAGGAGCATGGGGACCCGCCCGCCCATTATGGGAATCGCGGGCGAACATGTCAAGCCGCGCCGGTCCCCTAGACCTTGGGCGGCGGAGATATATAATAGACCCGTGAAAAGCAAGATCCTTTGCGCCGGCAGGCCCATGAGCGCGGTCGTGCTGGCCGGCGGCCGGGGCTCGCGGATGAAGGCCGACAAGGCCGGCCTCGCCGTGGCGGGCCGGACGCTTCTCGAGCACGTCCTCGCCCAGCTCGAACCGCACTTCGACGAGGTCCTGGTCAGCGTCTCTCCCGGCCAGGGAGTCGGGACGGCCAAGACGCGCCGGGAGCCTGCCGGGACGCGCTCTGTGGCCCGCCGCCAAAGCCGGGGCCTGCGGATCGTCGAGGACGAGGTCCCGGGCCTGGGCCCTCTCGGGGGCATCCTGGCTGGGCTGCGGGCCGCGTCCAACGAGGTCTGCGCCGTCGTCGCCTGCGACATCCCCGACATCGACATCCCCTTGCTCCGTTCGCTGGCCGGGGCGGCCGCGGAAGCCGAGATAGCCGTCCCCGTGGACCCGGCCGAACGATACGAGCCGCTGTTCGCCGTCTACAAAAGAACGGTCGTCCCGGCCGTCGAAGCCCTGCTCCGGTCGGGAGAGAATAGCGTTCTCCCTCTCTATGAGCGCTGCCGGACGGCCGTCGTGGCCATCGAGGGGGGCAGGCGGCTGACGAACCTCAACACCCGCGCGGACTACCTCAATTACCTGAATTCCTTGCGGCCTAAATAGTCGGTCCACGACTCAGCTCAGCACGAGAAATGTCCGACGCGCGGCGGCGAAGGATGTCGCCCTGACGACCCCCATAGCGGAGGGGGGCCCGGCGGCCGCCGCCGGGGGAACCGTCGGGACTGGTTCCCGGGGGTCTGGGGGGCTAGGGGCGATATCCTTTGCCGAGCCGAGCGGAGGACTTCGCCAGAAGCGGAATTAGGGCCGTCCGACCTGGCCGTAGAAGTGGAAGCGCCCGAGGACCTCGCCGATGAGGACCAGGACCCAGGCCAGGCCGACGGGCGCGGCGAGGCCGGCCTTCGCGCCGAGAGCCGGGGC
>VGJC01000269.1 GCA_016867635.1 Candidatus Aminicenantota bacterium | reverse complement strand
CCCCAACTACTTCGGCGAGTCGCTGATGTGGTGGGGCCTGTTTCTCATCGCCTTGGAGTTCCCCTACGGCTGGACGACGATCGTGAGTCCTGTGCTCATCACCTTCCTGCTCGTCAAGGTTTCGGGAGTTCCGTTGCTCGAGAAAAGATACCGCGGCCGCCCGGATTTCGAAGCCTACGCCCGGCGGACGAGCGCCTTCGTCCCCTGGTTTCCCAAAAAATAGGTACCCGAGCTAGAATCCCGGCGAGAGGCTCAACTGGAGGTGCCAGCCCCGGGCCGGCCTGTCGATCGGGTAGACGTAGTTCAATCCCAGGATCAGGGCCCCGAACAGGTTGGTCCGCATGCCGATGCCGGTGCTGCTGATGGGCTTGCGGGTCCCGCCCAGGAACGTCGGTTTGACGTCCTCGCTGGTCTCCCCTCCCCACCATCTCCCCGGGGTCGAGGCATAGGCGATGCCCCAGTCGAAGAACCCGTAGAACTCGAGAGGCCAGGCCCCGTAATAGCCCTTCCCGATCCCGAGGATCCCCAGGAGAGGGACGCGCAGCTCGACGTTGGCGACGATCATCTTGCTGCCGTAGAGCCTGCCGAAATCGAATTCGCTCTCGCCCGTGACCGGGTCGAACTCCGCTGAGGAGAAGGACTCATAGCCCCGGACGAGGTCCCAGTAGGCGATATAGAGCGGGTAGAACCGGTCGTCCTCCGATCCCTTCCCGTACCGGCCGTAGTGCAGGCCGCGGAAGGCCAGGGTGAACGGCTTGAGCGGCATGAAATATCTGCGGTAGTCGATGTAGGCCGAGGTGAACGTGATCCCGCCGACCGCCGGCGAGACCGACACGGCGAAGTTCTGGCCGAGGATGGGGCTGGTGGCCCCGAAGATCCCTGTGTCGTAGAAATACCCGGCCGAGAGATAGCCGTAGTTCAGTCCCGGCTGCGACTCTTTCTCCTTGGTGGAGGCCAGCAGTCCCCCCGAGAAGGAATAGATCCGGGTGTAGATCGTCCGGCTGAATCCCTGGGACCGGTAGCCGCCGCTCAAGCTGAACCGGCTGACCTGGCTGAGCGGATAGGAGGCGAACAGCGAAAGGTCGTAATTGATGAGCCGGAAGACGTCCTCGACCTCGAAGATCGCGGGCTGGCCCCCGAACTCGTCCTCGAAGATGGCGTAATAGGGGTAGGGGTAGACGATCCGCTGGGCCGCCCCCCCCCAGTTCACCCGGCTCTTGTTGTTGAAGTAGGCGACGCCACCCGATGTGTCGACGATCCGCGAGCCCGTGAAGGCCTGGGTGACGATGGTGTGATAACCGAGCATGTCGCTCCAAAAGGCCGCGATGCCGCCCGCGCCGTAGGTCCCGAACCGGTCGACGCCGATGGCCACCGAGGGCGGAGAGACATAATCGAGCCCCAGCCGGGGCTTGTAGTCGGCGATGACGAAGTTCCGGTCCTTGGGCAGACCGAACAGCGGGTTCTTGAGCAACCCGAGCAAGGCGCCCTCCGGATCCGACCTCGGGGGCAGGAGGGCGGGATTGCGCTCGAACTGGGCCAGGAAGGCCTGCCCTTCGAGCGCCGCGCCGTCATCGATGGAATAGATCGAGTGGAATCCTTCCTCATAGGCCGAGAACAGGAGCCGGCCCGATGCCGCGGCCACGGACAGGGCCGGGCTGAGCTCCGTGATCCCGCTGATGCCCGTGTAGAGGTTCGTGATCTGGGAGATCCTGCCCGATGCCAGCTCGACCCGGTAGACGTCGGTCTTGCCGTTCTGGTCCGAAAGGAAAAAGAGGCTGGCGCCGTCCGGAGCCCACTGGGGATTGATGTTCTTGCCCGTCGGGAACCCCAGGACCTTCTGGATCCGGCCCGATTCGACGTCGAGAAGGGCCAGCTCGTAGTCGCCGATCTCGACCCAATCGAGGTTGGTCGAGAACCGCTCGGTGACGAAAGCGATGGTCTTCCCGTCCGGCGACCAGACGGGCTGGAGGTCGGCATAGACATCCCTGGTCATTTGCTTGAGGACGTCGCTGGTCAGGTCGTAGATGAAGATGTCGGAGACCCCCCCGGTGAGGGCGGAAAAGGTGATGAAGCGTCCATCCGGGGACCAGGACGGGCTCATGATCTCGGCCAGCTCGGTGAACCGGATCTCCCGCGCCGTCCTGTTCTTTTCCATGTCCAGGATGGTCAGCACAGGCCGCCCTTTAGTGATGCCGCTGAAGACGAACTTGGAGCCCGTGGCGTCCCAGGAGCCGGCCGAGCGGATGAACTGGATGCTCTCGAAGTGGGGATCGACGGCCGTCGAGGTGATCTTGCGCGTGATCCGGCCCGTTTCGACATCGGCCAGGAAGAGGTCGATCGAGAACAGGTCGCGGGTCGACAGGAAAACGATCTCC
>VGJC01000268.1 GCA_016867635.1 Candidatus Aminicenantota bacterium | reverse complement strand
CGCGTCGGGGACGATGATCAGGTCCTGCTTGCGGAAGGACTTGTTGTTCCGCAGGACGTAATCGATGCCTTTCGCGCTTCCCGTCTCCTCGTCGGCGACCAGCGCGATGCCGATGTCGGCGGGGGGCGCGATGCCTTCGGCCTGGAGGGCTTTGACGGCGAACAGGGATGCGACCATGTCTTGCTGATTGTCCTCGACGCCGCGGCCGTAGACCCGCCCCTTTTCGACCCAGGCCTTGAACGGGTCGCCCTTCCACTGCGAAAGCTCCCCGGGAGGAACGACGTCCATGTGGGTCATGATCCAGACCGTCCGGCTCGAGCTTTTCCCTTTGTAAAAGGCCAGGAGGTTGGGGCGGTAGCCGGCCGGGGCGTCCAGGTCGGGGGCTTTGACGAGCGCGATGTCCCGGAATCCGTTGTCCTTCAGGTAGGCGGACAGGAACTCGGCCTTTGCGGCCTCCCCTTCGCCGCCGCTCGCCGGGGCGATGGCGGGGATGGCGCAGAGACGGATCTGGAGGTCGACCATCTCGTCGCGGAAGCCGTCGATCCTCCGGGCGAGCTTGGCGAAGGCGTGGTTATCGAACATGGACAGGCTCCTCATTCCTGGAATAACGCCCGGAATATTAACACGGGGCCCCGAAAAAGCAAAGCGCGCTATGGGGGTCTTCAGGGGGATATCTACCGCCATCGCTTGATTCTTAGAATCCTCGGAGTTGGGAGAAGAATCTATTCAACGCCTGGCTGGCCGGTCCGCCGAAGTAAGGCGACCCCGCGGATGCCGTATTGGACCCAGGACAGCAGGGTCAGCGCGGCCGTCAGGATAAAGAGCCACGTGAGGAACGCGGGCGATGTCCCCATGGCGTTGAAGAACAGGACGACGTAAAGGACGAGGACCTGGCAGATGGTGCTGGCCTTGCCGGCCAGCACGGGTTTGAACGTCCTCATCCCCCGCAGGAGCACGATGACCAGGGCCGCCGCGGCGATGGCCAGGTCCCGGCCGACGCAGATCGCCGTCAGCCAGAGGGGGAGCGTGTTCGGCTGGGCCAGGCCCGGGAGGGAGAGAGTGACGAACGCCGCCGTCAGCAGGACCTTGTCCCCGGCCGGGTCGAGCCAGAGGCCGGCCGAGGTCTTGAGGCGCAGGCGGCGGGCCGCGAAGCCGTCGAGGGCGTCCGTGGCCCCCGCGGCCAGGAACACGAAGAACGCTTCCCAGGGCTTCCCGGCGATCATCATCCAGACGAAGACGGGCGTCAACAGGATCCGGGATATGGACAGGAGGTTGGGCAGCGCCAGGAGCTCGGACCGCCCCCTCCCGGCCGGTCCCGCCCTTTCCGGTTTATCGGCTTCGGTCATGATCCTTTCCTTGGCCCCTTATCGGGCGAGGCTGAGGATGATGTCCAGGACGCGGATGGCCTCGCGCCCCGAGACCGTCCTTTCGGGCTCGAACTTCCGCATGGGATCGAGGGCCATGACCTGGTAGGACAGGGCCTCGACGATGACCGGATAAAAATAGTTCTCCGGGGTCACGTCGGCGATCTGGATCCTTCGGGCTTCCACCAGCGGGACGAACCGGCGGCCCCGGGCCTGGAGGGCCCTGATCAGCCTGACCGCGGTTTCGGCCAGCTCGGCCCGGTTGATGATCCGGCGCGGCTGGAAGGTGTGGTTGTCGTAGACGCCCATGATGTCCAGCGAGGCGACGTCGACGATGTAGTTCTGGGCCCAGGAGGTGGCGATGTCCACGACGATCCTCGTCCGGCGCCCGGGGCCTTCGAGCTGGTCCTTGAACTTGACCCCGACGAGCGCGGCCAGGTCCTCCCGGGCGACGGCCTCCGACGCGGGGATGGACGCGTATTGGCTGGGCAGCTCGTAGACACCGAGCCGGGCCTTGAGCTCATCGATGCGCCGGAGGGCGTCCTGGTCCGCCGGGTCGAGGTCCCTGATCTTTTCGAAATATTCCAGGCTCCGGCCGAACTCCTGCCCGCGGAAATGCGCTTCGGCGACGTCCCGCAGGACCTCGATCCGGCGCTCCTTTTTCCCGGTGTCCTTTTCCAGGAACGCCTGTAAATGGAACAGCGCGCTGTCCACGTTGTCTTCCCGGAGATAGCTTCGGCCGAGCTCGTAATGGGCGGCGGAGGAGTCCGGGTCATAGAACAGGACCTTGAGAAAAGCGGTCCGGGCGGCCTCCGTTCGGCCGGCCTTTCCGGCGGCCGCGGCCTCCTCGAAGAGGCCGCGGGTCAGCGTCTCGCGCAGGGCCTCGAGGCGCGGCCGGGCCCAGCCGTCGTCAGGGTCGATCTTGAGGATCTCCCGGTACTGAAGGAAGGCCCGCTCCTTCTCCCCGCGAGCCGCGTAGATCTGGGCCAGCCCGACGCGGGCCGGGGTCATTTCGGGG
>VGJC01000267.1 GCA_016867635.1 Candidatus Aminicenantota bacterium | reverse complement strand
CGACCTTCCTTCTGAGCTCGTGGAAGACGTCGTAGGGGTCACGCTTCAGAAAATCCGCTTTGGTCCTGATCCCGATCCTCTCGAGCTTGGCGGCCGTCGTCTTTCCGACGTTCGGCAGGTCGGTCAATCTGTTCCCGTTCTCAACGAGTGTTCTCATGTTCGTCCTTTCCTCATCTTGGGATTAAGGGAATGCTGCCTGCGGGTTCCAGCCGGCGCACGGTGGAGACGCAGCGGAGCGGGGGCCCCCCGCTCGCGCGCAGCCGCTGATGCCGAAGAGCGCTTTGGAGCGGCGAGCACGGACGGGGGTGCTCCGCGAGAGGAACCGCCGTGGGCCCTCGGCGGAACCTGCGGACGGGAGCAGAACCGTTGAAAAGTGGCGGAGGGAGAGGGATTCGAACCCCCGTTCCGGAAGACCGGAAAGCGGTTTTCAAGACCGCCGCCTTCAACCACTCGGCCATCCCTCCGTCGGGTCAATCTATTCTATCAGGTTCGGGGGGCGATGAATTCGAGCCCGCCCATGTACGGCCTCAAGGCTTCGGGGACGACGACCGAGCCGTCCTGGCGCTGGAAGTTCTCGAGGATGGCGCTCACGGTCCGGCCCACGGCCAGCCCCGATCCGTTCAGGGTGTGGACAAACTCGGGCTTGGCCTTCGGCCCGCGGCGGAAGCGGATGTTGGACCGGCGGGCCTGGAAGTCCGCGCAGTTCGAGCAGGACGAGATCTCCAGGAAGCCCCCGCGGCTCGGCATCCAGACCTCGAGGTCGTAGGTCTTGGCGCTGGCGAAACCCATGTCGCCCGTCGCGAGCAGCACGACCCGGTGATGAAGGCCGAGGCGCTTGAGGACCTCCTCGGCCGAGGCCGTCATGTGCTCGAGCTCGTCAAAGGACTTCTCCGGGAGGCTGAAGACCATCATCTCGACCTTGTTGAACTGGTGCTGGCGGATGAGCCCCCGGACATCCTTGCCGTACGAGCCGGCCTCGCTGCGGAAGCACGGCGTCCATCCGGCGAACCGCCGAGGCAGGGAGGCTCCGTCGAGGATCTCGTCCCGGAAAAGGTTCGTCAGCGGAACTTCGGCCGTCGGGATGAGGTACCAGTCGTAGCCCTCGAGCTTGAACAGGTCCTCCTTGAACTTGGGCAGGTTGCCGGTCCCGGTCAGGCTCGTCGCGTTGGCGATGAACGGCGGCAGGACTTCGAGGAACCCTCTTTCCTTCGTGTGGATGTCGAGCATGAACGAGATCAAGGCCCGCTCGAGCATCGCAGCGGCCCCGTACGATACGGTGAACCGCGAGCCGGTGATCTTGGCCGCCCGCTCGAAGTCGAGGATGCCCAGCTTCTCGCCGATGTCCCAATGGGCCTGGGGCTCGAAGCCGAACTCCGGCCTGTCCCCCGACACCCGGACCTCCCGGTTGTCCTCGGCGCTGCGGCCGACGGGCACGGACTCGTGAGGGATGTTGGGGACGTTGAGCAGGGTCTCCCTGATGCCCTCGTCGAGTGTCTTGAGCTTGTCCTCGAGCCCGGCGATCTCGTCGCCGACCTTGCGCATATCGATGATCAGGGCCGAGGCGTCCCGCCCGTCCCTCTTCATCCGCGAGACCTCTTCCGAGGCCCGGTTCTTCTCGGCCCTCAGGTCTTCGACCCTCTTGAGGAGGCCCTTTTTCTCGATCGAGATCTTGACGAGCCCGGAGAGGTCGATCCTCGGGCCTCGCGTTCCAATCCTATCTTGAACGGAATCAACATTATCCAATACATATTTGGGGTCCAGCATGCCCCGGATTATAGCACATGTCCCAGCTTCCGAAAAGCCAAGCCGGTTCCCGCGGAAATCCTCGGAAATGTCCTGCCGATAGATATCCCCTTAGCCCCCCAAACCCCCGGGAACCTGTCCCGACGGTTCCCCCATCGCCGAGCGATGGGTCCCCCTCCGCTATGGGGGTCTTCAGGGGACATCTATCGGCGACTTTTCCTCAGACATCCCCGGAAACCGGCGCTAGATCCAACGCTCGCCCTCTTTGACAAGAAAGCGGGATTTATGAAGAATAGGCCCGATGGACGGCTACATCCAGGTCTACACGGGCAACGGAAAGGGCAAGACGACGGCGGCCCTGGGCCTGGCCCTGCGGGCCGCCGGCCACGGCTTCAAGACGTTCATCGGCCAATTCCTCAAGGGCCGGCCGAGCGGCGAGATCGAGGCCGCCAAGCGCCTCTCCCCTCTCGTCCGCATCGAGCAGTTCGGCCGCGAGGGCTTCATCCTGGTCAAGGACGGCCCCGACGACGAGGACGTGACCAAGGCCCGGGCCGGGCTGGCCCGCTCGCTCGAGGCCATGCTCTCCGGGGACTACCGGATCGTCGTCCTCGACGAGATCAACACGGCCGTTCACTTCGGGCTGG
>VGJC01000266.1 GCA_016867635.1 Candidatus Aminicenantota bacterium | reverse complement strand
GGTCGCGCAGGAGGGCCCCGTCCTTGGCCAGCGGCCCGTTGGGCTCAAGGGACAGGGTCTTCTCCAGATGGCCGACGGCGCTCTTCGCATCCCCTTTGGCGAGCGCCAGGAGGCCTAGAGCGTGGTCGTGGAAGCGGCTCGCGCTCTTGCTCATCCCTCCCGCGATGATCTTGCCGAGGTCGTCGATGGCCTTCTCAGCGCCCGCCTGGTCGCCCTTGGCGATCAGGGCGCAGGCCCGCAAGAAAAGGGCCGTCCTTTCATCGCTCGTCGAGCCTGTCTCTCTCGCGCTGTCAAGGGCGAGCCCGGAGTATTTCAACGCCTCCGCGAAGCGGCCGGACCTCAAGCAGGCTCGGGCCAATCCTCGGGCGGACATCATGACCCAGCGCGGCTGCCCCGCGGCCTCCGAATAGGCTAGGGCCCGCTTCCAGACGGCCTCGGCCTCGCGGAAACGCCCCTGGAGCCGCAGGAGGTTGCCCAAGCTGGAGACTCCATAAGCGAAAGCCCTGGGCTCGCCCTTATCGATGAGCTTTCGGTAAGCCGCCTCGGCTCCGGCGAGATCGTCGAGACAGACATCGACGTCGCCGCGGGCCGTGATCGCGTGGAAATCATTGGGGTCGACGGCCAGGGCCCGGTCGGCCTCGGCGGCGGCCGCCGCGAGGTCGCCCTCGTGGAGCAGCGTGTCCGCGATCGCCGCGCGGATCTCGGCGCTATCGAAGTGGTCGTCGATAAAGCCCCGGAGCGTCTGGAGCGCCTTGTCATGGAGGCCCTTGGCGAGGTAGGCCGCGGCGAGCTGAGCATAGGAGGGGATGAATTCGCTCCGGGCCCGGACGCAGGCCTCGTATCGCTCGATGGACTTGTCCCACTCCTCGAGGCCGTAGTAGATCATGGCCAGATTGTGGTTGGCCGAGGTATGGTCGGGGTAGATCTTCAGCACACCCTGGAAGGCCTTGACGGCCCTGTCCCAGGTCGTCTCGTCGCGGCGGAAATAGTCGCCCTCGATCATCAAGCGCTCGGCGTCCGGCAGCCGGTCGGCGAGCTCCATTGCCTTTTCGAGGAAGGACTTGTCCTCTTTATAGAACCCCAGGTTGTTATAGCTCTTGGCCAGGGACCGGTAGGCCATGGCGAAGCGCGGGTCGTGCTCGAGGGCCTTCTGCATGAGCTGGATGCTGCGGCGGTAGTCGCCGCTGTTGTGATAGCGGCGGCCCTCCGTGTAATAGCCCAGCGCCTGGGGCGAGGCCGTCGTGATCTTGCCGACCTCTTCGTCGGTGTCGCCGGCGATGGCCGAGGCCGTCAGGTCCAGGCTCTTCTTGATCCTCCGGGTCAGCTCGTCGACCATGGGAAAGACGCTCTCTTCGCCCGTGCCGGCCACCGACTCGGCGCCGACATGCTCCCCCGTCTCCGCGTCGAGCAGGGCGACGTTGATCCGGAACTCGCCGCCGGCCTTGGCGTAGGACCCCTGGAGGACGTGCCTGACCCCTCCCATCGCGGCGACGTTCTTGAGGACGGTCGACGAGAAAGACCCCGAGTCCCGTTCACCGAGGCGTTCGAGGATATCGGCCAGCTTGTCCTCGCTCAGGACCCGGAGGAGCCTGGACTGGGCCAGGTCGGCGATGAGCAGGTCCGAGAGCATCCGCCGCCAGTGGTCGAGGGCCTTGTCCCCGGTGTTGTTCTTGAAATACATGACCGCGAGCGACGGCCGGTCCGTCGGCGCCGGCAGGGTCGGCCCGCGGGTCAAGAGGCGCGCCCCGAGGAGAACGAGCGCCGCCGCGCCGGCCACGGCTGCGGCCGGCTTCCAGAGCGACCGCAGGCTGATCTTGACGGTGATCTCCCGGGTCGTCAGGGGCTTGGCGCGCCGAGGCGCCGCACGCTGGGTCGTCGGCAGGCCCTGCTCGATCCTCTCGAGCTCGCCGAGCGCCTCGCCCGCGCTCTGGAACCGCCTGCCCTTGTCCTTCTCGAGGCAGCGCAGGATGAGGCGTCCGAGGTCGTCCGGGATCTGGGGGTTCGCTTTCCGTGGGTCGGGCGGCGGATCGCTCTTCTGCTTGACGCCGACGGCGAAAGGCGTGTCGGCCTCGAAGGGCACGCGCCCGGTCACCATCTCGTAGAGGATGACGCCGAGCGAATAGATGTCCGAGCGCGCGTCGACCTCCTTGCCCTCGACCTGTTCGGGGCTCATGTATTCCGGCGTGCCGATCATGACCCCGGCCCCGGTCAGTCCCTTGACCTTGACCGAGCGGGCGATGCCGAAGTCCATGACCCGGGCCGTCCCCTCGCGGTCGATCATGACGTTGGCCGACTTCAGGTCCCGGTGGACGACGCCTCGCCTGTGGGCCTCGGCCAGGCCCTCGCAGATCTGGCGGGCGACGGCCAAGGCCGTGCCCGTTCCCAGCTGGCCGCTCA
>VGJC01000265.1 GCA_016867635.1 Candidatus Aminicenantota bacterium | reverse complement strand
GTGCAGCGCCGGAGAAGCGAGCCCGGCCGGGCCGAGGCGCTCGACGCGGAAGAGCCGCTTTCCAAGGATGGCCAGGCACGCGGCCAGGGACAGGACGGCCAGGGCCGTCAGGAGGATGTCCGCCGGCGAGCTCGTCAAACCCCCGAGAGACAGGAACCCGGCCGAGGCCGGAGAGAACATGGGCAGGGATTGGAGCTTCCCCAGACGGCCGAGGGGCAGGCTGGCCAGTCTCAGGCCCGCCGTCAGAAGGACGATCAGGGCTCCGTGCAGCGCCTTCCCCTCCCGCAGCCAACGCGGAGAGGACCACAGGAAAGCCAGTGTCAGCAGGCCCGCCAGGGAGAGAAGGAGGAGGACGGCAAGCCACAGGTCCTCGCGCGCGCCGGTCAGCTTCGACGTCAGCGACGGCGACGATACGGTGACCGTGGCCATGATGCGCCCCGTCCCGTCCCGGAGCGGGAAGAAGAGCGTCTGGATCTCGTTCTCCTGCCGAGGCTGGCCTTTGAACTCGTCGTCGTGGCGGGCGAAAAAGCTCTCGAAGCCGGCGACGTCCTCCCGGAAGTCCCAGTAATCGATATCGAAGGCCGTCCGGAACGCGGGGCCAAGGGCGTGGGATTCGCGGATGGAAGCGGACTGGAACCTCGGCGTGAAAGCCAGCCGCCGGAAATGGGCCAGCCAGGGCTGCCCCTCGCCGAGGCTCTGCGCGGAGGCGAGATAGACGGAAGCCCGGCTGCGGACGAGGACCGCGCCGGGGGCCCGCTTCATCTTCTCGAGGTCCTCCCTGTCGATGAGGTCGGAAAGGCTCAGGACGTTCCCGAACCAGACCTCCAGAAAGCCGTCCCCGTCGCTGAGGGCCAGGCCCTCGGTCTCGGGGTCGAGCCCGGAATCCCGGAAGAGCGGGAGCCAGCCCTCGGAAGCCGAAGGCCGGGGCAGAGCGGAAAAACGGGCCTTGCGGGCGTCGAGCGAGACGAGGAGCGCGTCGAAGTCCTTTTTGACCCGGACGGATTGTCTCTTGAGAGAGGCCAGGCTCCGCTGGTCGAAATCCCGGGAGAGAAGCCCCGGCAGGGCCAGGGTCAGAAGGCCGAGGACGACCGACAGGGCGGCGGCCGCTCCGCCCGCCTTGAGCAGGTTTTTCCGGTCGAGGAACCGGTCGCCGGCCATCAGAGCTTCTCCGCCCGGATCTCGACGATCCTGAGCCGGACGACCGGTCCTTGGGCCGCGGGCGAGGCCTCGGTCTCCTCGGGGGCCAGGAGGAAAAAGATCCGGAAGGGGTAGTGATTGCCCGTCCTCCGGTTCCGGAAAGACCACCGGGCCCTGAGGATCCCGCCCGGGCTCCCGGGAAAGCGGGACAGGCGGGGGTCGGTGGTGAATTCCGTCGTTGTGAAGTCGGCGAAGACGCGCTTAAAGATAAGGAAGGCCTGGTCGGGCGAGGCCTGGTCGGCGAACGAAAGGGGAGCGGGGAGGAAGATGGAGATCGTCCCCCCGGACCAAAGGAGCCCCTTCAGGATGTCCGGCGAGTTCTGAAGAAAGGCGCTCTCGACGGGCCGGGCCGCGGGGGACGGAAGGGTGAGCAGGAACGACAGGGCGAAAACGTGAAAATGGACCACGATGCTGTCCCCATCCTAGCACAGCCCCTCACGGGCCGGCAAGCGCGGGGAGAGCCCCGAAGGCGCGGACGGCGGGCGGCCCGATCAGGCCGGCTGATCTTTCTTGGCTTCGGTTTCCTGCTCCAGCTTCCTGGTCCTCTTGGCGTCCTTGACGCTGCTGATGCCGGCGATGAGGCCGATGAGACCGCCGAAGAAGAGAATGGGAGGGACGAAGCCCAGAACGAGATGCGAGAAGGCAGACCAGAACTTGGGCACAAAGATGACCAGCGCAAGACCTCCCGCCATGGCGGCCAGGCCTCCGAGAACGGCGATGTACTTCCCCATGATGGGACCTCCTTTGATTTCGCGGGGATTATAATGGAATCGGGCGGCCGGGTCAACTGTCGGTGTTCCCTCCAATGAGCTCAGCATCCAAAAAATTGGTTAAATATCCAAAATACCGAATGTTCGGACGACCGGAAGAGGGACGATGCTTTTGTTAACTTATATATTTTAATGTGGTTACATTAGAAAACGCATACTGGCACGGGAATTGCATAGGATAGGGCCTGATGAACACGAATCTTTATTCCAAGGAGGTGATCCCCAGAGGAACGCGCTTTAATTTGGTTACGGGTGGAGTGAGATTCTCACTCCGGGAAGGAATGTCAAATCCGCGAACATCTGAAAAGGAGGAAAAAGCGTGAGGAAATCTCTCATCGCTCTGTGCATTCTGCTCCTTTCCGTCTCCGCCTTCGCTCAGGTCAGGACCGGGAACATCTACGGCAAGGTCGTCGACAGCGACGGCAACGCCTT
>VGJC01000264.1 GCA_016867635.1 Candidatus Aminicenantota bacterium | reverse complement strand
GGTCATGATCTACATCGCCTTGGTCGAGATCCTACCCAACGCCCAGGAGAGCCTCCGGCAGGACCTCGGCAAGCCGGGCACATGGGCGGCGATGGGATCGTTCTTCGGGGGCATCCTGCTGATCGCTCTGGTCGACAAGTTCGTGCCGGGGTACGAGAACCCGCACGAGCCGCGCCTGGTCCAGGACATGGACGACGCCGCGGCCGCGGCCCGGCAGCAGAAGCTGCACCGCATGGGGGTCATGACGGCCGTGGCCATCGCCATCCACAACTTCCCGGAAGGGCTGGCCACGTTCGCCGCCGCCCTCAAGGACCCGCGCCTTGGCGTGGCCATGGCGGCCGCGGTCGCCATCCACAACATCCCCGAGGGCATCGCCGTGTCCGTTCCCGTCTACTACGCCACGGGCGACCGGAAAAAGGCCTTTGTCTACTCGTTCCTCTCGGGGCTGGCCGAGCCCCTCGGGGCCCTGGCGGCGTTCGGGTTGCTGCATCTGATCCCGGGATTGGCCATGACCGGCGCCCTGTTCGCCGCGGTCGCGGGCATGATGGTCTTCCTGTCGCTCGATGAGCTCCTGCCGGCGGCCCGGGAATACGGCGAGCATCACTGGTCGATCTACGGACTGGTCGCGGGGATGGCCGTCATGGCCGTCAGCCTGGCCCTGCTATAATAGAAGAGAGGAATGACGATGCTCTCTGCGGCGAAGAAGGCGCGCTCTATGGGCGGTATACTCGCCTTGGCCTTGGCCTTGGGGGCGGCCGGGGCCGCAGGCCCCTCCCCCGCGGAGAAGCCCAAGGACGTCCCCGGCCTCCTCCTGGAGATCCATCGGGAGGTCGGCGAAATGGAGGCCTACCCCGGGGAGGAGTTCGTCCGGCGCGATTTTTCCCTGGGCGAGGACGACGACGACACCAACAGGAACCATCACGTCGGCATCCTCATCCAAAGCCTGGAGGAAGGGGCGGTCATGACCATCCAGATCACCAAGCTCGTGCCCGAGAAGAACAACCCCCGCATCCGCCACGGAAAGGACGGCCGGATGATCGTCTGCAAGTTCCACCCCGACCGGGTCGAGGTCACGCGGTCCGACTATCCCGAGGGCGAGCTCAAGGCCGTTCTCGCCGAGGTCCTCCGGGCCGTCGTCCTGAAGAAGAGCCTGCTCAAGAAGTGACCGCGGGAGCGGCCCCGGGCTTCAGAGAACGGGCGCGGGGCCGCAGATGAAATAATCGAAGAACGTCGTCTCGGAGGGATCTCCGGGAGTCTTCCCGCCCGACTTGGCGCCCTTCAGCACGGCCAGCTTCTTTCGGGCCCGGGCCACCTCGGCGAGGTCGGGATCGGCCCCTTTCCAGACCCGCAGGGCCGCCTCGTACTGTTCAATGGCCCGCTTCTTGTCCCCTTGCGCTTCGTAGAGCGCGGCCAGCCGGACCCGGGCGAACGGGTGGGCCAAGGCCCCCTCCCGCATCCCGGCTTCCGCCGACACCAGCCGCTCGTACTCGGCGACGGCCTTGGCCGTATCGCCCTTTCCGGCAAAAGCCCGGGCGGCGAAGTCCGAGTGGAAAGGCAGGTTCCTCTGCTGTACCGACATGTAGTTCTGGAGGTCGATCTGGATAAGCGGGGCCTCCGCGAAGAGCTTGACCGCCTCGTCGAACGACTTTTCGGCGAAGAGGATCTCGCGCCGAAGCTGGTTGGAAGCCAGCTGGTTGAGTTTTTTCTCGTTCTCCCCGATCTCTCCGGAGAGCGCCTGGAGCTCGGTTAGCTTTCTCTTGGCCTCGGACAGGGCCCCCGCCTTGATGTCCAGGAGGCCCGAATAGAGGAGCTCGTAGATCCGGTTGAGGGTCGGTGTCCCGAGCCCGTTCTCCTTCCTGAACGAGAGGCGCTTCTCGAGGTAGACGCGGCAGAGGTCGTATCGTTCCCAGTCGTAGCAGGTCCAGAGCGCCCCCCGGAGGGCAAGGTCGGCCAGCTCGCGGTTCCCGGAGGCCCGGGCCAGCTGCTCTGAGAGGGCCAGCTCGGAGAGGGCTTCCTTGAAACGGCCGGTGACGGACGCGTAAAAGCCCTTCCACTGGTGGCCCTGGGCCCGGATGCCATCCGACGCGGCATGAGTGATGAAATATTCCGTCCAGCGGACGGCCTCGGCATAGTCCCCGTTAAGCGCGTGGAGATAGGCCAGCTTCCAGGACGAGGCGAACCCGGGCCGGGCGGCCAGGGCCGAGGCGTATTTCTCCCGGGCCAGCCCGAATTTCCCGGTCAGGAAATACAGGTCGCCCATGGAATCCAGGGGGTTGGCTTCGCCCGGCTGGACGGCGGCGTAGCGCTCGAAGGTCTTGAGGGCCTTCTCGAGATCGCCCATGGCCGCGTAGGTGTAGGCCTGCAGATTGAGGGCGTATCCGTATCCCGGGTCGATCTCCA
>VGJC01000263.1 GCA_016867635.1 Candidatus Aminicenantota bacterium | reverse complement strand
AAAGCAAGAAGGGGTCAACATCAACCCCTTCTGGTAGAATAGGCACATGCCGGAGCTGCCCGAGGTCGAAACCATCGCGAGAGGGCTCGAGCCGCGCCTGCGCGGCCGGGCCGTCGCCGCGGTCGAGCTCCTGCACCGGCCCTTGCTGCGCCGCGGAGGCCCGAAAGCCCTGGCGGCCCTGAAGGGACGACGGATCCTGGGAGTTCGGCGCCGCGGCAAGATGCTGTTCATCGAGCTCGAGGGCCGCCGGACGCTCGTTTTCCACCTCAAGATGACCGGCCAGTTCCTGTTCTCGCCGGCCGCCGAGCCGCGCGACAAGCACACCCGCCTCGTCCTGAGGTTCGAGGACGGCCGGGACGAGCTCCGTTTCCACGATATCCGGAAATTCGGTTTCCTGCTCTGCGTCGACGGCGACCCGGCATGCGCCTGCGGCGAGTTGGCCGCGCTCGGTCCCGAGCCGCTCGAGATCGGGCTACCCGATTTCGCGGCCCTCCTCAAGCAACGCAGGGCCCGCATCAAGGCGCTCCTCCTCGATCAGACGGCCCTCGCCGGCATCGGCAACATCTACGCCGACGAGATGCTCTTCGACGCCGGCATCCATCCCCGGAAGCCGGCCTCCGCGCTTTCCCGGGCCGCGGTCGGGCGCCTCCATGCCGCGATGCGCAAGATCCTGACCCAGGCCATCGCCGAGGGCGGCTCGACCCTCCAGGACTTCCGCGACGCCGAAGGCCGGGAAGGGAACTACCAGGACAGTCACATGGTCTACGGCCGGGCCGGAGAGCCCTGCCCGGTGTGCGGCTCGGCCATCCGTCGCATCATCGTCGCCGGCCGCGGCACCCACTTCTGTCCCCGCTGCCAATGAAAAGGGAGTCAAATCTCTCTTCAAGAACTCCGCCCAAGATCACTTCAGGCCCAAGGCCCAGGAGGGGCGAGAGCTCCCGGCGACGGGCAAGGAGCTTGGCGATACCACACGCCTTTGGGCTGGACTGAACAGCCGGCCCGAAATTGAAAACGACCCGGAATTCGGCTATAGTAAGGCCACTTCATCTGAGTGCCCCTGTAGCTCAGTATGGATAGAGCAATGGATTCCTAATCCATGTGTCGCCTGTTCGAGTCAGGCCAGGGGCATTTCTTTAAGTTCAATCAGCCTCCGGGTCAGTAAACGGATCCGCCCAGTATGTTTTTCGTCGTCGCGACCTCCCAATGAGTCGCGGGAAAGGTCATCAGCTCGGTTCACTTCGCGTACAGCTGTTGCTGCAACGTGACCATGGGTCTTGGATCGGGCCTGGACACTCCCAATTCAGGCCGATCCGCGGCCACGATCGCGCTTTACATATTTCCCGATCGATTGTAGATTAACAAGCGTCCGCCGGTGAAAGCGGGCGAAAAATGATCCGGAGGAGGAGACGATGCCGATCCAAAGTAAACACCTGGCCCTTGTTCTGGTCTTGATGCTCCTGGTCCCCGTCGGGTGCCGGCCGAAGGCCAAAGCCGCTCCGCTCAAGATCGACTACGAGAGCTATACCCTGGCCAACGGCCTGGAGGTCATCCTCCACCGGGACACGTCCGACCCCATCACGGCCGTCGCCGTCCAGTTCCACGTGGGCTCCAACCGCGAGGAGCCGGGGCGGACGGGATTCGCCCACCTCTTTGAGCACATGATGTTCCAGGAATCCCAGCACGTCGGGCAGGACCAGTTCTTCAAGATGATCCAGGAAGCCGGCGGAACGCTGAACGGCGGCACGAGCCGCGACGGGACGATCTATTTCGAGGTCGTCCCGAAGAACGCCCTGGAGATGGCCCTTTGGCTGGAGGCCGACCGGATGGGCTTCCTGCGCCCGTCCATCACTCAGGAGGCCTTCGCCAACCAGCAGGACGTCGTCAAGAACGAGAAGCGCCAGGGCGAGAACCGTCCCTACGGCTATGCCTCGCACATCCTCAACAAGCTGCTCTACCCGGAAGGCCATCCCTACAACTGGACGGTCATCGGCTCCATGGAGGACCTGACCCTGGCTACACTGAAGGACGTCCACGAGTTCCACCAGAAATGGTACCGGCCCAACAACGCGACCCTGGTCGTGGCCGGTGATTTCGATCCGGCCCAGGCCAAGGCCTGGATCGAGAAGTACTTCGGGGAGATCGAGTCCGGCGAGAAGGTCAGCGATCCCAAGCCCCGGCCGGCCGGCCTCGACGGGATCAAGAAGGCCTACTGGGAAGACAACTTCGCCAAGTCGCCCCAGCTGACCATGATCGTCCCCACCGTCGAGCAGTACCATCCCGATTCCTATGCCCTGTCCTTCCTGGGGCAGCTCTTCGCGCAGGGCAAGAAGGCCCCGCTCTACAAGGTCGTCGTCGAGGAGAAGAAGCTGGCCCCCCAGGCCTCGGGATTCCAGTCGAGCAACGAGATCGCCG
>VGJC01000262.1 GCA_016867635.1 Candidatus Aminicenantota bacterium | reverse complement strand
CGGCCGGGCGAGGACGGCCAAGAAAATGATCGTCCTGGGGCTCGACGGTCTCGACCCAGGGCTGATCCGGAGGTGGCTGGACGAAGGCCGCCTGCCGGCCTTCAGCCGGCTTCTCCGCGGCGGGGGAGATTTCAAGGCCCTCGAGACCAGCCTGCCTCCCCAGACCCCCGTGGCTTGGTCGAACTTCATCACCGGCATGGACCCCGGCGGGCACGCCATCTTCGACTTCATCCATCGCGACCCCGCGTCGTACTTCCCGGTCTTCTCGTCGACCGAGACCACGGGCGCCGCCAAGACCGTCCGCGTCGGCAAAACGCTCTTTCCGATCTCGAGCGGGCAGGTCCGGAGCCTGCGCAAGGGGAAGACCTTCTGGCAGGTCCTCGAGGAGAGCGGCGTCCCGTCGACGGTCTTCAAGATGCCGACGAACTACCCGCCCGCCGATTCGAAGCAGAGAACGCTCGCCGGCATGAACACGCCCGATCTCAAGGGCTCGTACGGGATCTTCAGCTACTACACGAACGAGCGGCGGGACATCCTCCAGGAGGCCGGCGGGGGCGGACGGGTCCACGACGTCTATGTCGTCGGCCACCGGGTCGAGGCCGAGCTCGCCGGCCCGGTCAACACCTTCCGCACCGACGCGCCGGAGGCGACCATTCCCTTCCAGGTCTTCATCGACCCGCTGAACGCCGCGGCCAAGATCAAGATCCAATCCAACGAGTTCGTCCTCCGGCAAGGCGAATGGAGCGGGTGGCGACACGTCCGCTTCAACCTCATCCCGACCCAGAGCGTCAGCGGGATCTGCCTGTTCTACCTCAAGGAGGTCCGCCCCAAGTTCAAGCTCTACGTGTCCCCCATCCACTTCGATCCGGCCCGCCCGGCCCTGCCCATCTCGACCCCCGAGTCCTACGCCCGGGAGCTCGAACGCCGCTTCGGCCCCTACTTCACCAAAGGCCTGCCCGCCGACACCAGCGCCCTCGAGAACGGCGTCCTCGACGAGGAGGAATTCCTCAAGCTCGACGACCTGGTCTACCAAGAGAGCACGGCCATGCTCGAGTACGAGCTCGGCCGTTTCGACGCCGGGTTGCTCTTCTATTACTTCTCCAACGCCGACCAGCGCCAGCACATGTTCTGGCGGCTGACCGACGCCGGGCACCCGGCCTACGACGCCAAGCTCGCCGCCCGCTTCGGGGACGTCATCGCCAAGACCTACGGCGAGATGGACCGGGCCCTCGACCTGGCCCTCAGCAAGGCGGACAAGGACACCGTCGTCCTGGTCATGTCGGACCACGGCTTCAACACCTTCCGGCGCGGCTTCAACCTCAACACCTGGCTCCTCCACAACGGCTACCACCGGCTCCAAAGGCCCCGGGATCAGGAGGGGTCCTCCCTGTTCGGCAATACGGACTGGGCCAGGACCCGGGCCTACGGGATCGGGCTCAACAGCCTCTACATCAACCAGGCCGGCCGCGAAGCGCAGGGCATCGTCCCATCCGGCGCGGACAAGGACAACCTCGTTCGCGAGATCGCCGCCAAGCTCGAGGCCCTGACCGACCCCCAGACGGGCGAACGGGTCATTCTCAAGGCCTTCGTGGCCAAGGATACCTACAGGGGATCGAACCTGGCCCTGGCCCCGGATATCGTCCTGGGGTTCAATCGCGGTTACCGCATCTCGTGGCAATCCCCGCTGGGCGGGTTCCCCCGGGAGGTCCTGGAGGACAACACCCAGAAATGGAGCGGCGACCACATGTCGGCCCCGGACGTCCTGCCCGGCATCGTGCTCGCCAACCGGAAGATCGCGGCGGAGTCGCCCGCCCTGCACGACCTGACGGCGACGGTCCTCTCGGTCTTCGGTGTCGACCGGCCGCGGGAGATGACCGGCAGGAACGTCCTCGAATAACGACGGCGAAAGGAGCCTCGACGATGAGCACCGCGAAAGTCAAGATCGACAAGGCCCTGCTCGACAAGATCAAGAAGTTTGCCGAGATGTCGGGCTACTCCTCGCCCGAGGAGTTCATCGCCCACTGCCTCGAGAAAGAGGTCGCCAAGATCGAGCAGGCGGACTCCGAGGAGGAGGTCAAGAAGAAGCTCAAGGGGCTGGGCTACATCGGCTGAGCGCCATGGGCATCGTCAACCTCGTCTTCGGCCGCCTCGTCGGATGGGCCCTCCTGCCGTTCCGCGAGATGTCCCCCTGGTTCGGCATGGCCGCCCTCTCGCTCCTGACGGCCCTGCTGATGCTCGAGGTCTTCAAGCTGACCTCCAACCAATCCGCCGTCCTCAAGGCCAAGGACAGGATCAAGGCCCACCTCCTCGAGCTTCGGCTCTTCAAGGACGACATGCGCGTCTCGCTGGGCGCCCAAGGAGCGATCTTCAAGGCCAACATGAGCTACATCGGCGCGAACCTCAAGCCGTTGCTGGTCATGATCGTGCCCCTCGTCCT
>VGJC01000261.1 GCA_016867635.1 Candidatus Aminicenantota bacterium | reverse complement strand
GGCCTGCGAGGCGGCCAACATCACGAGCTACCAGATGCACGACTCGTTCGACGATCACAAGATCGTGCCCGGCAAGCTCGAGGTCAACGAGAAGGTCCCGCCCGAGGTCCGGGAAAAGCTGCGGGCCATGGGCTATGTCCTCTCGGCCAAACGATACACCTCAGGGCCCATCAACGCCGTCTACTTCGACTGGGCCCACGGCACGTTCTGGGGCGGGAGCAGCAATCACGGCGAGGATCACGGCATCGCCTGGTAGACAGAGGGCGGGCCGTCCTCCCCGCGGACGGTGAGCGGGATTTCATCCCGCGGGGTGTTGTGCCCGGCGGAAGACTCGGCTACTCTGGCCTTTCCGCTCGTTAAGGAAGGGCCCCATGACCTTCAACGGTCTTCTCAAGCTGATGGTCGAGAGGAAGGCCTCCGACCTCCACCTTATCGCCGGACTGTATCCGGCGGTCCGCATTGACGGCGAGCTCGTGCCCCTGACCGAGTTCGAGCGGTTCACGCCCGACAGCCTCAAGGAGTTCGTCTACAGCATCCTGACCACCCACCAGAAGAACATCTTCGAGAACGACCCCCAGTTCCGCAACGAGCTCGACTTTGCCTACGGCGTCCCCGGGCTGGGCCGTTTCCGTTTCAATGTCCATGTCAGCCGGGGGAGTGTCGCGGCCTCGGTCCGGGCCCTGGCCGACAGGATCCCCGGCCTCGAAGAGCTGGGGCTGCCGGACTCCGTCGGTGAGCTCGTCCGGGCCAAGCGCGGCCTGGTCCTCGTGACGGGGCCGACGGGCTGTGGGAAGTCGACGACCTTGGCCGCCCTCATCGACACCATCAACCGGACCCGGAAAGATCACATCCTGACCATCGAGGACCCTATCGAGTACGTCCACAACTCCAAGATGTCCTATGTCACGCAAAGGGAGGTCGGCAACACGGGCGACACCCTGTCCTTCAGGAACGCCTTGAAGTATGCCCTGCGGCAGGACCCGGACGTCATCCTCATCGGCGAGATGCGCGACTACGAGACGATCGGCATCGCCATCACCTCCGCCGAAACGGGCCACCTCGTCTTCGGGACGCTCCACACCTCGAGCGCCTCCCAGACCGTCAGCCGCATCGTCGACGTCTTTCCCATGGACCAGCAGCCGCAGGTCAGGACCCAGCTGGCCTCCAATATCCTGGGGGTCGTCTCCCAAGTCCTCCTGCCCCGGAGAGATCATTCCGGGCGGATCATGGCCTGCGAGGTCATGCTGGCCAACGCCGCCATCCGCAACAACATCCGGGCCGGCAAGGTCGAGGCCATCCACCAGACGCTCCAGACCTCGGCCGCCGAGGGCATGCAGACCATGGACCAATGCCTCATCCGCCTGTCGCGGGAGAGGAAGATCGACTACGAGGCGGCCAGGCCCTACATCTTCGAGCGCTCGACCCACGAGACGATCAAGGCCCTGGACCCGTCCGCCCGCCCCGGCTGCGGCCTTCACAGCTGAGGCCTCCGGAACAGCATCCCGCCTGAGCGCCCGGATCATCCGCCGGGCGGAGCCGAGAACGCGATTGACACGCGCCGGGGAAACGGGTAAAAAATGCACGACCCGAAAATCATCGAGATAGGGAGGGTTCCGTGATCAAAGAATTCAAAGAGTTCGCCATGCGCGGCTCGGTGCTGGACATGGCCGTCGGCATCATCATCGGCGCGGCCTTCGGGGCCATCGTCTCATCGTTCGTCACCGACGTCTTGATGCCGCCCCTCGGGTTGCTGATGGGCGGGGTGGACTTCACGAACCTGTTCATCGTCCTGAAGTCCGGGCAGGCCGGAGGACCGTTCGCGTCGCTCGCCGCCGCCCAGGCGGCCGGGGCCGTGACCCTCAACTACGGGCTGTTCATCAACAAGATCATCAGCTTCCTGATCGTGGCCTTCGCCTTGTTCCTGGTCATCCGGAGCATGAACCAGCTGAAGAAGAAAAGCGATCCTCCGCCGGCCGCCCCGACGACCAAGGACTGCCCGTTCTGCTCGACGGCCATCCCCATCAAGGCCGTCCGCTGTCCGAACTGCACCTCTCAACTCAACACATAGGGAGGAGCTAAAACGATTCCTGGGCCGTGAAGTAAAGGCCGAAAGACCTCACGCCCCAGGCCAGGTCCATTCGGATGTTGGTGCCTTCGCGGGGATTGAGGCTGTAGCGGAGCCCCGTTCCCATCGAGTACCTGAGGCTTTTCCATTCGAGGTCCGAGAAACGGGGGAAGACCTGCCCCAGTCCCGCGAAGCCGGCCGCCCCGAACCGTCGTCCGAGGGACACCCGGTATTCCGCCTGGACGACGATCATGTCCTTGTCGCGGAATCGTCCCTTGTAGTACCCGCGCAGGAGAGAGTCGCCGCCGAGCATGGACAGCCTGTAGAAGGGGGTGTCTCCCGACGTCATCCTGAGGACGGCCTGCAGGGCAAGGACTTGCCC
>VGJC01000260.1 GCA_016867635.1 Candidatus Aminicenantota bacterium | reverse complement strand
CTGATGGCCGACGTCTTCAACCTCATCAACTCCGACGTCATCCTCCGGCGCCAGCAGAAATGGCACGGCACCTACACGTACAACACCGACGGATCGGAAACCTGGGTCCCCAACATCAACGACTACAGGGTCGACGGGGTCATGAACCCCCGCGTTGCCCGCCTTGGGGTCCGCTTCACGTTCTAGTTCCCCCCGCAGCAGCAGACGCTCGAGCCCCTCTCCCCCCGCGGGGAGAGGGGCTTTTTTTTTTGCGGCCGGGATGGTAGAATAATGACGAAAGAACGCGGATCGATCGAGGAGGTCGCTTATGAGGAAACTGGTCACGGTCATGTGTCTGGCCCTATTGTTGACCGGCGCCCTTTCGGCCCAGGATTACAAGGGGAAAGGCCGGCTCCTGGGCGCCGTCACCGACGAACAGGGGCGGCCCCTGGAGGGGGTGACGGTCAAGCTCTTCTCCCTCCGTGTCCAGCAGGGGACCGAGGTCAAGACCGGCCCGGACGGCCGTTGGATCGCGGCCTGGATCCGCGGCGGCGTCTGGAACGTGGATTTCGAGAAGGTCGGCTACGCCCCGAAAAAGATCTCCATCGAGGTCAACGAACACGGGAAAACCCCCGAGGTCGCGGTGACCCTGGTCAGGATCGAGGGCTTGGCCGTCACCGACGACATCAGAAACCTTCTGGGCGAGGGCAACCGGCTGTTCGAGGAAGGCCAGTACGACCAGGCCGAGGCCAAGTTTCGGGAGATCCTGGACAAGAACCCCGAGGCCTACCCCGTCTACCAGAACCTTGGCAACTGCTATTTCGCCCGGGAGAATTACGGCCTGGCCGAGGAGAACTACCTCAAGGTCCTGGAGAAGGATCCCCGGAACACGGACGCTATCGTCGCCGTCGGCAACTGCTACTCGAACCGCGGAGATTCGGCCAAGGCCCTGGAGTGGTACGGCAAGGTGGAGTTCGAGAAGATCGACGATCCCATCGTCCTTTACAACCTGGGTACGAGCTATTACAACAACTCCGATTTCCAGAACGCCTTGAAGTTCTACGCCAAGGCCGTGGATAAGCAGAAGGGATCCACCGACGCCCTCTACCAGCTAGGATTGACCTACCTGAGCCTCCAGAGGAACGCGGAGTCCATCGCCGTCTTCGAGGACTATCTCAAGGTCGACTCCGACTCTCCCCGGGCCGGCCAGGTCCGGGCCTTCCTCGATTTCCTGAAAAAGAAATAGCGCCCGGCGGCGGGCGCCCATGAGGTGACAGGCATGAAAGCCGAGCGTTTCGTTCCGTTGTTGCTCGTTCTCGCGGCCGCGGCCATGGCGGCGGCCTGCTCCTCGGGCCCGGCGGTCCGGCTCGACCCCGAGAGCGAGGCCTTCTACATGTCGACCAGGATCATCATGACCGGCGAGGAGAATAGGATCTTCCGCCGCCTTCCGGACGCCGGGACGAGAGAAGAGTTCATCGCCGACTTCTGGGCCAAGCGCGACCCCGACCCGGACACCGTGGAGAACGAGTTCAAATTGGAGTTCGAGGCCCGCGTCGATTACGCCAACCGGCGTTTCAAGGAAGGCGGGCCGGGGATGAACACCGACCGGGGGCGCATCCACGTCTTCATGGGCCCCCCAGACAAGTTCGAGGAGTTCTTCAACCACAGCGACCCATCGGTCCGCGGTCCCATCCTCTGGTGGATCTATTACCAATACGAGCTGGCGGTCGAGTTCGTGGACGAGCGAGGCACGGGCGCGTTCAAGATCCGCCGCTACGAGGGCAACTTCTTCGAGGCCCTCGACTCCCTCAAGCTCGGCCGCTTCGTCGCGGCCGACGACGTTTTCACCAAGAAATTCGTCAGGTTCGACCTGACCTACGATCCGGTCGCCCGGGAACTCGAGCTTACGCTGCCGGCCGGCGACGTGGACTTCAAGGAGAGCGAGGACGGGAGCTTCGGGATCGACCTGGAGTTCGTCTTCTACATCTATCCCGACCACGGCCCGGCCAGGGAGACCTTCAGCGAAACGAGGGCTTTCTCGGCCACGAACCAGGAGCTCCTGGACCTGAAGACCGTCGTCTTCCGTTTTTCCCGGGCTCTCGAGCCGGGCACGAGCTTCGTCGACGTCATCATCCGGGCCCGGGAGGGGAGGAAGGGGCAGGCCCGGAGGATCTTCGAGATCAAGGTCGCGCCGGGAAAGGGGACTCGGCCATGAAGAGAACGCCGCTGCTCGTCCTTTTCGCTCTCCTTCTCGCGCCCGGCCTGGCCGCCGGCCAGTCCAAGGTCTCGGTCAAGGACCTCCCCGAGAAGTACCGCGACTGGCTCGATCTCGTCCACTACCACATCCAGCCCGTGGAGAAGGACGTCTTCATGAAGCTGACCGGCAACAGGGACCGGGACATCTTCATCGAGACCTTCTGGAAGCAGCGGGACCCGACACCGGGCACGCCGGCCAACGAATACAAGGACGAACTCCTCAAGCGATTCCGA
>VGJC01000259.1 GCA_016867635.1 Candidatus Aminicenantota bacterium | reverse complement strand
ACTCGAGGACCCGCCCGGCGAGAGCCAGATCCGGCCCGCCCCAAAGGCCCGGCCCGCTGTCGTTCCCGTTCAACCCCCGAGCGACCTCGGCCTCCGTCTCCCCGTCCGGGCCGATGACCCGGAATATAGCCCTGTCCGAGGGCACCTCGGCCAGGACCAGATCCGCGATCCGGCTCAGGGCCTGGAGCGTCTTGTTCATCGGAGAAATCTCGTTCCCTCGTCCTCTTTCCTTCACTAAGAACGCTCGGCGGCCGCGTTTTTTCTCAGTCTCCCCGGGATTTCCTGCCGAAGGCTCATTGACAGCCCCGGGCCCGCGGGCTAATCTGGGGACGCTCGTGACAGAGGAGGGATGACACTATGAAAACAGGCAGATCCCGCTGGCTCCGCTTGTCCGCGGCGCTTCTCGTCTTCGCGACCCTGGCCGCCGCGACGGCCCCCGGGCCGGTCCCCCGCGACGTGGAAAGGGACACGGCCCCTCCGGCCCAGGCCGGGAGCGCCGACCGGACGGCCTGGTTCCGCGACGCCAAGTTCGGGCTGTTCATCCACTGGGGCGTCTACTCGATGATCGGCCGCGAGGAGTGGGCCCGCACCCTGCTCCAGATCCCGCGCGAAGAATACGCGGACATGGCCAAGGATTTCGATCCCGTCCACTTCGACCCGGACGAGTGGGCCGCCCTGGCCAAGAGGGCCGGCGTCAAGTACATCGTCATCACCTCCAAGCACCACGACGGCTTCGCCATCTTCGACAGCGCCGTGAGCGACTACGACATCATGAGCGCCAGGTACGGCCGGGACATCCTGGCCATGCTCTCGGAGTCGTGCCGGAAGGCGGGGATCCCGCTCGGCTTCTATTATTCGATCATGGACTGGCACCACCCCGACTACCTGCCGCGGCGCGGCTGGGAGACCGGCCGGAGCGCGAAAGGCGCGGATTTCGACCGCTACATGGATTTCGCCGTCGATCAGGTCATGGAGCTGGTGACGCGCTACGACCCGGCCGTCCTGTGGTTCGACGGCGAGTGGGAGCACTCCAACGAAGAGCAGCGGGCCTTCGAGATCGAGCGGATCCTGCTCGGCCTCAAGCCGGGCCTGCTCATCAACGACCGGCTCTTCCGCCGCGAGCCCGGCCACGGCGACTTCGGGACCCCGGAGAACTTCGTCCCGGCCACGGGTGTCCGCAACCCCGACGGCTCGCCCCGTCTTTGGGAAGCGTGCTATACGATGAACTGGAACGGCTGGGGCTACAATCGCACCGAGACCGAGTTCCACAGCGCGGGCCAGCTCATCCGCCAGCTGGTCGAGATCGTCAGCAAGGGCGGCAACCTCCTGCTCAACGTCGGGCCGCAGCCGGACGGCCGCATCCAGCCGGAGTTCGTCGCCCGCCTCGAGCGCGTCGGCGAGTGGCTGGCCGCCAACGGCGAAGCCATCTACGGGACGACGGCCAGCGTCTTCGAGCGGCTGCCGTTCTTCGGCCGGGCGACGGTCAAGGGCCGGACGCTCTACGTCCATGTCATGGGCTGGCCCCAGGACGGCAAGATCGTTCTGCCGGGCCTCAGGACGGACGTCAAGAAGGCCTACCTCCTGGCCGACAAAGCCAAGGCCCTCCGCCACCGGCGGGCGGGCCGGGATGTCGTCGTCACCCTCCCGGCCCGGGCCCCCGATCCCGACGCGACCGTGGTCGTCCTCGAGCTCAAGGGCGACCCCGAGGTCGATCCGACCGAGATCCGGCCGGACCGGCAGGGCCGCATCGAGCTGCCCGTCTATCTCGCCGACCTGCAGTCCGAGATGGGCCAGAGGGCCTTCCTGGACCACTTCTACCGGACGACCATGCTCACCAACTGGCAGAACATCAACGACTACCCCGTCTGGGAATTCACGACGGACAAGCCCGGGACTTACGAGGTCCTGGCCTCCTACGCCAGCATGTGGGGCGGGCAGGCCTCGTTCAAGGTCGAGATCGACGACGTCGAGATCCCGGCCAAGACCGGGAACTCGCCGAGCGTCTACTTCCCCAAGACCTTCTCCGTGGGGACGGTCGACCTGGCGGCGGGCCAGCACACGCTGCGCGTCAAGATCACCTGCGTCGTCAACAACCACGCCCTGAACCTGGAGAAAGTCGTGCTGGCGCGGGTCCCGAAATGAAGGCCAACCGTCTGACCCGCGAGAAGAGCCCCTATCTGCTGCAGCATGCCCACAACCCTGTCGACTGGTACCCGTGGGGAGAGGAGGCCTTCGAACGGGCCAGGCGGGAGCACAAGCCCGTCTTTCTGTCGGTGGGTTATTCGACCTGCCACTGGTGCCACGTCATGGAGCGCGAGTCGTTCGCCGACGAGGAGGTCGCCCGGCTCCTCAACGGGGCCTTCGTCTGCATCAAGGTCGACCGCGAGGAGCGGCCCGACCTCGACCAGCACTTCATGGCCGTCTGCCAGATGCTGACCGGCTCCGGGGGCTGGCCGCTGACGGTCGTCATG
>VGJC01000258.1 GCA_016867635.1 Candidatus Aminicenantota bacterium | reverse complement strand
GGTGACGCCGGAATCCACCGACTTCCACAGCCCGCTCGGGCCGACGGCCGCGTAGATGACGGAGGTGTCCGAGTCGGGGACGGCGAAGTCCACGACGCGGCCGCCCATGTTGGCCGGACCGATGTTACGGACCTTGAGCTGGTTGATGACCGAAGCGTAGTCGAACTCGGCCGGTTTGGCCGCGGGCTTCCGGGCCTGGCCGGCGGACGTGGCGAACGAGACAAGAAGCAGGGCCGCGACGGCCGGGGCCAGCACTTTAAGATGATGATGACGGGACATGGGGACCTCCTCGCGGGAAATGACGAGAGGAGAAGTTTACCCCAACCGGCGGGTGATACACAATATCCAATTCGCCGCGAGCGACGTGTGAGCCGTCACTCCCCGTACATCTCGGTGATGAGCCGCCGGAGCGCGGCGGCGTCCTCTTCGGAAAGCGAGCCGAGGCGCGCGCCGATGCGGGATCTGCTGACGGTCCTGATCTGGTCGACCGCGATCTCGGCCGGGCGGCCTGCGCATCGGACCGGCATCCGGCCCCTCCAGGTTGAGTGGATCCGGCTGGTGACCGGACAAACCGTGATGGTTTCCAGCCGCTCGTTGAGCGCATCGAGACTGACAATGACCACGGGCCGGGCCTTGGCCATCTCGGCCCCGCGGGCGGGATCGAGATTTGCCCACCGGATCTCGTAGCGCCTGATGATCTTGGCTCGCACGGCCGGCTTCCGTCCGTAGGGAGGTCTCTTTTCGGCGACCTTCGCCTTTCCGGCCGGTTCCCAGGGGATCGTGTCCAGGCCGTCGGCATCCGCGACGCGCCATTCTCTCCAGCTCTCGCGGGAAAGCTTCATCTCGCGGGCCGTGTCTTCCCAAGAAAGCTTCTCCTCGCTTCCGGCCGCGGGCCGGAGGAGGATCCCTTCGGTCCGCTCCTCCATGATCAAGGCCGACCCCACGGCGTAGCGCTTGAGGGAGGAAGCGGGCAGCCGCACCCCGCGGGAGTTGCCGATCCTGGCCAGCTTCAGCTCTTTGGTCTTCATTCCCGGATCTCCAGAGAACGCATCTTTCAGGGCGTCCGATGTAATTACTGTAATTACTTTATTGCGCCGTGTCAAGACCGCGCATGGGATCAGTGAATCCGTGACACCCGGGCCCCACGGGCGGGGACATGTACCGAAGGTACGTGTCCCCAACGGACCCCAGCGGACCGTCAGCGGAAGTCGGCGTTGAAGCCCGGCAGGACGCGGAGGCCCTTGGGGTTGTCGCGGACGATGTTGACCAGCCCGAGCTGGATGCCTTTTTCGATGGTCCAGGCGTAATTGACGATGCCGACGCTCAAGCCGTTGAGCGTGCCCCGGATGTGGTTGAAGGAGCTCGCGGCCAGGCCGTCGAGACGGCCGCCTTTCTCGACCCTTATCATGGCCAGTCCGGCGAAGATCCCTTTGAGGTCGCGGCCTCCCACCCCCACGCCGCCGACGACCAGCCCTCTGACCGTAGGGGCGCCGGCCGCCAGCCCGCAGATCGCGACCCCGGAAAGCCGCTCGCCGGCCCCGGCCCCCAGCCCGGCGATGACGATGCCGCTGAGCTTCTCTCCGGCCCCGACGCCCAGGCCGCCGATGGCGATGCCGGTCAGGTTTTCGCCCGCCCCGACGCCGAGGCCGCCGAAGAACAGGCCCGTCGCGTTCTCCCCGGCGCCCAGGCCCAAGCCGCCGAAGGCAAAGCCGGTCAGATCCTCGCCGGCCCCGGCCCCGAACAGGCCGACGCTCAGGCCTTTGAGATGCTTTCCGGCGCCGACACCCAGTCCACCGACATTGATGCCGGTCAGGCTTTCGCCGCTTCCGACGCCGAGACCGCCGATGCTGATCCCGACGAGATCGTCTTCCGCCATGGCTCCCAGGATGCCGAGCTGAACGCCCCGCACGTCGCCCCCGCCGGGGATGAGCCCCAGGGAAAGGCCTCTGATGACGGCTCCCTTGTTGTCCTCACCGAATTTCCGCGGGGCCCACAGCGTGAAATTGACGCCCGTGACCCGTTCGACCTGGTAGTCCCGGAAGTTGAACCGCAACCCCGTGAAGCTCTTGGAGTTCCCGAAGCTTACGCCCCATGTCTTCGAAGGGATGTCCACGCTCTGGGCATAAAGCGAGGGGCCAAAGGCGACTGCGATGAGAAAGAGCGCCGCGACGCTTGCCGATTTGCGGATGAATCCGCGGTTCCTTGTGTCGGTCATGTGTCTTTCCTCGGCGGACATGAAGAAATCCCTCGGATCATCAACTACTACGAAGGCCCTTCGCAAAAAGTTCACCGAGCCCAGGCGGAAGCGCCTATGCCAAGCTGCGATTGGCTTCCAGGACGAGCCTTACGGCAATTCAGAGGCGGGAATTATCGGTTGTGCACCGCTCAATGAGAGGATACAATGGGCGTAGAGGAGGGTTTTATGAGAAAGCTCCGCATTTGGGCCACGGTGTCCCTGACCCTGGGGATCCTGGCCA
>VGJC01000257.1 GCA_016867635.1 Candidatus Aminicenantota bacterium | reverse complement strand
AGGAGGAGGCACGATTCGCCAAGGCGCGCCAGGTCGATCCAGAGGCTTACGCGCTCTATCTCCAAGGCATGTCCCATTGGTACAAGCTGACCCCGCCGGACCTCGATGCGGCACAGAAATATTTTGAATCGGCCTTGAAGAAGGATCCGAATTATGCCCTCGCCTATTTAGGGATGTCCAGTGTTTTCCGTGGCCGTGCCCAAATGGGGCTGGCCCCGCTACAGGAGTTGAGGTCCGAAGCCAGGCGCTACCTTCTCAAGGCCATGGAATTGGACAACAGCAGTGCGGAGGCTCATTTCGCCATGGCCAGCCTGAAAACGTGGCACGAATGGGATTGGGCAGGTGCGGAAGCTTCCTTCCGCCGGGCTATCGAGCTGAATCCCAATTATGCGATGGCCCGGGTCTTTTATTCGAATTTGTTGGCCCTTTTGGATCGCCCTGAGGAAGCCGTGGAGCAGGGCCGGCGAGCCCTCGAATCGGACCCCATCAATCCAATCATCAAGGGGATCTACTGCCTGACACTGGGCAACCTAGGAAGATACGACGAGGCCATCATCCAGGCTCGCAGCTTGCTCAAGGCATCGCCTGACAATCCATCAGCCCACAGCATTCTCTGGGAAGGGCTCCACTTGAAAGGGGAACTCGACGAAGCGCTTGAAGAAGCGAAAGCGGTATATACACACATAGGCTTGGATTCGGTTGTCGAAAGCATGTCGGTCGGATATGAAACGGGCGGGTACTCAGGGGCGGTACGGGCCGGGGCGGAGGCTCTCATTGCCCTTCTTCCCGAAGGATATAGTCTGCCGCTTGATATCGCGAACTTTTACGCCATGGCCGGAGATAAGGATAGAACCGTCGAGTGGCTCGAGAAAGGGTATGAGATCCGAGATCCCAACATGCCGTATTTTGGAGGCGAAGGGATTGTGAAAAGCCTCCTTCGCGACGACCCGCGCTACCAGGACCTGTTGCGCCGGATGAACCTGCCGATCGGCGACAGGAAATCGGACCAAGCACCATGAGATGCCCCCGCTGCCACGTCGAGAACCGGGACGACTCGAAGTTCTGTAGCAACTGTGCGGCGCCGCTGGGGCCGGGAGCCGGGGCGGGCCCTGATGCGGCGTCGCTCACCAAGACCCTGGAGACCCCGAGGCCCGTCAGCATCCTTAAGCCGGGGACGCTCGTCGCCGGGAAATACCGGATCGTCGAGGAGGTCGGGGCCGGCGGGATGGGGGTCGTCTACAAGGCCGAGGACCTCAAGCTCAAGCGGGCCGTGGCCCTGAAGTTCCTGCCGCCGCACCTCATGGACGCGCCGGAACTTAGGGAGAGGTTCCTCGTCGAGGCCCAGGCGGCCGCGGCCTTGTCACACCCCAACATCTGCGTCATCCACGAGGTCGGGGAAAGCGAGGATCGGCCCTACATCGCCATGGAGTACGTGGAAGGCGAGACGTTGCGGGACAGGGTCCGGAAAGGCCCGCTCGAGCCGGAAGAGGCCGTGGGTCTCATCGACCAGGTGGCGGCCGGGTTGGGGGAAGCCCACGGCAAGGGCATCATCCACCGGGACGTCAAGAGCGCCAACATCATGGTCACGGCCAAGGGCCGGGCCAAGGTCATGGACTTCGGGCTGGCCAAGCTCCGGGGCGGATCGTCGTTGACGAAAAGCCAGACGACCGTGGGGACAGTGGCCTACATGTCGCCGGAGCAGGCCCGGGGCGAAGAGCTCGATCAGCGCACGGACATCTGGTCGCTGGGCGTCGTGCTCTACGAGCTTCTGTCGGGCAAGCTTCCCTTCCAGGGCGATCACGACCAGACCTTGATCTACTCGATCCTCCAGAAGGAGCCCGAATCGCTCGTCAAGATACGCCCGTCGGTTGCCCCCGAGCTGGAGCACATCGTCTTCCAGACCCTGACCAAGAAGGCGGCCGACCGCTACCGGACGATGGAGGAGCTCCGGGAAGACCTCGCGGCCATCACCGAAGGCCTCAAGCCGCTCAAGGCCAAGGCCAGGCCGGCCGCGATCAAGCTCGCGGTCCTTCCGTTCGCCAACCTGACCGGAGACCCGGAGCAGGAATACCTGAGCGACGGCCTGACCCAGGAGATGATCACGCTCCTAGGACGGCTGCATCCCGAGAGCCTGGGCGTCATCGCCCGGACGTCGGTCATGCGCTACAAGAAGACCGACACTCCCATCGACCAGATCGGCCGGGAGCTCGGCGTGGACTATGTCCTCGAGGGGAGCGCCCGGCGGGAGGGGAGCCGGGTGCGGGTTTCGGCCGACCTCATCCAGGTCCGCGACCAGACCCAGCTCTGGGGCGACGCCTTCGAGCGGGAGATGGCCGGCATCCTGGCGCTGCAGAATGATGTTGCCCGCGAAGTGGCCAAGGCCTTGGCTCTCAAGCTCCTGCCGTCCGAGCAGGCCCGCCTGGCCCAAGCCCGCCCGGTCAACGCCGAGGCCCACGAAGCCTACCTCAGGGGCTGGTTTCATTGGATGAAGACA
>VGJC01000256.1 GCA_016867635.1 Candidatus Aminicenantota bacterium | reverse complement strand
CCCCAGGCTGTGCCGTCCTCCCCGTACCCGTATCCGTCCAAGGCGACCCCCAGGACCCGCCGCTTGGGATAAAGCCCGTGCTCGAGAAGAGGGGCCAGGACATGGGCGTAGTGGTGCTGGACGCGGTAATGGGGAATGCCCATCCCGGCCGCGAAACGGGTCGTCCGGAAATCGGGGTGGAGGTCGGTGATGACGGCCTCGGGCTCGACGCCGAACAGGCGCCTGAGGTGGGCCAGGGTCTCCTCGAAGTAGCCGAGGTTCCGGTAGTCGTCGAGGTCGCCGAGGAACTGGCTGGTGACGACATAGCCGTTCTTGTACACGGAGACCGTGTTCTTGAGCTCGCCGCCCAGGGCCACGATCGAGCCCTTGATGCGCAACGCCTCGGGGACCGGCTGGGGGTGGGGGACATACCCGCGGGCCCGGCGGACGAAAAGGGGCCGGCCCCGGGCGACCTTGACCACGGAGTCGTCGGCGCGCATGGCGATGGGCCGGTCGTGGGTCAGCACCTGATCGCACAGGTCCCTGATCCCTTCCCCTTCGTCCTTCATGATCGGGGCGTCCTTGAGATTCGAGCTCGTGGCCACGATGAGCCCGAGCCGCTCGAGCAGGAGGTGGTGAAGGGGCGTGTAGGGCAGCATGAAGCCGAGCTCGTCGAGGCCCGGGGCGATGAGAGGGATGTCGGTTCTCTTCTTCAGGAGGACGACGGGGCGGCTGGGGGAGACGAGAAGCCGGCGCTCGTCCGGGCCGATGACCGCGTAGCGGGCCGCCACGGCCGCGTCCCGGGCCATCAGGGCCAGGGGCTTGGTCCGGCGGGCCTTGATCCGGCGCAGGCGACGGACGGCCTTCGGGCTCATGGGGTCGCAGACGAGATGGAATCCGCCGAGCCCTTTGACGGCCAATACCCGTCCGGCCCTGATGAGGGCCGCGGCTTCGTCGACGCCGCCGGGCACCATGCGGCCTGTCCGGGCGTCCTTGAGAATCAGGCGGGGGCCGCAGACCGGACAGGCGATGGGCTGGGCGTGGTGACGGCGGTCAAGGGGGTCCTCGTATTCCCGGCGGCAGTCTGGGCACATGGCGAACCCGGACATGGTCGTCTTGGGCCGGTCGTAAGGCAGATCGCGGACGATGGTGTAGCGGGGGCCGCAGTTGGTGCAATTCGTGAAGGGATACCGGAAGCGGCGTCCGCCGGCCGCACCGATCTCCTCGAGGCATTCGGGGCAGGTGGCGATGTCAGGCGAGATGAAGACGAACCCTGCGGTTTCCCGGGTTTTGCGGATGGAGAATCCCCGGAAACCGCGGACCGCCGCCGGGCGGACCTCCAGCTTTTCGATCCGGGCCAGGGGCGGCAGGTTCTTTTTCAGGGAAGAGACGAACCGGGAGCGGACAGCGGCGGCCGGGCCCTCGACGTGGATCTCGACCCCGGACCCGGCGTTCTTGACCCAGCCCGCAAGCCCCAGGCCGCGGGCGAGACGAAAGACCGCCGGCCGGAACCCGACGCCCTGAACGACGCCGAAAACGAACAGGCGGGCCGCCTTCTTCACCTGTCCCCGCCCTTCGCGGCCCGCATGCTGTAGAGACAGCCGCAATAGCTCTGGCGATAGAGGCCGCCGGCCCGGCTGAGCTCGACGCTCTTTTTAAAGCCGTCCTTCTTCTTGAAATCGGCCTCCAGGAACCGGACCCCGTACCGGGCCCCGAACTGGCGGCCGATGCGGTTCATGACCGCCGCCTTCTTCCAAGGGCTGAGGCTCATGACCGTGGCGAAGAGGTCGAACCCGTCCCGGGCCGCCCGTTCGGCCGTCCTTTCGAGCCGGAGGGCGTAGCAGACGTCGCAACGCCGGCCCTTCTCGGGCTCGTCCTTGAATTTCCCGGCGACGGCCAGCCAGCGGTCCGGGTCGTAGGCGTCCTCGACCAGGGGGACGCCGAGCAGGCCGGCCACCTTGCGGGCCTCTCCGAGCCGCAGCTCGTACTCTTCGCGCGGGTGGATGTTGGAGTTCGAGAAGAAGCCCGTCACGTCGTGGCCTTCCCCGAGGACCTCGAAGACGTACAGGGCGTCGGGCGCGCAGCAGGCGTGAACGAGGACGCGGGGCTTGGGCCGGGGGCGGGGACGGCTCACTTGAGGTGTTCGATGCGCGACTCGTACTCGGCGACGGCCTTGTTGACGCTGTCGATCTGGAAGTAGACGACGGCCAGCTCTTCGTTCTCGACGCGGGCCTCGTCGAGCGCCCGGCCGGCGCATTCGAAGAGGGGCTCCATCAGGCGCTTGTTCTCGATGATCCTGTCCTGCAGCCGCTCCTTGTTCTTCTGCCACTCCCGGATCTCTTTTTCCTTGGCCCGGAGAAGCTCCCTCTGTTCGTCACCGGCTTCGCGGATCCGGTCGTTGACGGCCTGGACACGGGCTTCCGCCTCGTCGATCCTCAGGTCCAGGTGGCGCCGTTCTTCCTCGAGGCGGGGGGTCCTCTCCCTGAAGGACCGGACCTCCTTGCCGGCCGCCTTGGCCTGCCCCTCCTCGATCTCGAGCTCCCGCAGGGCCGCC
>VGJC01000255.1 GCA_016867635.1 Candidatus Aminicenantota bacterium | reverse complement strand
CCCCGCCGGAAGCCCTCGTGGCCTACTTCCGGGCCCTGTTATTGGAGGCGTCCGTCCGCTCCGGCGAGGCCGTGGCCGGCCTGGACGAGTCCTTGAAGGCCTTTCCCGCCTCCCTCCTCCTGAAGTTTAAGAGGGCCGTGCTGTCGCTGCCCGATGACACGCTCCTGGAGGAGGTCATCGGAGCGGATCCAGAGTTTTGCGAGGCGTTCCTCGCGCGGGGTCGCCTAGCCCTCGCCGGCGGCGCCTTGATCAGCGCCGAGACCGACCTGCTCCGGGCCCGGGAAGGCGTGCCGGAATCGCCGCTCGTCGCCATCCTCCTCGCCGGGGTCAATTTCGCGACCGAGGAGTACGACCGGAGCCTCGCGTTCTACGAACAGACCCTGGCCGTCGCGCCAGAGTACAAAGAAGCCCTGTTCGGCAAGGCCGTGGCCCTGAGCTTCTTGGGGCGCCCGGCCGAGGCCGACCTCGTCGCGGCCGTCAATATGGACTCCGGAGAGACCGACGCCTTCTTCCTGCTCGGAAAGCTCTACGCTCTGCAGAAGAAGTGGCCGGATTCCGCCCTGAACTTCGAGCTGGCCGCCCACGGCTACGAATTCCAGGAGAACCGGATCCGGGAGAAGATCGCCCAGGTCGAGGGGGCCTCGATGGCCGAGGACCGCAAGGGACGGCTTCTGGCGCGAAAATCCTTCCAGCTGGAGAAGACCCGGCTGACGCGGGCGACGGCCTGCTTCAACGCCGCGGCGGGCTATCACAACGCGGGCCTCCCCGCCAAGGCTTTGCCCTGGGCCCGCGGCGCGGGCGCCCACTCCTATTTCGCGGACAAGGCCAAGGACCTCATCGCGCTCCTCACCGAAGGCCGGTGAGAAAAACGGGCCCCGGGCCGTTCAGCTCCCCTTGGCGTCGAGGTCCTTCCAGTTCAACAGGGCGTTGAAGATCAGGAAGTAGGAGCCGTGGGTCTGGCTGCGCCAGGTCGGATTGAAGCTGAACATCACGACGTGCCCTTTGCCGATCGTCGCGTCGACGAGACAGGGCGATCCGGCCATCTCCTCGCCGTTGGCCAATCCGCCGCTGAGGAGCAGGTCGTTCGCGTCGCGGGCGAAGCTCAGGACGGTCCGCGGGCGGACGGCGGGGGCCTGGGCCTGGCGGAAGCCTTCCTCGGCCGACGGCTGGGCGGCGGGAGAGTCCTTTTGGGCCTTACGGAACTCCTCGATCGTTCGCTGGCCGAGATCGCGGGCCCGGCCCTGGGGGATGTCGGGATCGGTCGCCGTGCCGCGGCCCGAGGGGCGCCCGGCCGGAGCGCCCATGCCGGGCATGCGGCCCATGGCCCGGCCGGCCATTCCGCCCATGGCGAAGACGGGCGATTGGCTGAAGGAGACGCCTAAGGTGTCGTCGTATCCGTAGACGAGGGGGCTGGTCCGGTCGCTGACCTCGGCCTTGAAGACGCCGCCCCGGGCCCAGAGGTTGGGCGTTTCGCGGATGGCCAGGCCCTGAGCCAGGCCGAAGTGGATGGGCAGGGCCGAGGTGTTGGCGATGGTGATGAAGACGCCGCCGTCCTTGACGAAGTCGCGCAGATGGAGGACGCCGTCGAGCTCGAGGCCGCCGCGCATGTCGTCGGTCGAGCTCTGGACGCCGATGTTCGGGGTCAGCTCTGTTCTTTTCCAGGGCATGGGGCGGGCGCCGGAGAGGCCGTTGACGAGGCTGAGGGGGTCGGGGCTGGACGGGCCGAAAATGATGACGTCGTACTTATCGCGCAGGCGCGGGTTGTCGCGGGCCTCGTGGACGGAGACGTAATCGTAGGGGACGCCGTATTCGTCGAGGGCGATCCGCAGCCAGCCCTCGGTCTGGGTCGTCTGCCAGGTGTGCATGACGGCGACCCGGGGCACGACGGACTCGTGGACGGGGACGTCGGGGACGGCCGGGACGGCGTAAACGGCGAAGCCGTGGGCCTTGCCGGCCTCGTCGAGCCGGGCCTCGAGGCCGGGCGGGTTCTCGGCGGGCTTGAGAATGAAGGCCCCGGCCCGGAACTTGCGGCCCTGGAGGTCGAAGTCCTTGCGGGCGATGCGGATCTTGAGGTCGCGGTGCGCGAAGCGGAAGGCGGCCAGGGGGTTTTCGGCGTTGTGGGCGATGAGGTAGGCTTGGACGGCGCCTTTGCCGAGGCGGACGAGCCCGCCGGGGGAGGCGACCGGGATATCGACGAGGGTCATGGGCGCGTCGAGCACGGAGACGTCCTCGACGCGGACGGTCCTGACGTTGTGGAGCGGGCCGAGGGTCCAGCCGACGTCGTCGTAGGGGCGGGGATCGTTGACGTTGAAATGCTGGCGGTCGAGCATCATGTCGGCCATCCGAGAGTAGGGCTGGTCCATGCGGACGACGTGGCTGCCGGCGGCGTATGAGGCGTCCTTGACCTTGAAGGGCTTGTCGGCGCGGTGGACCTCGACGCCCTGCTGCTGGAGCAGGCGGAGGAGGCGGGCGGCCTGGGCGGGGCGGGGGTCGTCGGCCGGGAAGACGTAGGCGGCGGGGCCCTCGGCGCGGGCCTTGGCGACGG
>VGJC01000254.1 GCA_016867635.1 Candidatus Aminicenantota bacterium | reverse complement strand
CTTCCAGATCGTCAGCCGTCGCTATGAACGCAAAAGCCTCGTCTTGACCACGAACCTCTCCTTCAGCGAGTGGCCCACCGTCTTCCCCAACGCCACCTCGGCCACCGCGCTCATCGACCGCATCATGTAGGTTTTCATAAGCTAGGGACCGCATAGGACCGGGTTTGTCAGAACCTTTCCCCCCTCTCGGGCCGGGTTTTTCATAACCATGCCCCCCCTTGTTCGGCGACTCCAGCTTGCGACACTCCCGCGCCGGCCATGGTGGCCGCGGACGGGAGGTCGAGATGCCCTACAGGGAAGTGACCATGCTGGAGACCAAGGAACTGCTCCGACTCTGGCTGGATGGGATGGCGATCAAGAGCATCGCCGCCCGCCTCGGCATGGATCCGAAGACCGTTCGGCGCTATGTCAGGGCCGGCGAGGAGCACGGGCTCTCCGCCGGCCAGGGGGCCGGCGTGCTGACCGACGAGGTCGTCGCCGCCGTCATGGCCGTCTTCCGGAACGTGCCCGGGCGGCCGCGAGGTGACGCCTGGGCGCTCTGCGGGGAGAACCGCGACTTCATCACGAAGAAGCTCAAGGACCGGGTCCGGCTCACGAAGGTCCGCAAGCTGCTGAACCGCCGGGGAGTCCTCATCCCCTACGGGACCCTCTACCGCTTCGCCGTCCGGGAACTGGGCTTCGGCTGTGGCCGGACGACGGTTCCCGTGGCCGACTGCGGCCCCGGCGAGGAACTCCAGGTAGACACCGGCTGGATGACCTTGCTCGAGCCGGATCTGTTCGGGAAGCGCCGCCGCTTCCGGGCCTGGATCTTCACCTCGGTCCTCAGCCGGCATCGCTTCGTCTGGCCCTGCTTCTCCGAGAGCACGCAGACCGCGATCGAGGCCTGCGAGGCGGCCTGGGAGTTCTTCGGCGGGATCTTCAAGGTTCTGATCCCCGACAACACCAAGGCGATCGTCGACCACGCCGATCCCCTCCATCCACGACTCAACCCGACCTTCCTGGAGTACGCCCAGGCTCGCGGCTTCCATGTCGACACCGCCCGGGTGCGCAAGGCCACGGACAAGGCCCGCGTGGAACGAGCCGTGCGCACGGTCCGGGAGGACTGCTTCGGCGGGGAGCAGCTCCAGGATCTCGAACAGGCGAGAACGCACGCGCGCCGCTGGTGTCTTGAGGGCTACGGCATGCGGCGTCACTCCCGGACTCACCGGATGCCACGCGAACACTTCGCAGCCGAGGAGAAGCCTGTTCTGCTGCCGGCGCCGGTCGAACCCTACGACATCCCGATCTGGGCCCATCCCGTGGTCGCCCGCGATCAGCTCGCCCAGGTGGCCAAGGCGCTCTACAGCCTCCCGACCTACCTGAAGGGCAAGAAGCTGCTCGCCCGAGCCGACCGGAACCTCGTCCGCTTCTACCACGCCCGAGCCCTGGTCAAGACCCATCCCCGGCAGCGTGCCGGCGGCAGGTCGATCGACCCGAGCGACTACCCGAAGGAGAAGGCGGCCTATGCGATGCGTGACCTCGAGTTCCTCAAGAGCCAGGCCGACCTGCACGGGGAAGCGGTGGGACGCTTTGCGCGGGCCTTGCTCGACTGCCCGCTTCCCTGGACTCGCATGCGGCGCACCTACGCGCTGCTCGGCCTGACCCGCAAGTACGGAGACGCGCGCGTCAACGAGAACTGCCAGATCGCGCTGCGCC
Organism: Candidatus Aminicenantota bacterium; assembly: GCA_016867635.1. Lineage (GTDB taxonomy): Bacteria > Acidobacteriota > Aminicenantia > Aminicenantales > Saccharicenantaceae > RBG-16-66-30. The sequence continues at coordinate 881 of VGJC01000254.1, read as the reverse complement.
TCGACATGCTCGATGTCCGGCGTCTCGAACGCATGATCGCCAACGCCCGACAGCCCCATCCCGACCTGACTCCTCCCGCCCGCGTGATCCCGCTGGCCCGCTACCTCAGGCCGGCAAGCCTCTTTGCACTCCCCCGAAACCCTGAACAGAAAGGAAACTCGGAAGCATGACCACCGACCTGATCTCCCCTGACCTCAAAGTCGCCTTGCGCCGGCTCCGGCTCGGCCCCCTGCTCGACACCTTGCCCGAGCGCCTCGCCCTGGCCAGGCAGCAGAAGATGCCCCATCAGGACTTCCTGCTGCTCATCCTCTCCGACGAAGGGGCGCGCCGCGACAGCCGCGCCACCCAGGTCCGTGCGCAGAAGGCCCACCTGGACCCGGCCATGCAGCTCGAAGCCTGGGATCCAACCGCCCGCGTCACCTACGACCGGGAACTCCTCAACGAGCTTGCCTCCCTGCGCTTCATCGACGCCCACGCCAACGCCATCATCGTCGGCCCCGTCGGTGTCGGGAAGACCTTCGTCGCTCACGCGCTCGGACACATCGCCTGTCGTCACGGCCACTCCGTCCTGGCCCTCCGGGCCGATCGCATGCTGAAGACCCTCAAGCACTCCCGACTCGACAACTCCTACGAGGTCGAACTTCGCAAGCTCCTTGGCGTCGACCTGCTGATCATCGACGACTTCGCCCTCGACGCCATGGACGCGACCGAGAGCCGCGACATCTACGAGATCATGATCGAGCGCCACCGAGCCGGCTCCATGGTCGTCACCTCGAATCGCGGCCCGGACGAATGGCTGGCCACCTTCGCCGACCCGGTCCGCGCGCAGAGCGCCATCGACCGGTTCACGAGCATGGCCTACGACCTGCAGATCGAGGGCG
>VGJC01000253.1 GCA_016867635.1 Candidatus Aminicenantota bacterium | reverse complement strand
TGTGACCGGAGGGAACGGGGCAGCTCCCGAGGAAGCGGCCTTCGATCTCGAAGGCGGAGCAAATGGCTCCCAGGTCGGGCTCCCGCATGTTCATCATGACGTCCGGTTCAGGCGCCCATTCTAATTAAGCCCGCCCCCCCTGTCAATCGGGGCCGGGTCGTTAATAAAAGCGTTTTTCTCCCGGTTCCGGGGATTTATAATTAGTGTATGGCGATAGCTATCCCCCTGAAGACCCCCATAGCGGAGGGGGACCCGCCGCTGCAGCGGCGGGGGAACCGTCGGGACAGGTGCCCGGGGGTCTGGGGGGCTAAGGGGGATAGCTATCGACAAAGCGCATTCTAGAGAATCCCCTGAAACGGGCGAAGAACGCGTAAAAGGCCTTTGCCCGACTTGACAACCCGGCCTCCATGCCGTATTTTCTCCTCGTTCGCGGCGGTCAACCCCCCGAGGAGAACCCAGAGAGAGCGATGAGCGGCAGAACCATCCAGACCCTGGTCCAGAGCTGGGAGACCGTCCGTTGCGAGCTCTTGAACACCAGGATCCCGGACCTCCGCCTGCGCGTCGAGGGCTCGCCGGTCGAACCCTATGTCCAGCGGCTGTACAGGGAGCTCGAGGCCAAGAAGATCCGCTTCAGGCCCAAGGTCTACCTGACCGACGGCTGGGGCTGCCCCGACCGGACGCCGGTGATCGGAATTCCCTTCTACCTGGCCGACCGGCGGCTGACGACCCTCGAGGAGGAGCAGAACGGGGATATCGAGGACGCCCGGAGCATCATGATGCTCCTGCGGCACGAGGCCGGTCACTCCGTGAATTATGCCTACAGGCTCTGGCGGCGTCCGAGCTGGGCCGAGATCTTCGGGCCGTTCTCCAGGCCCTACCGGGACGTCTTCCGGCCCGACCGGATGAGCCGGCACTATGTCCGGCACATCAGCGCCCACCCCTACGGCCGGACCTACGCCCAGAAGCACCCCGACGAGGATTTCGCCGAGACCTTCGCCGTCTGGCTGACCCCCCGTTCGTCATGGAGAAGGCGCTACAGGCACTGGCCCGCCATCCGGAAGCTGTTCTATGTGGACCACCTGATGAAAGAGATCCGCCGGGCCAACCTTCCCCGCGGGGTGAAGGACAGGTTCTTCCGGCCGGTCGATAAGATGAATTGGCTCCTGGCCGAGCACTACGGCAAGGAGGCCGAGCGGTTCCGCCGGGTGGCCCGGGGATACGTCGACGACCGGCTCCGGGAGGTCTTTCCGCCCGTCCGCGGGGACGTTCTCCGGCCGGCCGCGGCGCTGTTGCGGAAGAACCATGACCGCCTCCTCGGACGGGTCACCCAGTGGTCTCTCCTGACCGAGAAGGAGGGCCAGACCATTCTTCGTAAGCTCGAGGCCCGCTCGGTCGCCCTCAAGCTGTCTTATCGGCCGGGCAAGGAAGGGGACAAGCTCCTGGACATCGTGTCCTTGGCGGTCGGCCTGGCGATGGATTACGCCTACACCGGCCGTCTGACGGGCTAGGGCGGCGCGGGTCAGCGCTTGGACTTGCGGGCCGGGCCCTTGGAGTTGAATATCGGGAGGCTCAGATCGTAAGGGGGGCCTTCGAAAGCGGCTTTGATGACCGCCCGCAGGAGCTCCGGATAGGAAATCCCGGCCTGTTCGGCGGACCGGGCCAGTCCCATGCCTTCGTCGAGACAGGGGTTGCAGTTGACCTCGAGGACGCGGGGTTGGCCGTCCTCGTCGAGCCGGACGTCGACGCGTCCGTATCCCCACCCCCCGACCACCCGGAAGGCCTTGACGGCCATTTTCCCGATCTGAGCGGCCAGCCCAGGGTCGACCTTGGCCGGGCAGATGATCTCGGTCCGCTTGTATTCGACCGAGGTCTCGATCCACTTGGCGGCGTAGGACATGATGGGCGGGATGGCCGGAGGCAGCCGCGAGTAGTCCACTTCGGCGAGGGGCATGACGCTGAGCTTGCGGCCCCCGACGAGGCCGACGTTGAACTCCCTTCCCTGCAGGAAGCGCTGGACGATGGCCGGCTGCTTGAAGGACTTGAGGACCTCCCGGACCTTTTCCTTGAGGGCCTTCTTCGACCAGACCACGGAATCCCTCTGGAGGCCTATCCCCGCGTGCTCCTGCCCGGGGTGGACGATGAGGGGGAACGGCCCCTTGTGCTGGTCCGCCTCCGAGACCCGCTCGACGAGGGCCGTTCCGGGCGGGATGGGGATGCCGGCCCCCTTGAGGAGGCTCGCGGCCATGTACTTGTAGCGGCTCAGGCCGAGTCCCAGCGCGGGGGAGCCCGTCATCGGAAAGCCGAGCATGCGGATGAAGGCGGCCACGCGCATCTCGTAGAGCGCGCCATGGACGTTGTCGTCGTACTGGTTGAAGACGACGTCCGGCCGGACGTTGTGGAGCTTGCGCTGCAGGGACTTCAAGTCGCCGGCGAGGGGGATGACGGTGACGATGTGGCCGAGTCCGCGGATGGTCCGGGCCATGCGCCGGATCATCTGCCGGAGATACCAGATGCTGCCCGTGTCGGCTTTGGAGTCTGGCGGCGAATCCTGGTATGCGTTGTAAAGGACCGCCACCCGGAG
>VGJC01000252.1 GCA_016867635.1 Candidatus Aminicenantota bacterium | reverse complement strand
AACCACGGCTCGCTCCGCCTCGACGGAGGCGGGATGTTCGGGGCCGTCCCCAAGGCCATCTGGTCGGGTCTTGTCCCCACGGACGATCAGAACCGCATCGAGCTGGCCACCCGCTCCCTGATCATCGAAGCCGGGGACAGGACGTTCATGGTCGACGCCGGCAACCCCGACGCCTGGCCGGAGAAGCTGCGCCGGATCTACGACATCCGGAACTTCCCCATCGAGGGGACCGGCCGGGACCCGGCGACGATCACCGACATCATCCTGACGCATCTGCACTTCGACCATTCGGGGGGCATCACCCGGACCCGGGCGGACGGCGGTTCTCCCGAGATCCGTTTCCCCAAGGCCACGCTCTACGTCCAGGCCGAGAACTACGAGACCGCCCGCAATCCCAATCCGCGGGAACGGGCCAGCTACCTCCGGGAGAACGTCCAGGCCCTCAAAAGATCACCCCTCATACTGACCCGGGGCTCACAGGAGATCCACCCGGGCCTCTGGGTCCACCAAAGCGACGGCCACACTCATGGATTGCAGTGGGTCGAGGTCCGGGACGAAGGCCGGGTCGTCGCCTTCCCCTCCGACATGATCCCGACCTCGCACCACGTGCCGCTCGCGTATGGCATGGCCTATGACATGTCGGCGGAGCTCCTTCTCGAGGAAAAGACGGAGTTCCTGAAGCGGGCGGCAGCCGGCGGATGGATCATTGTCTTCACCCACGACACAGAGGTCGCGGCCGGCCGCGTGACGGTCGGCGACAAGGGCCGATTCGTGCTGGGCGAGGCCGTGACGATCTGAGCTGGAGGGCGGAGCTCGAAGGCTTCCGGTCGACGGGCTCAATCCCGCCGGGTGACGTTGAACTTCTTCAGGAGACGGTGGGGGTAATAGGACGACTTGGCCTGGCGCAGCCCGGGAACGCCCATGTCCTGCTCCCGGTTGACGAAGGCGAAGCCGGGCCATTCGCGGCGCACGAACTCGCGGTTGATCCACTGGGCCAGGCCGACCAGGCCCGGGTTGGCGATCTCGATGGGGATGACGGCCGTGTCGGCCGTCAGGCGGTCGCCCAGCGTGAAGGCCTCGGCCCGGCCGCCGACCTTGACGACACCGCCCTTGACCCCGAGGGGCTCGAACGCCTCGAGGGCCTCGAGGATGGCCAGCTTTTCCGCCTGCATATAGGGGTCGCCGTTGCGCTTCTCCTCGAACCAGTCCTCGAGCAGCCGGACGCAGCCGGGGACTTCGGCCGGCGTCAGGGGGTGGTACTCGTGGGGGAACGTCGACTCGAATTTCCGGACCCGGTTGCGCTTGCCGTCGTAGCGCTTTCCCTTGAGCCCGGCCAGATCCTCGACCCGGTAGATGTAATCGAAATTGCCGGGGTCCTCCTCGACGCGGAAGGCGGCGGCCAGGGGCCGGGCCATGTCCTCGGGGACGCGGGAGAGCCTTGGCGCGAGGGTCAGGCAGGCTTCCACGGTCCGCTCGAGGTCGGCGCCTCCGACGGGGGGCAGGACGTAGGGCGGCTCGAAGTCCGGCTCGACCAGGACACAGAGGTTGCCGTTGAGGAGGGTCCAGCGGGGATGCTCCGAGCCCCGCCAGATGAAGATATTGGCGAAGCTCATCTCGCAGGGGCCGAGGGCCGCCCGGCCGAGATGGCCTTCGAAGATCTCCCGGTCCTCGAGCGAGACGGACTTGAGAACGGGAAAGGCCGGCGGCTTCACGGCTTTTTCCTGACCATGACCGCGCAGAGGTCGTGGCGGCAGCCCTCGCACCACGGGGTCTTGCGCTTCTCGATGAACGAATCCGGGACGGAGGGCGCGCGGACGAAACCGAGGGCCTCGAAATACTCGGGGATGACGGTGGCCAGATGGACGTCTCCCGGGGGTTCGGCCGTCAGGGCCTCGACCATGGCCCTGCCCACCCCCCGCTCACGGTGGGCAGGGTCGATGCCCAGCGAGCACAGCTCCAGGCAGTCGGGGTGCTTCCGGAGGGCGACGATCCCGATGACCTCCCCCGACTCCTCGGCGACCCAGAAGATATCCTCGTCCATGCCGGCGTGATCCAGCTCGAGACGGCGGGCCAGGTCGACGATATCGTCGAAATCCCTCGGTTCGGCTCTGCGGACACGCATGGGCTTTGTATTATAGCAGAACCATCCCCGCTCCCGGCATGGGCGCCGCGCGGGCGGGCGGGCGCGCGCGCGCCCCGCGTTTTCGTTGACAGCCCGCGAAGGAATTCATTATAGTGGAACTTCATCATCCCTTTAAGGAGTTCTCCCATGTCGCTTTTCCGTAAATCCCCCGCGCGGACGGCCCTGCTCCTCTCCGCGGCCCTGCTCGTCCTGGCCGCCTGGCCGTTCGCCCAGCAGGCGAAAAAGCCCAAGGTCCTCCGATCGACCGATCCGGGGCTCCGGCTCCAAGGCTTCGACAAGCACAACGCGATGCTGGCCGAGTCGAAGTTCAAGGACCTCAAATGGCAGTTCCTGGGGCCCGTGAACATCAGCGGCCGGATCACGGATGTCGCCGTCGTGGCCCCCAAGGGCAAGAACTACACCATCTACGCCGCCGCCGCCTCGGGCGGCATCTGGAAGACAGGCAAC
>VGJC01000251.1 GCA_016867635.1 Candidatus Aminicenantota bacterium | reverse complement strand
CAGGTGATCCTGGAGGAATTCCTTCCCGTCGAGGTCGGCCCTCCGCCGACTAAATGGTGATATAATCGGGGCGCAGACATGAAGAAAGGGCTGAGAAAACCCCTCAAGATCGCGGGGATCATCCTTGGCGCCCTGCTCCTTGTCATCATCGCCGCGGGGCTTCTCGTCCTGTTCCACAAACCCCTCGTCAGGAACGTCCTCCAGTCCCGGCTCGCGAAAACGACGGGGATGACGGTCCGCATCGGGCGGCTCGATTACCGCCTGTTCCCCCTTCGGATCGCGGCGGACTCGCTCTCCGTCGGGCGGGAGGATGCCTACGAGAAGATGGACATCAGCGTGGCCCGCCTCGAAGCAGAGGGCTCCCTGGGCCGGCTCTTCCGCGGCGAGCGGCCCGCTTTCGAACGGGTCGTCGCCGACGGCCTCGAGGTCCGGTACGTCGAGAAGGCCGTGAGCCCCGAGCCGGTCGATTACGAAGCCATCATCAAGCAGTCCGCGGACCTGCTGGCCCAGGCCGGCAGGGTCGAGCTGAAGGGCGGCCGCGTCGCCGCTTCGGCCTCCGGCCAGATCTTCGACCTCGCCGGCGTCCGGCTGGAGATCTCGCCCTCCGGGGACGACGGCCGCGGCCGGACCTTCCGGTTCGAATCGGCGACGATGAGTGTCGCCGGCGGCGACGGGAGCTATGCCGTGGAAGGGGGTCTCCGCGCGGCCGGCACGGTCGTCCCGGGCCCGGCGACGGCCGTGAATCTGAGGGCGGCCCTCCTTGCCCCGCGGGTCTCGGCGGGCGGGTTCGAGCGGACCGTCGCGTCCCTGCTGCTCGAAGCCGACGGCATCTGGGAGATGAACGAGGGACGGGTCTCGGTCTCTCGGCTCTCGGCCGGGGTCCCGGGACTTCTGGAGGTCACCGGGGCCGCTTCGGCGGACTTCAAAGAGCGCCGGTCCCTCGATGTTTTCGCGGCCGTTCGCTTAGAGGACCTGGAGCGAGCGGCCGCGCTCTTCAAGGACCGCCTGCCCGCCGAATTCCGGGAAGCGCTCGTCCGCGGCCGGGCCGGCGCGGAGGTCCGCTATGTCCTCGCCGGAGCCTCGAACGACACGGTCCCCGATCTCCGCGTTTCCGTGACGCTCGAGGGCGTCGGGTTCGACCACGCCATTTCGGGCATCCCCGTCCGGGCCGCGCTCGAAGGCGGCCTCGAGATCGACAGGCTTCCGGTCGGCTTCGGCGTTTCGGCCGACGTGCGGGCCGCGCTGGCTGGCTTCTCCATCAAGGGGATCGAAGTGGGCCGATCCACGCTCAGGGTCCAGGGCCGGGCTACCCCCGCCGCGGCGGACATCAGCCAATTCACGGTCCGCATCGACGGACTGACGGTGCCTATCGAGGAAGGGAAGGAGGTCCGTTTCGACCAAGCCGCACTCTCCGGGCGGGCCGCTCTCGATCTGCGCAAAAAGACCCTCGACATCCCGGCGCTGCGGGCCGCGCTCGCCCCCCTGCCGCCCTTCGACCTATCCGGCCGGCTGGAGCTTGCGGGCCGCGGCCGGAGGGACGTGAGGCTCGAGGCCAAGGGCTTCGATATCCCGGCCTTGAGGGAGCTCCTGGGACCGTTCGTTCCCGCCGCGCTCGCCGAATGGGACGCGGGGGGAGCGTTCGATCTCTCGGCCCGCGCGACGTACGGCGGCCGTTCGGGCGGCGCCTGGGACCTCTCGGCCGGCCTGGCCTTCAAGAGCGTCGCCTTCAACGATCCGTCCTTCACCATCGCCGGCGAGGGCCTCGAGCCCGCCGTGCGGATCGAAGGGACGGTCGCGCCGGGCGGGGGCGGCGCGCCCTTGACCGCCTCGTTCCGCCTCGACCGCGGCGAGTCCCTCTTCAAGTCGTTCTACGTCTCCTGGGACAAGCACCCCGTCGACGTAACGGTCGGCGCCCGGCTCGACCCCGTCGCGGGGAGCCTCGAGGACCTGGCCGCCCGCGTCCTGTTCCCGACCATCGGACAGGTCGACGTCACCGGGACGGCCCGGGCCGCGGGGCCGTCGTTCGACCTGCGGGGCGACGCCAGCCTAGCCTTGGCCCCGTTCTATTCCCTCTACACCCAGGCGGGAGTCACCGAGGAAAGCCGGATGCGTCTCGAGGGAAGCCTCACCGCCGGTCTCGAGATCGCCGGAAGGCCCGGCGGAGGCTTGGCCGTCCGGGGCCGGCTTCGGCTGGCCGACACGGCCCTCGAGAACCCCGCCGCCAAGCTCCTCATGACCGGCGTCACGGCCGACGTCCCCGTCCATTACGCCGCCGCCCCCCCGGAAGCCGGCGCCCCGGCGGCCGCCGACGGGACTCCCGCTGACGAGTTCCCAACGGCCGCGGCCCCTTCGGGCGACGATCTCCCCGAGGCGGGCTCCCTGCGGATCGGCGATCTCCAAAGCCCCTTCCTGGCCTTGAGCGGGCTCGACATCGGGCTCAGCGCCGGGGTCAATGTCTACGCCATCGCGCCTCTCCGCGTCGACCTCTACGGGGGCCGGCTGGAGCTCGGCGCGACCGAGGTCCGCATCGACCCCCGGGCCGGCACGGTCCGCGGCTTCGGCTCGCTCGTCCTGCGGGACCTCGATATCGCCCGCCTGCCC
>VGJC01000250.1 GCA_016867635.1 Candidatus Aminicenantota bacterium | reverse complement strand
CGCCCGGTTCTCCTATCTCCGCAAGCTCCGCCGGAAAATCGAGGGCCGGTTCCTGGACGGACGGCCGACGATCGCCGAGGCCGATCCCGTCCTAACCGCGTTCCTCTCGCTCTCTTCGCGGGCCCTGGTTCTTGATTAGGTAGCTTTCCGGAATCAGCAGGCCCGGCCGCTCATCCTGCCAGACGATGCTGATGACCCGCCACGCCCGGCCGTCGAAATAGAGCTGGATGCTGTTGATGCCGCGAGTGAACTCGGCGGGGTCCCCGGTGTTGACGCCTTTTTGATAGGTGCTGAAGACTTGGGCGAGGCTCCCGTAGGTCTCCGCTTTCCGGGAGATCTCCGATTCATGAAAGCTCTTGATCTCCCCGCGCTCGATCCTTCCGGCGAAGGAGACGATGAACCCGTCAAGGTCCATCTCCACGGGGCCTTCCGGCGTGATCCGGACGAAGCGCGCCTCGGGATGACAGATCGTTCGATACGAGTCCAGGTCGGGCCGCTCGTTCTCCGCGAACGAAAGGGAGCGGTAAAGGGCTTTCACCACGGAATCGACGGAATCGCCGTCCTCGGCCGGCAACGGCGACAGGATCAGAACCAGGCCCAGCGCCGCGCAGAATGCCGGGCGCCATGCCGCAATGAACGAACTCGACATCGGTCCCTCCCTTCACCTCGGAACGGTAGTGCACCCCGGCCGGTTTGTCAATATTCCCTATTCGTTCCCGGCTCGGCCTCGAAGCCCGAAATTGGGAAACAGGTATCATGTCCCCCATTTTAGGGCTATAATCGGGCCAAGGCAGGCAGCTCGGCAAGCTATCCCGGATTGGCCATCAGTTCCGGATGCTTCGCTCGGAGCCATCTTTCGACTTCGCGCCTCAGCCGACCGGCCAGCGCGATCATCTCATCGAGCTCCTTATCCGTTATTGAGCCGGCATGATTATATTCGCTGACATTACGTTTCTTGCGGAACGCATCCAAACTCCACAGCGTTTTCCTATCCGCGCCGATGGTAAATTCCAGCGAACGGATGGCCCGATAATGATGAGAGCCCTTGGCGGCGCGGTACCCGGAGGCAGCTAGGGCCGTTTTGGCGCATTGAAGGGCCGCGTTATAGGCGATATTGAACCGCCAATCGCGGCTCAACCCGGCGCTCCGGCAGTCCGCAAGGTCGCGGCCTACCAGATCCAGCAGGTGCGATATCTCCTGCGGGCTCGAAACGTGCTCAAGAAGCCAGCCGTTCTCGAGCCATGCGGACAAGCTCATCGGCATCTCCTACGAGCGGGATCAACGCGCCCCCCAAGATCGACATCAGGAAGTGATCGCCCTCGGAGATCCGCTCCCGGAACTCGGCTTCGGACATGACGCACGGATTGACCTCCCGTCGCAAGATCTCCTGGGCCGGGCCGAGCCTTTCGACGACCTCGGCAAAGGCCGCGTCGCCGACGACGAGGACATCGACGTCGCTTACCTTTGTCGCCGACCCGCGGGCGACCGACCCATGCAGGACCGCGGTCTTGACCGATCCGCCCAGCGGTTCGAGCATCGTGCGGATCACATCCGCCACCCCCTGGGTTTTCGTCATCAAGCTCTTCAGCTCGTCATGGATCGGGCAATCCGGATCAGCCTGAAAATGGACCTGGTTGTCCCTTACGCTTCTGCGGATGATGCCGGTTTCGGAAAGGCGCAGGAGCTCCCGTTGGCCAGCGCCGGGCGAGATCCCTGTCAGGCGGAGGATCTTCCTTAGGTGGAACGACTCATCGGCATGGGTAAAGAGGAGGGCCAAGATGGAACGCCTCGTCTTGCCGAACAAACTCTCAAGAAGCCCCGAAGATTGGCTTTTTGTACTCATATTGAGTACGATTGTACTCATATTGGGAACATTTTGCAAGTTATTTTTTCCATAACTTTCTTAGGCTTCATTTCTTTCATTGATAAAGACGCGCCGACCCGCGAATATTCTCACTCGACTTGCCAGCCTTCTCCCCTGATGATAGATTAATCCCGACGAGGATACGCGCCAATGTCCCCGAAGACGGGCCGGAACGAGCCTTGCCCCTGCGGCAGCGGCAAGAAGTTCAAGAAATGCTGCGGCCGCGAAAGCTCCATCGATAATCTCATCATCCCCGACGACCAGCTCACGGGGGCTCCCATCGACGACTACTTCGTGCTGCTCCCCTTCCTTGCCCTGCATGAACAGAAGATCGTCCAGTTCGAAGCCGACGGGCCGGAGCTCAAGAAAGCGCGCGCCCGCTACGAGAAGCGCTATCGTCCCGGCGAGGACGGAGGCCTCCTGGACAGCCATTACATGAGCTGGCTGTACTTCGATCTGCGCTTCGGCAGAAGCCGCAAGACGATCGTCGAGCGGGTCATCGCCGATCCGCTTATCGGGAAGCTGCACGAACCCGGCCCCACCTGCCTCCGGCACATGGCCGAATCCTACGCCACGTTCTACGAGGTCATCGACGACGGCCCCGGCGTCCTCCTGCTCGAAGAGCTCGGGACCGGCAAGCTGTGGAGCGTCCATCACTACCATGAGCTCTATGAGGTTCCCGCCGGCAAAGGCGAGATCTGGTACACCCGCCTCATGGGACCTCCGGATCATTCGCTCTGCTACACGACGCCCTACGTCTACGAACCGGAGACCCGCGCCCAATTC
>VGJC01000249.1 GCA_016867635.1 Candidatus Aminicenantota bacterium | reverse complement strand
GAAATAGCGGACAACGAGGCCCCGGACCCCCGGGAAGCCCTCACGCGGGCCCGCGGCAGGGTCGCGCTTTTCGATCATGGCTTTCCGGATGACGACGGGCTCGAGCGGCTTGTGCATGGATATTCTCCTGTCTTCGCCCTCCCAGCGCTCCTCGACCGGGACGGCGGCGATCCTCTCGAGGACCTCGAACCCCTCGATGAGCCGGCCGAAGACCGTGTACCGCCCGTCGAGATAGGGCCGGGCCGCGATGCAGATGTAGAATTCCGAATCGCCGCTCCACTCGTCCTCCGTCCGGCCCAGCCCGACAGTGCCGAAGATATGGGGGCGGGCGTTGAACTCGGGCGGAAGCTTGGGCGCCTCACCGCCTCCCGTCTGGATGACGTGGCCGCGGACGACCCGGTAGAAGTCCTTGCCGTCGTAGTAGCCCTTGCGGACGAGGTCCTTGATCTGGGCGGCGGTCTTGGGCGCGTCGGCCTCGAAGAACTCGAAGGCCATCGTGCCCATCGACGTCTCCAGGACACAGATCTCTATCGCCTCGGGGCGAGGCTTTCGGCAGGAAATCAACAACGACGCGACGCAGAGAACGGCCAGAACGGCAATGATCGTTTTTTTCATGGTGAGACGACTATAGCGTCTGACACGGGATCAAGTCAACGGCCGGCCCCGGCCGCCAAGAAGGGGTCAAATCTCCACTTATTGTAAAAACATCGATGTCCTCGAGGCATCGCGCACGCCAGCCACGAAAATTTAATAAGTGGAGATTTGACCCCCTCTTATTTTTCAATTAGGATACGCGGGAAAGGCGGAACCATGCTGAAGAAACACCCGCGCGCCCTGGCCTTCATCTTCTTCACCGAGATGTGGGAGAGGGTCGGCTTCTACACCCTGATGGCCATCCTTGTCCTCTACATGGACAAGGTCCTGGGCTGGCCCGACGCCCGCAAGGGCGACATGTACGGCCTCTTCCTGGCCCTCTGCTACTTCGTCCCCCTCCTCGGCGGCTGGCTGGGCGACAAGGTCCTCGGCCAGATCCGGACCGTCCGCATCGGCGCCGCGCTCATGGGCTTCGGCTACGTCGGCCTGGCCGTCTCGTCGGCCGACAACGTCACGACCTTCTACCTCGGCCTGCTCCTCATCGGCACCGGCACCGGCATCTTCAAGGTCAACATGTCGGTCCTCGTCGGCAACCTCTACACCGACAAGGTCCACCTCAAGGACGCCGGCTTCAACATCTTCTACATGGGCGTCAACCTGGGGGCCATGGTCGCCCCGCTCGTCGCCACCTTCAACAGCGCGATTTTCGGCAGCTACCACATCTCGTTCTGGGTCGCGGCCGTCGGCATGATCTTCGCCTTGATCATCTTCCAGGCCGGCCACTCCCACCTCCGGCCCTTCGACGGACGCCTGGGCACGGGCGGCCGGACCGCTCCCCCGCCCCTCACGCCCGGCGCCATACCCGACGCACCGGCCCCCGCCCCGCAGATCGACCGCAAGGAATTCGTCCAGCGCATCCAGACCCTGGTCATCCTGTTCCTCATCGTCATCTTCTTCTGGATCGCCTTTTACCAGAACTTCTTCGGCCTGACGCTGTTCGCCGAGCGCTCGACCGTCGTCCTGAGCTGGCTCCGCCCGGAGACCTACCAGTTCTTCGAGCCCTTCTTCATCCTCGCCCTGACCCCCCTCCTGCTGACCCTTTTCGCCCGCCTCCGCCTCAAGGACAAGGAGCCCTCGACGCCCGCCAAGATCTTCCTGGGCATGCTCATCATGTCCCTGGCCATGGTCATCATGGTCGCCGCCTCCCTCGCCGGCGGCAACGAGGACCGCAACATCATGTCGCCCTTCTGGCTCATCGGGACTTACTTCGTCGTCACCGTGGCCGAGATCCTCATCTCGCCCATGGGCCAGTCATTCGTCTCCAAGGTCGCCCCGCCCAAGATCGCCGGCCTGATGATGGGCGGCTGGTTCGCGGCCACGGCCATCGGCAGCTACGGCAGCGGCCTGCTCGGCAAATCCTACAGCCGCCTGGCCCATCACGAGTTCTTCCTGTTCCTGGCCGCGCTGATGATCGCCGCCGCGCTCCTCGTCCTGGCCTTCCTCAAGCGGCTCAAGCGCTTCGCATCCTAGGTGACGGAGGACACGCATGACGCTCATCCAAGAAAAGGTCAAACAGGCCGCCGGGCTCCTCCGCGAGTTCAACCTCGACTGTTGGATCACCTTCACCCGCGAGAGCGAGATCTGTGGCGACCCGACGCTCGTTTTTCTGGCCCCGGGCCACGTCACCTGGCACTCGGCCTTCATCGTCTCGGCGGACGGCCGGACCCGGGCCATCGTCGGGCTCTACGACCAGAAAGCGATCGAGGAGACCGGGGCCTACGACAAGGTCGTCGGCTTCGTCACCGGCATCAAGGAGCCGCTCCTCGAATATCTCCGCGAGCTCTCCCCCCGATCGATCGCCGTCAATTACTCCAAGACGAGCGAGATCTGCGACGGCCTGACCCACGGCATGTACTTGACCCTCCACGAATTCCTCGCCGAGATCGGCATGGCCGACCGCCTCCAGCCAGCCGAAAAGATCGTCTCGGCCCTGCGCGAGCGCAAATCCGCGGCCGAGATCGGCTGGATGAAGGAGGCCGTCAAGGCCACCGAGGAGATCTACGCCGCCGCGGCC
>VGJC01000248.1 GCA_016867635.1 Candidatus Aminicenantota bacterium | reverse complement strand
CCGGCCGCAGGCTTCTTCGAGCGGACGCCCCCGGGCGAGGAAGGCCAGGATGGCCGACGACAGGAAACAGCCCGTCCCGTGAACGTCCCGTCGGACGCGGGGACGTTCGAACGTCCGGAAGCCCTTACCGTCGAAGAGAACGTCGACCGGACCGCCGGGGAGATGCCCGCCTTTGACGAGGCAGGGGACGAGGCTCGTTCGGTGGATCTTGCGGGCCGCCTCTTTCATGTCCTCGACCGTCCGGACGCGGCAGCCCGCCAGGGCCGATGCCTCGTCCAGGTTCGGGGTGATGAGAGAGGCCCTTTTCCGGAACAGAGGGAGCAGGCGGGGCCAGGCTTTCTTCTCGAGCAGGACGGCTCCCGAGCTCGACCGCAGGACCGGGTCGACGACGCGGGGGACATGCGGGTTCCCGGCCAGGATGCGGGCCGCCGCGGCCAGGTTGGCCGCCGTGCCGAGCATGCCGACCTTGATGCCGGCGATGTCGAAGGCCTCGGCGAGCGAACGGTGCTGGCCGGAGACGACCCGCGCGGGCAGGTGACGCACGGACGCGACGCCGCCCGGGTTCTGGGCCGTGACCGAGGTCAGGACCCCGAATCCCCGGAACCCGAGCCCCTCGAAGACGGAGATGTCAAGCAGGACCCCGGCCCCCCCCGAAGGGTCGAAGCCGGCGATCGAGAGCAGGTTCCTGGTCATGACCGGTGCCGAGGGGGATTCTATCACAGCCGCGGGCTTCCGTTCACGCCCCGGGGTCCTGTATGATGAAGGCATGAGGGTCCGCGTGTTCATCTCGGGCCGGGTCCACGGCGTCGCATTCCGCTATTTCACCCAACAATGGGCGGTCTCCCTGGGGGTGACGGGCTGGGTCAGGAACCTCCCGGACGGCCGGGTCGAGGTCCTGGCCGAGGGAAGCCCCGGGAGCATCGATCCGTTCCTCGAGCGCCTCGCGGAGGGGCCTCGCCTGGCCCGGGTCGACGGCTTCGATGCCCGTCGGGAGGAGGCCACGGGGGAGTTCGGGGATTTCCGGATCGTTTCTTGAGCCGGTCAGGAGTTCAGGAATTTGTTCCGGCATCCCTCGGAACAGAAGAAGCGCTCCCGGCCGTCCCGAGCCTCCCGCAGGGCTTCTTCCTTGGGGATGTAGGTGTTGCACATCTCGTCCTTGACCATCACCCCGCGGATCGAACGCGGAGGGACCGCCCGGCCCCGGGCGCGCTTCATGGCCCGCCAGATCCGGACGAAGAGGAAGACGACATAAGCCAGGATGACGAGAACGAGGAAGCGGAACAGTCCGATCACCATTCGACCAGCATGGAGGCCCAGGTCAGGCCGCCCCCGAAACTCATGAGCATGACCAGGTCGCCCTTCCTGATCCGGCCCTCTTCGACCGCTTCGCACAGGGCCATGAGGACGGAGGCCGAGGAGCAGTTCCCCCGCCGGTCGACGTTGACGTAGAACTTTTCGACCGGGATGCCCAGCTTTCTGGCCGGGAACTCGAAGATCCGGGCGTTGGCTTGATGGCAGACGATGAGATCCACGTCGCCGATCGTCAGGGGGCGTTTTCGCGCCGGGTCCTCGTTGGCTTGAGCCAGGGTCCTCGCGGCCAGCTCAGGGATGATCTTCAGCACGAACTTCTGGACCTCGTGGCCCTTGATCCAGATGTTCGGGCGGCTCGGCGTCTCGTGCACGCGCATGTCCTTGCCCACGCTGTGCGTCGTTTCGGCGGACCACGGGTCGCTGCCCAGCTGGGAGCAGATGATGCCCGAGGGGCCTTCGTCCTTTTTCAGGACGACGGCGCCCGCGCCGTCCCCCCAGAGGTCGGCATTGGTGTCGGAGAAGTCCAGGACCCGGCTCAAGACCTCGGCCCCCACGGCCAGGCCGTACTCGGCCCCGGTCTCGCCGAAGAGAAGGTGCTTGCGGACCATGTCGATGGCGTAAAGACCGCTCGTGCAGGCGGCCAGCAGGTCGAAGGCGGGTATCCGCAGCTTGGTCTTGCCCTCGGATTCCGGCCATTCGCCGGCGGCGATCTTGTTCTTGATGACCTTGTTGAGGACGAAGCAGGACGTGGAGGGCCAGAGGGCCTCGGGCGTCGAGCTGCCGATGGCCAGGATGCCGATATCCTCCCAGCCGATGCCGGCTTGGGCCAGGGCCTTATCGGCCGCGACCAGGGCCAGGTCCGAGGTGTTGGGCTCGTCCGTCACCCAGCGGCGCTCCCGGATGCCGACCAGGTCGATGATCTTCTGGGACGTCAGCTCCCCGGGCTGCCAGGGTTGGTCCGTCCCGGGCTTGAGGGCCCCGTGGGCCAGAAGGATCTTGATGATGTCGTCGTTGGTCACCAGCCTCCCGGGGACGTCGATGCCCGGCAGGCACTTGCCCACGCCCGCGATCTTCACTCGCATGTCCGAACGGTCTCCTGTGACTTGGGATTCACCGGTGCGGGCCGCTTCGGCCGGGCCCGTCCAAGAGTTCTACCATTATTATAGGCCGGCCCGGGATTGTCAAATTCCGCGCCGCGCGGGCCCGGGGTTTGACCGGGTCCCGGCTTTCTGGTAAATATCCGTCCAGCGATCCCCGAGGTGAACGAGATGAGCGACCAACCTCTGCGCGGCGTCCGGGTTCTCGACCTGTCCCGGCTCCTGCCCGGGCCCTACTGCACGCTCCTGCTGGCCGATATGGGCGC
>VGJC01000247.1 GCA_016867635.1 Candidatus Aminicenantota bacterium | reverse complement strand
CCGAAGTAGTTGGGGTGGCGCGTGTAGCGCCAAAGCCCCCGGTCCATGATCCGTCCTTTGTTCGCCGGGTCCTTCTTGAACCGGGCCAGCTGGGCGTCTCCGACGGCCTCGAAAAAGAACCCGACGCACCAGAGGAGAGCCCCGGCCAGCCAGATGAAGGAGCCCTGGGGGCCCGGAGGGAGCTCCCACCGATAGGTGTTGACGAGGATGACCGGCGAGCTGATGACGAGCAGAAACAACCCCTGGAGCAGAAAGACCTGGAGGTAGCTCCGCCAGAGGAACGAACGGCCCCATTTCCGTCGCCATTCGGCGTATCGGGGGTCTTCGCCTTTGTTCCTGTTCCGCCGGAAGATATGGAAGGACAGCCTCAGGCCCCAGGCGGCGACGAGCGAGCTGACGAGTACCGGCAGGAAAAAGGAGGTCCTGAGGAAGAAGAACGTGGTGGCCGTGACGAGGACAAATCCGAGTCCCCAGGCGATATCGGCGACGGAGTTGTCCTTCCTGATCAGGGCGACGACGAACCAGGCCGTCATGGTGGCGGCGACGAGGACCCCGCAGGCGGCGAGGGCGTTGAGAAAAGCGGACATGGAGAACCTCCCGGACCAGCCTGCCGGACACGGCCCGGCGGCTATTCGAACATCAGGGCGATGCCGACAACGCCGATGCCGTTGTGGACGCCGACGACCGGGGAGACATCGGAGACGAAGGCCGGAGGCCTCCCGAGCATCGCCTGGAGCTCATCGGCATATCGGAGGGCCCGGTAGGGGTTCTGGGCGTGGACCAGCCCGTAGTTCCAGACCTTCCGGCCGGCCGATCCCTCGCGGATGAGGCCCAGGATCTTTTTCATGTTCCCGCGGCGGCTGAAGGACTTCCCGAGAGCGACCGCCTTGCCGTCCGCGTCGAGCGAGACGATGGGCTTGATGTTGAGAACGGCCGCCAGCAGTCCTTTGGCGGGGCTGACGCGGCCCCCCCGGACCATGTACTTGAGGGTCCGGACGTCCACCCAGAGCCTGGTCTTGCGGACCCACTCCGCGGACGACGACGAGATGTCCTCGAACGGCCGGCCCTCACGGACGGCCTCCGCGACACGGAGGACGACCAACGCTTCGGAGACCGAGAGATGGCCGGAGTTGACGACGGCGACGCGCGACGGATCCAGGCCGAGGGCCTCACGGGCTTTCAGCAGCTGGCCGTAGAAACCCGTCAGGCCCGCGGAGATGGTGACCGCGACAACGGACTCGTAATGGCCGGCCAGGAACTCGAGGACCCGTTGGACGTCCGCTTGCGAGGGCTGAGCGGTCCTGGCCCGCGTCCGGGTGGATCTGAGCAGCTCGTAGAATTGTTCCGGTTCGATGGTCACTTTGTCCAGGAAGAGATTTTCGCCGAAGAACAGGGAGAACGGCACCATATGGATCTGGTGCTCGTCGAGCACGCTCCGCGGCAGGTCGCAGGCGGAATCCGTCAGGACGGCGATCGGGTGCTTCCGGCCGTGGGCGGCCTCGTACTGCCGGAGCATGTCGTCGGCCTTGATCTCCTGGATCGTGCCGAACTCGCGGGCCTTGAAGAACAGGTCGGCTGGCGTATCGGTGTGGACGTGGAGCCTGATCTTGGTCTCCGATCCGGCGACGATGGCCGATTCGCCGGCCCGCTGGACGAGGCCTCGGACGGCCCCGACATCGATCCTGTTCCCGACGAGCAGGGCTTCGGCGCAGTATCTTTTCGTGACCTCGCTCCGGGCCGCGTGGACTTCCGGGGGGAGGGAGAGCCGGGCGGTTTCGGCGGCCACGATGGCCTTGATGCTGCCCTGCTTGATGAACCCGGCGACTCCTTCCAGGAAGTCGAAGAAACCTTTGGCGCCGGCGTCCACCACGCCGGCCCGGGCCAGGACGGCCAGCTTGAGCGGGGTGTCCTTCAACGACCGCTCGGCAACGTGGAGGGAATAGGAAAGGAGCTCGGCGAAGTCCTTCATCCTCAGGCTGTGTTCGTAGACGGCCTCGGCCCAGTCGTGGATGATGGTGATCATCGTGCCCTCGACGGGGGCCATGATGGACCGCCGGGCGTACTGGACGGCCCTGCGGACCGATTCGCCGAAATGACGCGTCGTCAGGCGCAGCTCGTTGCGGACTTCCTGGCTGAGGCCGTAGATGAATTGGGCGAAAATGATCCCCGAATTGCCCCTGGCCCCGATCAGCGCGGCGTCGGCGATCGAATCGAGGGTGTGCTTGGCCGAAGGAAAAGCCCGGGCCCGCTCGGCGATGGCCCTCATGGTCGAGGCCAGGTTCGTGCCCGTGTCCGAATCGGGCACCGGGAAGACGTTGATCCGGTTGAGGTGATCGCGGTCCTGGATGACCGCCCGGCCGCCGGCCAGGAAGGCGTAATAGAGCCGGTTGCCGTCGAGGTAGCCGATCTTCATGACGCTCTCAACCTGTCTTTCTTCCTCTCCATTCTATTCTATCATATGTTGGAGCTTCGACTAGCCCGGGCGAGCCTCATGCTCGGGCTTGATCAGGCTCGGGCTTGGCCGGCGGACGGAAGGCCAAGAAAAGCAGGACGGCGGCCCCCAGCGCGGTCAGGCACGGCAGCAGGAACAGTGACCGGAAATCCGTGACGCCGTCGGCGGTAAAGACCGATTGGATCAGCCACGGGCAAAGCGAATTGGCGGCCAGGACGCCGACGC
>VGJC01000246.1 GCA_016867635.1 Candidatus Aminicenantota bacterium | reverse complement strand
TTCATGGCCCGCTGGGCCCGGGCGACCGGGATGTTGTCCGAGACCTGGAGGGCCGCCGAGGGCAGCGTGACGGCGATGACCAGGGCCAGGAGGACGGCGGCCGTCTGTCTCACGGGCGTTCCCCCTTCAAGGAGAAGCCCTTCCGCTCCATCCGGCCCCAGTCCTTCTTCCCCCGCAGAAGGTCCACGAAGGCCTTGGCCCGGACGAACGCCAGGAATTGCCGGAAGAGGAAGTTCTCGAGGATGCCGAAAACGACGATGACGACGAGGTCCGAAACGCGCGGGTATCTTTGGAAGGACAGCTCTTCGAGCATGACCGCGGCGAGCGACAGGAGAGTCCCGTAGACGACGGCCAGGAGGAAGAAGCGCACGGCGAACGGGTGGTCGATGTTCCCGGTGACGAGGAGCGCGCCGAACACGGCGTATCCGGAGACCTCGATGAGCGGGCCGAGCATCTCGAAGACGACGTAGAAGGGCATGGCCAGCAGGCCGGTCGCGCCGTAGCGGGGATCGAAGAGCATCTTGAGGCTGTGGACGAGCGACTCGATCAGCCCGCGGTGCCAGCGGTTCCTCTGGCGGGCCAGGACCCGCAGGTTCTCCGGGGCCTCGGTCCAGCAGATCGGGTCGGGGATGAAGGAGATGCGGAACGGCCTCCGCCGCTCGTGGCAGTGGCGGCGCAGGCGGATGACGAAATCCATGTCCTCCCCGATCGTGTCCCGGCGGTAGCCGCCGATCTCGAGCGCGAGGTCCTTGCGGAAGACCCCGAAGGCGCCCGATATGATCAGCAGGCAGTTGAGCATGCTCATGCCCATCCGCCCGCCCAGGAAGGCCCGCAGGTACTCGATGACCTGGAAGCGGGCCAGGGCGTTGCGGGGCAGGCCGACGCGGACGACCTGGCCGCCGCGGATCGTGCAGCCGTTGCTCAGCCGGATGATCCCGCCGACGCCGACCGTGCGCTCCGGGTCGTCCAGGAACGGCCGGACGACCTTGAGGAGGGCGTCGCGCTCGATGAGGGAATCGGAGTCGATGGCGCAGAAGAGGGGATAACGGGCGACGTTGAGGCCGGCGTTGAGGGCGTCGGCCTTTTTCCCGTTGGCCTTGTCGACGACGATGAGCTTGCGGTCCTTGGCCGAGGCGTAGATGCCGCGGACGGGGGCCGTGTCGAGGATCTTGCGGAAGACCCGGCGGGTCAGCTGGAGGTCGAACTCGCGGACGAGGGTCTCGAGCGTCGCGTCGGTCGAGCCGTCGTTGACGACAATGACCTCGAACAGAGGGTATTCCAGGGACAGGAGCGACCGGACGCTCTCGAGGACGCTGGCCTCCTCGTTGAAGGCCGGGGCGATGATCGAGATGGGCTTGGTCATCGGGTTGGAGAAGATGTCCTTCAGCTGGACATAGCGGTTCAGCCGGCGGAAGCGGATGAGGCCGCCGAGCGACAGGATGAGGAAGAGCAGATAGAAGCTGTTGACCAGGAAGAAAAAGATCAAGACGGCGTATGTGACGGCCTGGAAGAGAAGGGGCAGCGCGCCGTCCATCAGTTCACCTGTGTGTCGCGCAGGGAATCCAGGGCCATCCGGGCCATGTCCGCGGCGAAGCGGTCCGAATTCTGGCCGGCGACCTCCTCGAGCCGGCGGACGCCCTCGATCCCGAGGTTGAGAAGCCCCTCGCGGGCGTTCCAGCGGACGTGCCACGCCGGCGAAAAGAGCCCCTTGGAAAGGATCTCCAGGGCCTCGGGATTGCGGAGGTTGCCGAGGCCGCGGAGGGCCTGGGCCTGGACCTCCCAATCCTTGTCCGCGGCCAGCTCGGCAAGGACGCCGAAGGAGTCCGGCGAGCGCAGGGCGGCCAGGGCCTTGGCCGATTTGATCCGGACCTCCTTGTCCGGATGGCGGGCGAAGCCCGGGACGAGGGGCGCGAGGGACCGGAGGGGAATGGCCCCGACGAGCTCGATGAGCAGGCTCAGCTTCTCGGGGGAAGGGGTCTTGGCCAGGGCTTCCCGGACGAGGGGCTCGATCCTTTGGCCGGCCCCGAAGATGATGTTCGTGTAGGCGTGGATATCCGGGCCGGATTCTTTCTCGAAGACCTCGAAGACCAGGGCCAGCGATTCCTTGTCGGGGACGTGCGTCAAGGCGCTGGCGGCGGCCAGGCGGACGATGGGCTTGTCGCGGAGGAGGTCGACGAGCAGGGCCCGTTCGGACGAGGCGGCGAACAGCCCGATGAGCCGGGTGGCCCGCAGGCGGCGGGCGACGAAGGGCGAGCGGAGGTCCTTGAGGAACCGGCGTTTCAGGCCGTGTTCGAAGATCGTCCGCAGGACCTCGCGGCCTCGGCCGCTGATCATCTCGGCGAAATTGACCAGGACCTGGGTCAGGACGTCGGGCCGGCCCCGGTGCCTGAGGGCCGTCCCCACGGCCGTCGAAATGTCCCCGGCGGCGATGGCCTGGAGGACCTCCTGCTCGATCTCGAGGTAGCGGACCTGGAAGACGGCTTCGCGATGCTGGATGGCGAGGCGCCGAAGGAGGATGAACAGGAACAAGGCCGCGGAAACGAGCAGGAGGAACAGGAAGATGTACGTGACGAGGACGGAGAGGACGTCATCCACGGCGCGCCTCGAGGGCCCGCTTGACCTTGGCGATGAGGACGGGAGGGGAGAAGGGCTTGGTGAAATAGTCCGCGGCGCCGCGCTCGATCGCC
>VGJC01000245.1 GCA_016867635.1 Candidatus Aminicenantota bacterium | reverse complement strand
ATCTGTGGGGCGCTGCTGCCGGACGAGAAGTGCCCGGTCTGCATGAACTGCGGCTGGAGCAAGTGCGCCTGACGGCGGGGGAGGGCGGCGCGGGCGGAAGCGGCGAGAGAGCGCGGCGTGGCGGGACGGGGCGGCGGCCGGCCGGAGCTTGCGGTCTTCGCCCGTTTCTGGTATTTTCTGGACTACTGGACTGTGGGATCAACGAGCCTGATTCGCCCGGCGGCCGGCGTGGCTCGACGCGACGCCCGGCGATCAACGGCATAACATGGAGCATCGACGCGTCAAGGCGCCGCACGAAGCGGCAAGTTTCGGCGCGCTGGAAAGGTCCGAAATCATGAGACGAGAGGTGAGACGATGAAAAGAACGGCGCTTATCCTGATCCTGATGATGGCGCTGGCGGGAGTGTCTTTCGCCAGGGACGGGAACATCGGCCTGGGGCTCATCTTCGGTGAGCCGAGCGGCGTCAGCTTCAAGCTCTGGACCGGCAAGACGACGGCCATCGACGGGGCGGCCGCCTGGTCGTTCGTGGGCGGCGGCTTTTTCCAGGTCCACAGCGACCTGCTCTTCCACAACTTCAACCTGTTCGAGGTGGAGAAGGGGAATATGGCCCTCTATTACGGGTTCGGCGGCCGGGTCAAGATGGCCGACCAGACCCAGGTCAGCCTGCGCGTGCCGGTGGGCATCTCCTACGAATTCGAGGACACCTCGATCGAGCTCTTTCTCGAGGTCGTCCCGATGCTCGACCTGGCCCCGAGCACCGAGGCGGGCATCGCCGGCGGCATCGGCTTCCGCTACTTCTTTTAATCTGCCTTGGCTGTTATAACTGGCTGATTTAAAAAGAAATACTTGCTTTGGCATTGTTTGGCTTCGGAAAAAAGGGGTCCTTTTTTAGCCCGAAAAAGGGCCTTATTTTCCAGTCGGCTGTTGTTCCATACTTGGATGGGGAAAGCGCATGTTTTCTGGGCTGAAAAACGCGACTATTTTACTTATAAGGGCCCTATTTGGAGTTATTTTTAATATTAGCAATATGTTACAACAGCCAAGGCGCATTCTATGCGGGCTGATCCTCATCGCCTCGGCCTCCGCGGCCGCAGCGGCTCTTCCCGCTCCCGAGGGTCTCCGGGGCTGGTCGGCGGCCGAAGAGCGGCTTTACGCCTCTTGGATCGAGACCCTGTTCGCCGGTACCGACGAGCGCTCGAGCTGGAAGGCGCTTCACGAAGTGCTTCGCGACCCGGCGCGGAACCCCCTCCATAACTCCCTCGGCCTGGGCGAGGACGATGCCCACGGACCGAACGCGGTGGTCATGACCCCCGATTGCGCCGACAACCCCTATTTTTTGAGGGCCTATTACGCTTGGAAGCGCGGCCTGCCCTTCGGCTACCATGAGACGAGCTGGGGCACGCAGGAGAGCGCGCCGCGGGGCTTGCGCTGGCAGGCCGAGGCCGGCACCGTCGCTCTCCATCCCCGCGCGTTCGGGCGGCTGATGAACCTGGTCAAGAACAAGGTCCATGCCGGAAACGGCCGGACAGCCCTGCGCGCCGATGCGACCGATTACTACCCGGTCCCGCTCAACCGGGAGGCCCTGAAGCCGGGCACGGTCTACGCCGATCCGTACGGCCACACGCTGGTCATCGTCCGCTGGGTCCCCCAGACGAAAAAGAGCCCGGGGCAGATGTTGGCTGTCGACGCCCAGCCCGACGGGACGATCGGCATCAAGAGGTTCTGGAAGGGAAATTTCCTGTTCACGACGGACAATGTGGTCGGCGAGCCGGGATTCAAGGCCTTCCGGCCGATCGTCCTCGACGAGGGCGGCCGCCCGCGCCTGCTGACGAACCGGGAGATCGCCGCGGACCCCGGATACGGGGGCTTTTCGCTCGAGCAGGAGAACATGACGGGCGAGGCGTTCTACGCGGCCATCGAGAGGCTCATCAACCCCGAGCCCCTCGACGCCGCGGCCGCGTTGGAGGATCTTTTCCGGGCCCTGCACGAGCAGCTCATCGTCCGCGTCGGTTCGGTGGCCAACGGTGAGGCGTACATGAAGGCCCACCCGGGCGCCGTCATTCCCATGCCTTCGGCCAAGGCCGTCTTCCAGGCCCTAGGTCCTTGGGAGGATTTTTCGACGCCCAACAGGGACCTGCGCCTGCTCATCGCCATCGACACCGTTCTCGAGTTCCCCGACAAGGCCGCCCGCAACCCCAAGGCCTATGAGATGGCCGGGCGGAGGAGGCCCGAGGACGTCCGTCGCGAGCTTGACCGTCTCCTGGAAAAGCGGGCCGCCGAGCTTTCCATCACCTATCACCGGTCCGATGGGTCGCCCTGGGTCCTGACGCTCCAGGATGTCTTCCGCCGGAAAGAGGCTTTCGAGATGAGCTACAATCCCAACGACAGCGTCGAGGTCCGCTGGGGAGCGCCTGAAAGAAGCGATGAGATCTCGACCGCCCGCCGCCGGGCCCCAGGCTTGCAGATCGAAAAAATGAAGGCCCTTCGCGAGTGGTTCCGCAAGCGCCTCCGTCCCTCCTAATTGGGGTCGGACCTATGTAAGTTATATAAAGACAATTAGTTATATTCGTTTTTCGTGTCGGTCTAAACTGATGGATTAACGTTTTTAGGGCTACGAGTTCAATAATGAAGTGCAACACTTGGGGTAGTTTTACGGATGGATGCTATCCTAAGTGCAAATGGGAAAACACTATAGACACCTGACAGTGAGAGAGCGAGAGCGGCTGGCCAAGCTTTAT
>VGJC01000244.1 GCA_016867635.1 Candidatus Aminicenantota bacterium | reverse complement strand
CGGGCCGCGCCCGCCTGCCCCCACTTCGGGGCCTGCGGCGGCTGCCTCACCCAGCACCTGGACTACGGCCTGCAGCTCGACCTCAAGGAGCGTCAGCTCCGGAAGATCTTTGCCGACGCCGGCCTTCTTTCGGACGCCGGCAGATTCGCTCCGGTCACCCCGTCCCCTCGCATCTATCACTATCGAAACAAGATGGAGTATTCTTTCGGCGAGCGTGACGGACGCCTCGTGCTCGGTCTCCGGGAACGGGTGACGGCCCGCCGGCAGACCTATCGCCGGACGCTCGGCCTCGCGAAATGTCCGATCTTCAGCCCGGTCGTCGAGACCGTATTCCCGGCGGTCCTCGAGTTCGCCGCGAGGCTGGGCCTGCGGGCGTTCGAGCCGGCGACGGGCGCGGGCCATCTCCGGCACCTCGTTCTGCGCGAGGCCGAGCGGACCGGGGAGCTGATGGCCGTCCTGACGACCTCCGGGTTGGCCGACGAGGCCGCCGCCGTCCTGGCCGGGCGCCTGACCTCGGCCCTGCCGCAACTGAAGAGCTTCGTCCACGCCGTGAGCGGCCGCCGGTCCGACGTCGTCGAGCTCATGGACATGCGCCTTCTCTTCGGCGCCCCGTTCATCGACGAGCGCGCCGCCGGGCTGACCTTCCGCATCCATCCGGCGACGTTCTTCCAGACCAACACCGGGGCCGCGGAGCTCCTCTATGAACGGATCCGAGAAGAAGTCCCCCTGACCCCGGAAAGCCGGGTCCTGGGGCTGTATAGCGGGAGCGGCCCCATCGAGCTCGTCCTGGCCGGAGCCGCGGGCCAAGTGACGGGCATCGACTCCTCCCCCGCCAACATCGCCAACGCCGTCGAGAACACCATCCTCAACGGCATTCTGAACGCCAGGTTCCTGCCGGGGACGGTGGAAGCCCTGCTCGCCGGCCCTCAAAAGGAGCCGGCCGATGTGCTCATCCTCGACCCCCCGCGGCCCGGGCTGACGCCTAAGGCCATGCGCCGTGTCCTGCCCCTCGCCGTCCCGACCGTCGTCTACGTCTCCTGCAACCCCGAGGCCCTAGCGCGGGACCTCAAGGAGTTCGTCGCGGCCGGCTACGCGATCAGGTCGATCGTCCCCTTCGACCTCTTCCCCCATACGCCGCATCTTGAAATCCTGGTCGTCCTGGGGAAGGGCCAAGGCCGTTAACGTCTTGCGCAGGCGCGGCAAATCATCCGCGAGGATGGTCAGGATATCCACCACCCGCCGCGGTCAGCCCTTGTGACAAGCCAGCGGTCGTCGACTCTCTTCATTTCGACGATGTAGCTTGAGCCCCCGGCGGCCAACGGCCCCCAGTGGTGGGAGATTTCGATACGATACGTCGCTCGAACACCGTCCCGGGAGATCACAAGGGATGCTTGGGCCATCTCATCCCAGGACCAGTCCCAAAAAGCGTTCAAGAAATCCAGCGCTCTTCTTTCTACCAACCATGCTTCATGCACGGGCGCCCCCCGCGGGATCGAGCCGAATGCGACATTCCCCGGACGGACGAGCGGCAGGGGATTCCTGAACCTGGCGATCAAGGAATCCTGGATATCCACGGACTCCCACGTCGGCTCGGTCCTCGAGGTCCGCATGTGCCAACCGCGGACGACCTCCCTGTTGATCTTGTAGTTCCTGTCATAGTGATCGAAGGATTCCCGGTCTCCGGACAGCGCCAGAAGACCGGCGAGCTTTTCTATCACGTGATCCGACATCCGCGCGTCGGCCTTCGTCCGGCCGCTCATCAGCATCTCCCGCAATTCCGTCCGGACGGGGTTGATATCCGCCTGCCAAAGGGCGTCGATGGCATATCCGATGATGCTCGCGTCCGCTTCACTGAGGTATCCGACGATGAAAGTCGCGCTGCCGGGCGGGAAGAACTTCACCGTCGACTCCGGATATCGCTTCGCGGTCCTGGACGCGTAATCATCGAAGAGCTGCCTGATCCGTGATCCGATCTCCTCGTCCCGCAGCCCGCGCACGACGATCCCGCCTTCCCGCACTTCAGCTCTAAGCTGTACGGTCATGGCGATCGCCTCAACGAATTCCTCCATGGAGCATTCGCGAGGGATCTCCACTTCAAAGGCTCGGTCTTCCTGTCGCCATCCGCCGCCTTCTCGAGGTGCGGCTCCCCGGGGTGCAGCTTCCATGGAGATCTTAACACCTGAGAGTTCCTCCAGGAACCGGCGGGCGCTATCGAGATCGTCGGCCAGGATCTTCGAGGGAGGGAAAACGGCATGCAGACCTTTCAAAGGGAGGGTCTCCGAGCTTGATTTCCCGACGTAGATGACAAAGCCTTCGGACAGCTCTCTCCACCATCCGCCGCCGGCTTTATCGATGAACGCATCAAGGTTCCGCCAGATGTTCACCTTCTCCGTGCCTCCCTTGAACCATAGGCTATTCGTTTGCCTTTTCCCTCTTGAGCTCTCGATCTTGAAATAACCTGATCCTCCCCCGGAGGATGAGACCGCATTCCTAATGAGGCCGGCCGAATCCCCATGCTCGGCGAGCCATGACGGATCTTCAAAGAGGAAGAGAAAGCACGGTTTCCCCGGAACGACATGTTCCTCCTGTGGCTCCTCAACGGAGATGACCGTCGCGACTTTCAGAGGATAGCCGTCGACCCCGGTGACCCAGGAGGCCAGGGAAACCAGTTCCCTCCCGCAGCGGCCGTTCAGGACGATGATCGCCAGCATGACATAGACGACGAGGGGCAGGCGCCTTGTCGGTCTCCGCCGCTGTTCCGGCTTTGCCGGCTCCGGCGGC
>VGJC01000243.1 GCA_016867635.1 Candidatus Aminicenantota bacterium | reverse complement strand
CGGCTTCTGGGGTCCGGTGCGGCGGGAGTGCGTGCGGCGCGGACTGGTCCCGGCCAAGGACAAAATGCCGAAGATCGACGTGCTCAACGGGCTGGTCACGGCCGTCTTCCAGTTCTCGCTGGCCATCCTGCCGCTCTATCTCTTCCTGCGCAACTGGCGGCAGCTCGGGTATTGGACGGCTGCGGCGGCGGCCCTGGCCGTCGTTCTGTACTACACCTGGTACAAGAACCTGCCCAGCAAAAATGAGGGACATGAAACCCATTCCCCAATTTCCGGGGATCCTAATGGTCAATAATGAGGGACATGATACCTATTTCCCTATTCCTGTGGCCCGGGGCGAACATATGAAGCCCCGCGGATTGGAAGAAAAAAATAGGGAAATAGGTATCATGTCCCCCATTTCGGTGCACCTGATCTGCAACGCCCACCTGGACCCGGTGTGGCAGTGGCGGTGGGAGGAGGGGGCGTCGGAGGCCCTGGCGACCTTCGGCAATGCCGCGGACATTCTCGATGAGCATCCCTCGCTCGTCTTCTGCCACAACGAGGCCGTCCTCTATCAATGGGTCGAGCGTTACGATCCCGCGCTCTTCGCGGAGATCCGCCGGCTTGTCCGGGCCGGCCGGTGGGTCATCTCCGGCGGCTGGTTCCTCCAGCCCGACGTCAATCTCCCCGGTACCGAATCGCTTATTCGGCACATCGCCCATGGCCGGCGCTACTTCCTCGAGAAGTTCGGCGCCGCCCCGCGCGTCGCCTACAATTTCGACTCCTTCGGCCACAGCGGCGGCCTGCCCCAGATCCTCAGGCTTGCCGGCTACGAGATGTACATCCACATGCGGCCCCAGGCCCATGAGCTCCCCCTGCCCGCCGATCTCTACCGTTGGCGCGGCGTCGACGGCACGACCATCCCGGCCTACCGCATCGCCGTCGGTCTCTACCACACCGAGCGCGACAACATCGAAGACCGCCTGCGGGCGGGCGTCGAGCTGGCCCTCGAGCTCGGCCGCGACGTCCCCGTGTTCTGGGGCCTTGGCAACCACGGCGGCGGGGCGACCCGCGAGGACCTGCGGCGGATCGACGCCTTCGTCGCCGGCGAGCCCCGCGTCCGGTTCATTCACAGCTCGCCCGACAGGTTCTGTGACGCCGTGAAGCGCGCCGCCGCCCGGGCCCCGGTCCATTCCGGCGATCTGCAGCGCTCGTTCACCGGCTGCTACACGTCCCTGTCCCGCCTCAAGCGCCGGGCCGTGCGCAGCTTGGGCGGGCTCGTCCAGTCCGAGGCCCTGGCCGCGACGGCCTGGTGGATCAAGGGCGCGGCGTTCGCGGCCGACGATCTCGCCCAGGCGTGGCGCGCGCATCTCTTCAACGACTTCCACGACATCCTGACCGGTTCGTGCATCGAGCCCGCCGAGCAGGACGCGCTCGACCAATACGGAAAAGCCGAGGACGAGGCCCGCGCCGTCAAGCTCGGCGCCGTCGCCGCCCTCACGCGGGGAGGAGGGCCGGGCCCCGACCTGCCCTTGACGGTCGCCAACGCCAATCCCTCGCTGGCGCGCGTCCCTGTCGAGTTCGAGTGCCAGGCCGACCATCGTCCGTTCTGGAAAGGGAAGTGGCGCCTGCGCCTTTTCCGGGCCGACGGCCGCGAGGTCGTCTGCCAGGAGGAGCAACCCGAAGCCCTTCTTCCGTTCAACGACTGGCGAAGGCGCATATGCTTCATCGACGACCTCCCCGGCGTCGGCGTGTCGCGCTACTATCTGAAGGCCGTCGAGGAGGCCGAGAGCGTCGGGGGCGCAAGGGGACACGTACCTCCGGTACATGTCCCCGCTGCGGGCTCTGTCGCCGCCGGGTTCGAGAAAGAAAGGGAGGGGGGGGAACGTGGCGAAGAATGGGGACATGTACCGGAGGTACGTGTCCCCTTGACGGCCGCGCTCGCCCATCGGATCGACCGCGGGTCCGGCCTGGTCGCATCCCTCAAGGCCGGAACCCGCCTCGACTGCCTGGCCGGTCCGCTCTTCGAGCCCCTGGCGATCGAGGACCCGGCCGACTCCTGGGGAACGGAGCGCGGGAGTTATCGCAAGGTCGTCGGCCGGTTCAAAGCCTGCGGCCCGCCCCGGGTCATCGCTTCGGGCCCGGTCCGGACCATCTCGCGCTCGGTCCTCGTTTTCAGCAACAGCCGCGTCGTCATGGACATCCATACCTATCCGGACTGGCCCGTCCTGGAATTCAAGCTCCGGGTCGAATGGAACGAGGAGCGCCGCCGGCTCAAGCTCCGCCTCCCGACGCGGTTCGAGGAGCCGACCCTGCGGTGCGAGGTCCCCGGAGGCGCGATCGCCCGCCCGGCCGACGGCGAAGAGCATGTCCACGGCCGCTGGCTGGCTCTCATCGGCCGCGTGGCCGGAGAGCGAGCGGCGATCGGCGTCGTCAACAACGGCCAGCACGGCTTGGACCTCAAAGGCGGCGAGCTGCGGCTCTCGGTCCTTCGCGGCTCCGCATACTGCCACGAGCAGGGGTTCGACCTCGATGCGCCGGCGCCGTCAGGGATGGGGACACGTACCTCCGGTACATGTCCCCAAAACCTGCATGGGTGGAGGTTCGCCGACCTCGGCGTCCACGACGTCCGCTTCCTCGTGACCGCCGGCGCACCGGCGCGCGTTCTGAAGATGCTGCCCGGGCTCGCGGACCATCTCGCAGCCCCTCCCGCCGCGTACCCGCATCTGCCGATCGGCGGCCGGGCCGGAGACGGCTTCGGGCCTTCCAGGATCCCCTTGCTTTCTCTGTCCCCATCCAAC
>VGJC01000242.1 GCA_016867635.1 Candidatus Aminicenantota bacterium | reverse complement strand
TTGGGTGTGGAGATGAGCCTTGGCGTCGGGGATGCCGGGGAGGGCGGACGGGGCGCGGGGCCCGGCGGCGGCGGGCGCCGGCTAGGGGCGCTCTCGCCGAGGACGCCTGCCGCCCGGTATCTGGACAGGACCTCTTCTTCGTCGAGGCCGAGGGTGCGGGCGTAGGTGCGGATGATGCCCTTGATGAAGAAGCCCCCCGGCATGATGTCGAGGCGGTCTGCTTCCAGGGCTTCGAGGTAGCGGGGGACGATCTTGGTCGAGGAGGCGATCTCCTCGATCGATATATTGCGGGCCTCGCGTTCCCTTTTGAGCAGAAGTCCCAGATCCGCCATTTGCCCTGATTCTAGGACATGAGTCCCCGCCTGTCAACCAAGAAGGGGTCAAATCTCCACTTATTAACAATTTCCGCACGCTCGGTCATCGAGTTCTTGATTTGTTAATAAGTGGAGATTTGACCCCCTCTTAGGCTTTGAGGAATTTCGACACGGAAGTGGCGCTGCCGATGAATCCGGTGGCGGCCCCGCCGACGAGCAGCCCGAGGGCCTGGGCCAGGTCCGGGTAGCGGAAGCTCAACAGGTCCTGGAGGGCCCCGAGCGACGAGCCCACGTAGAACGGGAAGAGCCGGATGACGACGAACAGCAGCCCCAGCGACAGCAGGCTCCCCAGCAGCCCCAGCGTGATGCCCTCGAGCCAGAACGGGATGCGGATGAACAGATTCGTCGAGCCCACCAGCCGCAGGATCTCGATCTCGTTCTTGCGGGCGAAGACGTTGAGCTTGACGACGTTGGAGATGATGAAGAACGAGGTCAGCAGGAGGATCCCGCCGAGGAAGGCCCCGACCGCCCCGGCCAGCCGGCTGAAGCCCTGCATCTTCTCGACCCAGTCCTGATTGAACTGGACGTCGGTGACGCCGGCGCGCCCCCGCATCGTGTCGACGAACTCGAGGACATTCCCGGACGCGGAGACCTTGCTCCTGACCCGGGCCTCGATGGATGGCGGGAAGGGGTTGGCCTTGAGGTTGGCGATGATGTCGCCGAGCTCGGGGAAGCTCGCCCGGAACTTCTCGAGGGCCTCCTCGGGCGGCACGAACCGGACCTCCTCGATGAACGCGGGCTGGCCCACCTCGTCCCGCAGGGCCTGGACCGCCGCGGCCGGCAGCTCCTTGTCGAGGAAGAAAGCCACCGTCAGGTTGTTCGAAAGCTGGCGGGCCGTGTCGCGCAGATTGTTCGACAGCGACAGGAAGATGCCGACCGTCAGGAACGACAGGCAGATGATGGTCACCGAGAACAGGTTCCGCGTCCGGAACTGCCACAGGTTGTTGCCCGTGAGGGTCAGAAAGAACTTGACCTTCTCGATCACGCCCGGCCTTCCTTGCCCACGATCTTGCCCTTCTGGAGGAAGAGGATGTTGTCGCCGAAGTGGCGGATGAGCTCGCGGTCGTGGCTGCCGATGATGACCGTCGCCCCCTGCTTGTTGATGTCCTTGAACAGGCTGATGATCTCGAAGGCCAGCTCGGGGTCGAGGTTGCCGGTCGGCTCGTCGGCCAGGATGATCTCCGGGTTGTTGACGACCGCCCGGGCGATGGCCACCCGCTGCTGCTCGCCGTAGGACAGGCGCGCCGGCAGCTCCCACATCTTCTGGTGGAGGTTGACCTTCTGGAGGGTGGCGAAGACCCGGCGCCGGATCTCCTTGCGCGGCACGCCGATGACTTGGAGGGGCACGGCCACGTTCTCGAACACGGTCCGGTGGAACATCAGGCGGAAGTCCTGGAAGACGATGCCCATGCGCCGCCGCAGCCGGTAGATCTTCGACTCCGGGATTCGCAGGATGTTGATGCCGTTGATGAGGATCTGGCCCTCGGTCGGCAGGAGCTCGCGGAAGATGGTCTTCAGGAGGGTCGTCTTGCCCGAGCCGCTCGGGCCGGTGACGAAATAGAAATCGCCGTCCTTGATCCGCAGCGAAACGTCCGAAAGCGCCCAGAACGGCTTCTGGTACTGCTTCCCGATATGGAAGAGCTCGATCATCCCTTGATGAACAGGAACATAAACCAGCCGAAGGCCAGGGCGCCCGCCACCATGAGGCCGAACAGGGTCAGGCCGTAGCGCAGGCGGGCCTTGCGGCCGGTGCGGCGGATGAGGGCCATGACCAGGGCCACGAAGAACGCGTAGACGACGAGCGACAGGAGGTGGCTTTCGAGGATCATGACTTCTTCCCCGCGGCGATGTCGTGGGCGTCGAGGGCGACCAGGAAATTGAGGAGCCCGGCGCCTGCGATGTAGGCCGTGCCGAACTCGAAGGTCGCCCGTTCGAGCTCGCCCGCGCCCCAGCCGACGAGGCGGGCCAGCGCGTAGAACAGGCCGTTGCCGAGGTCGGCGAAGAAGGCCAGAATGGTCAGGGGATTCTCGGTCTGGAAGGGGTAGACCCTCCCGCCCATGGCCAGCCCGAGGGCGGTCATGGCCAGGATGGAGGCGAAGAAGACGGCGGCCCTGGCGTACTTTTTCTGGATCGCGTGGCCCAGGCCCGGGACGATCCAACCGATGAGCATGGCGGCGACGGCTTTGATCTTCATGAGGGCATATCTTATTCGAAAAGCAAGAAGGGGTCAACATCAACCCCTTCTGGTAGAATAGGCACATGCCGGAGCTGCCCGAGGTCGAAACCATCGCGAGAGGGCTCGAGCCGCGCCTGCGCGGCCGGGCCGTCGCCGCGGTCGAACTCCTGCACCGGCCCTTGCTGCGCCGCGGAGGCCCGAAAGCCCTGGCGGCCCTGAAGGGACGACGGATCCTGGGAGTTCGGCGC
>VGJC01000241.1 GCA_016867635.1 Candidatus Aminicenantota bacterium | reverse complement strand
TCTCAATCACTTAATTCATCGGGCCCAATTCGGTGATTGAGATATCTGTCACCGAATTCGGACGGGGAATTAAGTGATTGAGATATCTGTCACCGAATTATGTGATTAGTACTTGCCGTCCATCTGGAATTCGGCGCTGTCGAGCCAATACCCCGTGCCGGTCACCGAATCGTACTGGGCCTGGAGAAGGTCGTAGTGGTAGCGCTCCTCGTCGGCGATCGTGACGAAGATGTCCTTGGCCGCCGGGTCGTCACCCGCCGCGGCGCAGCCCTTGAAGAATTCGATCGCCTTGAGCTCGAGCTCCATCCCGATCCGAATGGCCTCGATTTCCCCCTTGCCCTCGGCCCGCTTCATCCGGGCCACGAGGTCCTCGATGACCGCCGAGCGCCCGGCCGCCTCCTCCTCCCGGACCGTTTTCTTCCACTCTTCGGCGGACACGGACTCGGCAAAGAGCTTGCGGAAGGCCTCGAGGTGATGGATTTCCTGCTGGGCCAGGTGGCGGAACATTTTCTGGCCGAGGGCGTTGTGAGTCATCCCCGCCGCCTGGTTGAAGAACTCGAAGCCCCGGATTTCGAGCCGGATGGCCTCCCGGGCGAAGTCCCGGACTTGGGCGCTCGGACGGCCCGTCATCGAAGCGTCCCCTCGTAGTGGGCCGTGAACTGGCGCTTGCGGACCTCCTCGGGCGTGTACGACGGGAGGAGGACGGGCGCGATCCGGTCGGTGAGGATCTTGGCTTTCTTGAGCTCGTCTTCGTAGGCCTGGAGATGGGCCAGGCTGAGCTTCCCCAGGGAGGCGGACTTGACGAACTCGGCGGCGAATTTCCCCGCCCGCCGGCCGAAGACGTTGTAGTCGAGGACGGAGTTCCCCATGAGCCTGTTCCGGCCGTGGACGCCCCCGGACGCCTCGCCGGCGACGTAGAGGCCCTTGACGTTCGTCTCGCACCGGTCGTTGATCTCGACCCCGCCGTTCTGGTAGTGGAGGGACGGATAAACGAGCATCGGCTCCTTGGTGATGTCGATGTTGTAGCGGATGAACTGGCGGTACATGGCCGGGAAGTTCTTGTTGATGTAGCCCGCCCCCTGGATGACCTCGATGACCGGGGAATCGAGCCAGACGCCCCACCGGCCGCTCGGCGTCTGGATGCCGTTCTGCCGCTCCAGGCATTCGCGGATGAAGGCCGCGCTCTCGACGTCCCGCGGCTCCCGCGGCCAGACGAACAGCTCTCCGGACTTGTTCAGCGGCTGGCCGCCCGCCCCACGGATCTTCTCGGTGATCAGGAATCCGGCGATCTGCTCGGGGAACGAGGCTCCGGTCGGATGGTACTGGACCGAATCCATGAACATGAGCTTGGCCCCGGCCCGGTAGGCCATGACCAGCCCGTCGCCCGTGGCCCCGTAGTGGTTCGTCGTGTCGAACCCCCGGATGTGGAGCCGGCCGTATCCCCCGGTGGCGATGATGACGGCCTTGGCCTTGACCGTGAAGTACTCCTCGGTCTCGAGGTTGTAGAGGACGCCGCCGGCGCACCGGCCCTTCTCGTCGAGGAAGAGCTCGATCGTGGGCATGAACTCCAGGATCTTGATGTCGTCGGGATGGTTGCGGACCTCGTCCATGAGGGTCCGCATGATGATCGCCCCCGTGTAGTCCCGGCAGGAGTGCATCCGCTTCCGCGACGTCCCGCCGCCGTGGAGGACGTACATCGAGCCGTCGGGATTCTTGTCCCAGACGACCCCCAGGTCCTCCAGCCACTTGACGACCTCGGGCCCGTCCTCGGTCAGGGCCCGGACAAGGTCCGCCTTGTTGTCGAAATGGCCGCCGCCCAGGGCGTCCAGGTAGTGGATCGCCGGGGAGTCCTTGGCCGTGACCGCGGCCTGCATCCCTCCCTGGGACATCATCGAATTGGCGTCCCCGAGCCGGAGCTTGGTCGAGATGATCGACTTCGCCCCGTGCTCCCGTCCGACGATGGCCGCCGCACAGCCCGCCCCCCCGCCGCCGACGATGAGGAGGTCGGTCTCATAGTCCGGGGATGACAGGTCGAACATGGCCGCGTCGATCCGGGTGTGGGACTCGAGCATGTCGACGACCTCGGTCGTCAGGACCTCGCCCTTGTTCGGCCCCACTCCGATCGTCCGCCGGGAGTCGGCCTTGTAGTCGGGATGGAATTTATTGAGGACGTCCTCCCTCTCCTCGGCCGACATGGGCGGGAAGACGTTCTTCCCGGACCGTTCGAGTTCGATCCGGCGGGCGCGGGTGGCCTCGACCTTCTTCAGAGAGTCGTGCATATACTCGGGGTACATCGGGCGCTCCTTTACTCGTTGTCCCGGGCGTAGTATTTCTTCTTGAGCTCGTCCTTGGACATCTTCATCATCTCTTTGTATTCCCGGTCGAACTTCTTGTCCTTGACCTCGGCGATCCGCTTATCGAGATGGTCGCTGTTCTTCTTGAGGTATCTCCCGTAGAGCCGCCGGCCGAGGATGCCGACGTTGTAGTGGACGATCTCGGCCGGGCAGCGGATGGCGCACAGCCCGCAGCTCAGGCAGTCGAAGGACAGGTCCATGACCTTCTCGACGTCGCCCCGCTTGGCGGCCTGGATGTAGTCCATGACTTCGAGCTCCTGGGGGCAGGCCTTGGTGCAGGTGTTGCAGGCCACGCAGCGGAAGATCTCGGGATAGAGCTTCTGGAAGGTCTGGACGTTAGCCTTGAGCTCGCTGAGGTCGTAGACCGGCCGCTGGGCGGGGATGGCCGGGATCTGGGAGAGGTACATCCCGTCCTGGACGAGGGTCATGCAGGCCATGCCGGTGTAGATCTTGTAGTCGCCGGGGAGGCGGTAGACG
>VGJC01000240.1 GCA_016867635.1 Candidatus Aminicenantota bacterium | reverse complement strand
CATCGGCCCGGCCCTGATGAGCGGCCGCATCAGCGACATCGTCATCCACCCGCAGAAGCGGAGCACGTGGTACGTCGCCGTCGGCTCGGGCGGGGTCTGGAAGACCGAGAACGCCGGCACGACCTGGACGCCCGTCTTCGACGCCGAAGGGTCCTACTCCATCGGCTGCGTCACCCTCGACCCCGTCAACCCCGAGGTCGTCTGGGCCGGCACGGGCGAGAACGTCAGCGGCCGGCACGTCGGCATCGGCGACGGGATCTACAAGAGCCTCAACGGCGGAAAGACCTGGACGAACATGGGTCTCGCCCGCTCCGAGCACATCGGACGCGTCCTCGTCGACCCGCGAGATCCAAAGGTCGTCTACGTCGCCGCCGAGGGCCCGCTCTGGTCGGCCGGGGGCGAACGCGGCCTCTACAAGACGACCGACGGCGGCCGGACCTGGACGCTCGCGCTCGAGATCTCCAAGGACACGGGTGTCACCTCGGCCGAGTTCGACCCGGAAAACCCCGACATCATCTACGCCGCCGCCTACCAGAGGCGCCGCAGCGTGGCCGCCTTCGTGGGCGGAGGGCCCGAGTCGGGGATCCACAAGTCCGAGGA
This sequence comes from Candidatus Aminicenantota bacterium, assembly GCA_016867635.1. Classification (GTDB taxonomy): domain Bacteria; phylum Acidobacteriota; class Aminicenantia; order Aminicenantales; family Saccharicenantaceae; genus RBG-16-66-30. The sequence continues at coordinate 2,374 of VGJC01000240.1, read as the reverse complement.
CGCCGGCCGCACCTGGCGCAAGCTCACGGTCGGCCTGCCCAAGGGCGACGTCGGCAAGATCGGCCTGGCCGTCTCGGCCATCGATCCCCGGGTCGTCTACGCCACGGTCGAGGCCGGCCCCGCCGAGAAGGGCTTCTACCGGTCGACCGACCGCGGCGAGAGCTGGGAGAAGCGCGGCTCGTACATCAGCGGCGGCACGGGCCCCCACTACTACCAGGAGATCTTCGCCGACCCCAACCGCTTCGACCGCGTCTACCAGATGGACCCCGGCCTGCGGGTGACCGACGACGGCGGCCGGACCTGGCGCCGGGTGCCCGAGAGGAACAAGCACGGCGACAACCACGCGATGGCCTTTGTCAAGGGCGAGCCCGGCTACATCCTCAACGGCAGCGACGGCGGGGTCTACGAGAGCCACGACGAAGGCGCGACCTGGCGGTTCTTCGAGAACCTGCCCGTCACCCAGTTCTACAAGCTGGCCCTCGACAACGACCTCCCCTTCTACAACGTCCACGGCGGGACCCAGGACAACGGCAGCCAGCTCGGGCCGTCGCGGACCCTGAACGCCAACGGCATCACGAATTTCGACTGGACCATCACCTTCGGCGCCGACGGCTACGCCTCGGCCATCGACCCGGAGGACCCCAACATCGTCTATCTCGAGTGGCAGGAGGGCAACCTTCTCCGCTACGACAAGAAGAGCCACGAGACGGTCTATATCAGCCCGAAGCCCGGGCCGGGCGAGCCGCCGCTGCGCTTCAACTGGGACTCTCCGGTCATCATCAGCCCCCACTCCCGCGCGAGGATCTACTACGCCTCGCAGTACCTGTGGCGGAGCGACGACCGCGGCGACTCCTGGACGAGGATCAGCCCCGACCTGACCCGGGACATCTTCCGCCTCGAGCAGCCGATCATGGGCCGGCGGTGGAGCGCCGACGCGCTCTGGGACCACGGGGCGATGTCGATGTTCAGCACGGTCACGACCGTTTCCGAGTCGCGGCTCGAAGTGGGCCTGATCTACGCCGGCACGGACGACGGGCTCATCCAGGTGACCGAGGACGGCGGCCGGACCTGGAGAAAGATCGACCGCGTCGCCGGCGTGCCCGACTTCTTCTTCGTCAACGAGATCAAGGCGTGCAAGCACGACAAGGACACGGTCTTCGCGGCCGTCGACAACCACAAGACCGGCGACTTCAAGCCATACCTGCTCATGAGCCGGGACCGGGGCCGGACCTGGGCCAACATCGGGGCCGGGCTGCCGCCGAAGGCCTTCGTCTGGTCCGTGGCCCAGGACACGGTCCGCGGGGACATCCTGTTCGCCGGGACCGAATACGGCATCCACGTCACCCTCGACGGCGGCAAGGTCTGGGCGAAGCTCGGCGGCGGGGTGCCGACGATCTCCTTCCGACACATCGAGGTCCACGACCGCGAGGGCGACCTCGTCGGGGCCTCGTTCGGCCGCGGCTTCTTCATCCTCGACGATATTTCGCCGTTGCGGCACCTCGACCCGCAAACGCTCGGGCGGGAGGGCGCGCTCTTCCCGGTCCGCAAGGCCCTGCGCTACATCCCGCGGCGGCCGCTCGACACCAGCGAGAAGGGCTGCCTGGGAGAGACGTTCTACCTGGCCCCCAACCCGCCGTTCGGGGCCGTGTTCACCTACAACCTGAAGGAGCCCATCCTCTCGCGGGCCGAGGCCCGGCGCGAGGAGGAGCGCCGCCTCGAGAAGGAAGGCCGGCCCGTGCCCTTCCCCGGCTGGGACCGGCTGAAGGCGGAGGAGCGCGAAGACAAGCCTTCGGTCGTCCTGACCATCTCCGATGAGGCGGGCCAGGTCGTCCGCCGCATCGCCGGGCCCGCCGGAAAGGGCCTCCATCGAGTCTCCTGGGACCTCAGGTACCCGGCGGTCGACCCGACCTCGCTCGAGGAGCGGGAGAGGGAGATGTGGGAATCCGCCCCGGTCGGCCCGATGGTCGTTCCCGGCACGTTCACGGCGGCCCTGGGAAAGATGGTCGACGGCGTGCTCACGCCCATCGGCGAGCCGCGGACCTTCGTCGTCGAGGCTCTGGCCCTGGCCACGCTGCCCGAGAAGGACAAGCCGGCCCTGCTCGAATTCCAGCGCGAGGCGGGCGAGCTGCAGCGGGCCATGATGGGCGCGGGCGCCGCGGCCCGGGACGCCCTGAACCAGATCGCCTTCGTCAAGAAGGCCCTGCTCGACACGCCCGGGGCCGAGCCGTCGCTCGCGGCCAAGGTCCGGGCCGTCGAGGCCCGGCTCCGCGATCAGCTCGAGGTCCTCTTCGGCGACCGCACCAAGGGCCGGAGATCGGAGCCAACGAGCCCCTCTCTCATGGAGCGGGTCAATGCCCAGCTCGACGCGACCGGC
>VGJC01000239.1 GCA_016867635.1 Candidatus Aminicenantota bacterium | reverse complement strand
GGTGCCCGGCAAAAAGGTCAGAGGCGACGAGGTCGTGGAGGTCTTCATCGTCCCGCCCCCGTTCGACGATCAGAGGATCCGGGACATGATGAAAGAGCTCGAGCAGCTCTCGGGCCCGAACCCTCGGGAAGATCTGGGGGGGAAGTGACATGAAAAAAGGACCGAAGGAAGCCCGAAAGGAACCCCGGCAGTATTACCATATAAGCAGCGTCGCCGAGATGTACAGCATCCACCCCCAGACGCTCCGGCTGTACGAGCGGGAGGGGCTGCTCGCTCCGTCCCGCAGCGAGGGGAACACGAGGCTCTATTCGGCCGAGGACCTCAAGCGGCTCGAGCTCATCCTCAACCTCATCCGCGAGCTGGGGGTCAACCTGGCCGGGGTCGAGGTCGTCCTGAACATGAGGGAGAAGATCGAGCAGATCGAGGCCGAAGTGAACCTGTTCCTCGAATACGTCCGCGGGGAGTTCTTTCAGGGCCGGGAGGACGAGTTCGAAGCCCGGAAGAAGGCCCTCGTGCGCCTGAGCCCCGGGGGGGTGGTCAAGGTGGCAAGACCGGACACCTGAAGATGGGCGCGCACGATTTCCTCGACTCCAGGAACCTCCGGCACTATCTCGAACAGATCTCCAAGTTCCCGACGCTCGACGAAGAGGAGGAGAAGAGGGTCGGGGAGAGGGCCCGGCACGGCGACCGCGAAGCCCTCCAGGGCCTCATCAAGGCCAATCTCCGCTTCGTCGTGTCCTACGTCAAGAAATACCGGGGCATGGGCCTCAGCATCCTGGACCTCATCAACGAAGGGAACGTCGGGCTGATCGAGGCGGCCAGGCGGTTCGACCCGACCCGGAACGTGAGGTTCGTGTCCTACGCCGTCTGGTGGATCCGGCAGGCCATCGTCCACGCCCTTTCCCAGAACTCGCGGATCTACCACATCCCCCAGAAGCTGTCCGACCAGATCTCGCTCATGAAGCGGAAAACGGCCGAGCTCAAAACGGAGCTGGGACGGGAGCCGACGCGGGAGGAGATCGCCCGGGCCATGGGGGTCGGGGAGCCCGAGGTCGAAGACCTTGAGGTCCTGGCGGAACGGAACCTGTCCCTGAGCGACAAGTTCCACGATGACGAGTTCGAGTTCGAGGACCGCCTCAGCGACACGGCCGCCGCCCCCGTCGAGTACCAGATCATCAAGTCCGCCATCCAGGAGCAGATCCGCGAGATCCTCAGGGAGCTGGATGAAAAAGAGGCCCTTGTGCTAAAATTGAGGTTCGGGATGGACGACGACCGGGCACGGACGCTCCAGGAGATCGGGGACCAGCTCAAGCTGAGCCGCGAGCGGGTCCGGCAGATCGAGCAGAAGGCCATGAGGAAGCTCGGCCGGTCGCAGAAACTTCAGCAGCTCAGAGGGTACTTGAATTGAGCGAAGAGCAGGTCTGTCAGCGCTGCCAGGGGACGGGATGGCTCCTGGACGACGCGCGTGGAGCCCAGGTGGCCCGCCGCTGCGGCTGCTTCGACGAGCGCCGGATGCGGACCCTCGTCGAGCAGGCCAACATCCCCCGCCGTTACCGGGCCTGCCGGCTCGACAACTTCGAGGTCCACAACGATTCCCATAAGGACGCCTTGAAGATCTCCCGGCAGTTCGTCAAGAACTACCCGGCCCAGGACGTCGGGCTCGTGTTCATCGGCCCCTGCGGGGTGGGGAAGACCCACTTGGCCGTGGCCGTCATCCAGGAGCTCATCGAGAAAAAGAGGGCCTTCTGTCTGTTCTACGATTTCCGGGAGCTCATCCGGGAGATCCAGAGCACCTTCACCCCCGAATCGACCCTTTCCGAATCGGACGTCCTGGCCCCCGTCTTCCAGTCCGATGTCCTGGTCCTCGACGAGCTCGGCGCCAAGCGGACGACGGCCTGGGTCGAGGAGACCGTCTTCTACATCATCAACCACCGCTACAACCACAAGAAGATGACCCTGTTCACGACCAACTATCCGGACACCGACGCCCCGGAGGACACCCGGGACTCGTTCTACAAGAAGGGCAGCGAGTCCCTTGTCGACCGCATCGGCGTCCGCCTGCGGTCCCGGATCTACGAGATGTGCAAGGTCGTCGAGATGGAAGGCGACGACTACCGCAAGATGGCCAAGCAGGCCAGCTACCGGTTCTAGCCCATTCATAAAAACGCGCAGTGTTCATACGCCTCTACGTCATCATTCGATCATCCAAGGCCAAGAGCGTTCTGGGGTTCAACCACGCGTGTGACGATCATAAGCGCGTTTTTACCCTTCGGGCGAGCCGATCCAGCCGCATCTGCTGTGTTGCAAAGGGTTCGCAGTACTAGGAGTACAGCTTCACCCTCCGCGCCTTGCATCTGCAGCCGTCTCGACTCGTGAATGGTTCGCGCAGTCGGTCCCATGATTATCTTGATTTTTAGGTTTTCGGGTGGTATAGTTTCCGCTGCCTGCTCCTCGGTAGCTCAATCGGCAGAGCGGGTGGCTGTAAATATGCAGCTTCCACGAGAGATCGTGGTTGAAAAACCGGGTGAATTCAGGGAAACCTTCCCTCCCAGGATAGGGAGAAAGGCAATCCTGAGCCAAGCCCTTGTCCCGGCGGGACAGGGAAGGTGCAGAGACTAGAGCGTTGCTCGTACCGCGGACCATGTCCGCGGGAAGCGCCCGGCACCCTCAGCCCTTACAATGGGACGGGTGAAGAGATAGTCCAAGCCCGGAAGAAATTCCGGGGCGCTTGTAACCACTAGGTTGCAGGTTCGAGTCCTGCCCGAGGAGCCATTTTTCCCTTTGCGGATTTTTGCCCATTTGTATTCTAGACCTGAAACTTTCCAGGTCGCGCAGATAAAGGAGAGTCAGTCATGTTCTGTTTTCAATGCCAGGAAACCGCCAGGAACCAGGGCTGCACGGTCATGGGCGTGTGCGGCAAGACGGAAAGGACGGCGGACCTCCAGGACCTCCTCGTTCATGTGTGCAAGGGCCTGTCG
>VGJC01000238.1 GCA_016867635.1 Candidatus Aminicenantota bacterium | reverse complement strand
CAAGGCCAACGAGCGGAGACGGTTCGCCTTCCAGGACATCCTCCCGGTCATCCCCGGCCCGCTCAAGCTCCAGTTCTTGCTGAAGAACAAGACGGCCCGGGATTTCACCTCTTTCGAGGCCCGGGTCACGGCCCCCGCCGCGGGCGGGCCGGGTCTCAGCTCCCCGCTGCTCTATCACGCCCGAAGCGCCGTTCCGGAGGCCCGGAGGAACAACATGAAGGCCTTCGTCTTCGACGGCTTCGAGTATCTCGTCGGGGCCAGGAACGAATTCTTGCCGGCCGAAACGCTGGGGGTTTTCATCCAAGCCTGGGGTTTCGACGGGGCGGGCTCCCCGTCCCGGCCGTCCTTCGTCCTCGACGTCGTCTCGCTCGATTCGAACCAGAGCGTGGGAGTATTCCCTCTTGACGCGGTCGAGTCCCAGCGGGGCGGTCCCGGAACGCTGGCCGTGACGGGCCTTCTCCCCCTGGCCGACATCAAGCCGGGGTATTACCGGGCGGAGATCTCGGCCCTGGCCCCGGGCGGCGGGAAGCTGGTCACGGAGAAGGAGAATTTCATCCTTCTCTCCCAGCCTTTCCCGGTCGCCCCCTGGGCTTACGCCCGTCTTCACGGGCCGTTCCCCGGCCCCGAGCATCTCAAGATCCTGGGGAGCCAATATTTCCTGGCCGGGGACTACGGCCGGGCCCGCGGGGCCCTGGAAGACGCTCTTCAGGCCAAGGACGACCCCGACACCCGTTTGCTCTTGGCCAGGTCCCTTTTCGGCCTGGGGCTCCTGCGGGAGTCGCTGGAGCAGGCCGTTCCTTTGTACGAGCGCTTCCCGGGGCGCGAAACGGCCAAGGTCATCGCCCTCGGCCACGCGGGCTTGAAAGAGTGGGAGCGGGCTCTGGTCTATTTGGAGAAGATCATGGCCGAGGCCACCGAGGTCCCCGTCCTGAACCTGGCCGCGGAGTGCCACTTGGCCCTCGGGCGCCCCGAAAGAGCGCTGCCGCTCCTCCAGAGATCGCTGGCCCTGCTTCCCGACCAGCCCGCGGTCAAGGAGCTGGAAGAAAGAACGAAAAAGCGAATTGATACCCGATAGGAGTCATCCATCATGAAAAGAACCATCGTCCTGACGCTCTTTGCGGCCTTGACCTTGACCGCCGGCTGGGCCCAATTCCAGGGCCGCGTGGCCGGCCGGGTTCTGGACCCGGAGGGCAATCCCCTGGAAAAGGCCGAGGTGTCCATCGTCTCCCAGAAGACGGCCTCCATGCACTACGATCTCAGGACCGACAAACAGGGCCGTTTCCTCCAGATCGGGCTGATGCCCGGATACTACGTCATGACCGTCAAGAAAGAGGGCTTCGCTCCGGCCTCCCAGGAGATCCATGTCGGCGTCGCGGGTGAGGCCGCGTACGAGCTGACGCTCAAGTCCGTGGAGGCGGCCCTCGAAAAGACCTACTCCGAGGCCGACAAGCTGTTCCTCAAAGCCGGCAAGCTCTACGCCGACCAGCGGTTCCCCGAAGCGGCCTCGGCCTACGAGCAGGCCGTCGAGCTCGATCCGTCCAACTGGAGATATTTTCTCAACCTCGGCCTGTCGTACAAGAAAGCCGACAAACCCGGGGAGGCCCTGACGGCCTTCCGCAAGGCCGTCGAGCTCAGCCCCGAAAGCTACAGCGCCAACAAGGAGACCGGGGAGGCCCTGGCCCGCGAGGGTCAGTTCGCCGAGGCCAAGCCGTTCTATGAAAAGGCCGCCGGCCTGAGCCCCGCCGACCCGGACGCCCACTTCAATTTCGGCGTCTGCCTCGTCAACACCGGGGAGTCCGAGGCCGCGCTCCTGCACTTCCAGAAGACGGTCGAGCTCAAACCGGATTACGCGGACGCCTATTACCAGACGGGCACGATCCTCATCGGCCAGAACAAGGTCCCGGAAGCGCGGGCCGCGCTGGAGAAGTTCCTCGAGCTGGCCCCCGACCACGAAAAGGCCGGGATCGCCAAACAGCTCGTCGAGTTCCTCAAGAAATAAAAAAAAAGGGCCGCCCCTAGGGGCGGCCCCTTGAGATGCCGGCCGTTCGGAGGCCTGGCCTTACTTGACCTCGAAAGGCATTTTAGCTTCCGCCGTTTTGCCGGAAACCTTGTCGGCGACCTTGGCGAGGAGCGAATACTTCCCCGCCGCCAGCGGTTTCTGTTCCTTCTTCACGACGTTGCCGTCGGCGTCCGTTGTCTGCAGGGTCTGGAAGAGGGGCAGCGTCTGGTTGACGAAGTAGGCTTCGTAGGTCTGCGGGGCCCACTTGATGGCCGCCGTGGCGTCCTCTCCGAGGACCTCGAAGTTGACCTCGAGCTCATTCGCCGGTCTCGCGGCGGTGGGGTCCTTGATGGCGGCGCCGAGGACGAAGAAGAAGATCTCCAGGTTCTCGCCGGGCGCGACGATTTTCGCTTCGTTGGGAACGAACTTGACGGCGCCCCAAGTGAAGCAGCCGCGGTGGACGGTCGGTCGCGCGTCGGGCTCGATCTGTTCCATGCTCGCCATCAAGACTGGATCCGTCGGCCACAGGGCGGACTCGAAGGCCTCGGGCCCCGGGAGGGTGACGTCGTGGTAGGCGACGCTCATCTTCTTCATGTCGGGCGTCAGTATGACGAAGGCCAGGGTGTACTTCCCCGCGGGCATGGCCAGCCCGAAGGAATACCAGGCTTCTCCTTCGGCGCTGTAGCCTTCGCCTTCGGCCTTCAGGAGGGACTGGGACTTGCCCCACATGACGGGCTTGGGCGTCCCGGCTTCCTGCCGGAAGACCTCGAAGATAACGTTGAGGGTCGTCTCCATCTCTCCCGAGCCGGAGGCCGACGGGGCGAAGCCCAGGTCCCCGTTCTTGGCCTTGAAGAAGAACACGGGATAGAGATTGGCTCCCTGGGCGGGGAGGACGAGATGCTTGTAGAAGCTGAACGGGATGTCCTGGCGCCCCTGGCGGGTGACCAGGCCTTCCTCGATGACGGCCATGACCTCCTTGGGCATCTGAGGCTTGG
>VGJC01000237.1 GCA_016867635.1 Candidatus Aminicenantota bacterium | reverse complement strand
ATTCCGAAGAACGCCGTGAGGCCGTAGGCGACAGACAGGTCGAAACGGCTCTCGCGGACGCCCTCTTTCCCGGTCCGCCCCTTCTCCCGGATCCAGTATCCGTAGCAGAGGAGGGTGACCGTCCCGCCGACGCCCCCGAGCAGGGCCAGCATCCAGCCCGTGCCGCCTGCCGGGATCGAGGGGATCATCAGGCCCCCGGCCACCCGGGGCCAATCCGGCGCGATCAGGATAACCGTTAGGAGAACGGCGACGACCATGACGGCCACCAGAACGGACATGACGTACTGAAAGATCCTGAATCCGCCCGCCCAGACCAGGGCCAAGCCGACCAAGGAATGGGCCACTCCCCAGACGACCCGGGACGTGCCCGGGTCACCGATCGGGAAAATCCCCGCCCCCGCCACGCCGCAGGCGTTGATGAGGGCGCCCGCCACGGCGTAGGACCAGACCAGGAAATAGGTGAAGAAGACCCAGTGGACCACGGACCCGAAGTGCTCGGCCCATCCCTCGAGGAGGGTCGTCGAGGTCGCCATCTGCCAGCGGGAGATGCCCTCGTTGAGGACCCACTTGAGGACGGCCCCGGCGAGCGCGGCCCAGAGGAGGGCTAGGCCGACCTCCGACCCGGCCAGGCTGGCGGTGATGAGGTCGCCCGCGCCGACGCCCGTCGCGGCGACGATCAGGCCAAGGGCGATCCGCGAGAACCACGGCCGGCCACCGTGCATGGACGGCCCGGGTACGCTCTCGGCATCGGGGCCCATAGCCGGATGGCCTTCGCTCAGAGGGTCGATCCGCTTTCCCGGCATCGGCCTTTTCCCCACGACTCGCTTGGATTTAAGACCGCGGGGAAGGATATCAGGGCCCCGAAACCGCTGTCAACCTGCCTGCCGGTCCGCCCGATGTCCGCATCTGCGCCGTTCCCGGCGCTACCTTCTCTAGCGCTCTCCGGCCGAGTCGGCTACAATGAGAGGAACGCCCATGGCCGACGAGCGAGGATCGGTTTTCACCCGGAAGGTCAAGGCGGCCGTCCGGTCAATCCCTCGTGGCCGGGTGGCGTCCTACGGGCAGATCGCGGCCCTGGCCGGCCGATATCGGGCCGCCCGGGGCGTCGCCTGGATCCTCCATTCGTCTTCGGAAGCGGCCGGCCTTCCCTGGCACCGCGTCATCAACGCCCAAGGCGGGATTTCGCTGAGGCCCGGCCGGGGTTTCGAGACTCAGAAGAAGAGGCTCGAAGCCGAAGGTGTCGTCGTCGGCCGCGGCGGGCGGATCGACTTGAAAAAGTTCCAGTGGGAGCCTCCCGGACATGCCGCCGGCCGCTCCCCGGCGGCCCGGGCGTTCCTGAGGAAGCTGCTCACCGTGAAAGAGGGCTAGGGGGTGTTCTCCTTGATCCGGACGTTCCGGAAGTAGATCGGGGCCCCGGCGTGCTTGCCTTGGAAGCCGATCCGGCCGCGCGTCGGGAGCTCGGCCTTGGGCTTGCTCAGCCACGGGGGGATCTCGCTGCCGTCGGGGTTGGTCTTGGCCGAGGTCCACAGGCTCATATCCATCCCGGTCACTTTTTCGCCGTTCAGGGCGACCGAGATCTCCCGGCCCATGCAGGAAATGGTATAGCGGTTCCACTCTCCGGGCCGCTTGACCGCGCTCTTCGCCGGCGCCAGGTGGCCGAAGACGGCCCCGCAGTGCCAGGTCGCCGGGCGCTGGGCCCATTCCTCGGCGAAGTCGTCGGCGATCTGGATCTCCACGGAGTTCGGGATCCAATCGGCCGTATCCGAACAGTAGACGATGACCCCGCTGTTGGTCCCCGGCGCGGTCATGAACTCGAGGTCGAGGGTGAAATTCTCGTAGTCCCGGTCCGTCCAGATCGCCCGGTCCTCCGAGGCCGTCAGGACGCCGTCCTCGACGGTCCAGACGCCGGCCGGGAACTCGGCGTTCGCGAGGTCGGAGGCGAACAGCTCCGGCCAGCTCGAAGAGTCGGGATGGGCTTGGGCCTGGGCCGGAGCGTCCGGCCCCTTAGGCGGCGCGCAGCCGGCCAGGAGCATCGTTCCCAAAAGGGCCGCCATGAGACGCAAGGTTGCGGTCTTCATCGTTCCTCCTTCTCCGCGGCCGCCGCGGGCGCATATACGCATTTATACTAACAGGAAGGGGGCCTGCGCGCGAGGAGAATCTCTTGGTCTGGAGGACGGCGGGGAGAATTGGGCCGGACTGGATCCGGACCCTCCTTCGCAACCTTTCCAGCCGGACTCTCGTATCTATCTTTAAGGAGAACCCATGATTGCCAAGACACGCTCCTCCGCCCTTCGCTCCTTCGTCGTCCTGGGGTTGCTCATCCTTGCGGCGCCCGTCCTCGACGCTTTCACCTCCTCGATCCAAGCTCCGGCTCCTGCCCCTCAAGCCAAGCCGGAGAGGGCTGAGGCCGCCCGGTTCGACGTTGCCCGGGCCGTTTCCCGGATCAAGGTCGACGGCGTCCTCGATGAAGAACCTTGGGGGAGCGCCGCCGTCATCCCTCTCCTCTACGAATGGACGCCCGGCGACAACACTCCGGCCCCCGTCAAGACCGAGTGCCTGGTGACGTACGACGTCCACAACCTCTATGTCGGTTTCCGGTGCTTCGACCCCGAGCCCCGCAAGATCCGGGCCCATCTCATGGACCGCGACGACACCGACCGGCTGATCCTGGACGACCACATCAGCATCATGGTCGATTCCTTCAACGACGAGCGCCGGGGCTTCCAGTTCCGGGTCAATCCCCTTGGCGTCCAGGCCGACGCCAATTTCAGCGAGTCCGAGGGCTACGAGGACTTCTCCTGGGACGCGATCTGGTCCTCGGCCGGCAAGATCTCCGATTGGGGTTACGCCGTCGAGATGGCCATTCCCCTCGACCAGCTCCGGTTCAAGCGAACGGACGGCCCCCAGACGTGGGGCCTCAGCGCCGAGCGGTCCTGGCCTCGAGGCGCGAGGTACCGCATCACCTCCCACATCCGGTCCCGCAACGTCGGCTGCATCATCTGCCAGTTCAACAAATT
>VGJC01000236.1 GCA_016867635.1 Candidatus Aminicenantota bacterium | reverse complement strand
GCCCGGCCGGCAAGCCCTCCCGCGAGCCCGAAGACGGCGGCCGCCGTCGTGCTCCGGAGGAATTCGCGTCGCTTGTAGGAATGCTTGTCGGTCATGGTTCGTCCACCTCCACCGACAGGGTACAGGGCCGGCCGCGTTTCGTCAAAGGAAATCGCCACTGCCGAGAGGCTGGCCGATAAACATCATCCGTTGCTCCCACGGCCCCGGGAACCTGTCCCGACGGTTCCCCCGAAGAACGGGGAGAAGAACGGGGACACGTACCTCCGGTACGTGTCCCCCATAATCTCACTCTCGCGGCCCAAAATTCGCAGAAACGGAAGAGTAGCTAATAAAAAAGGGCCGGCGGCGAGGCCGCCGGCCCCCGAGATGACGGAGCGATGAAAATGCTCTTCGGCCCGGTCCTCAGAACCGGATGCGGATGCCGGCCTGCAGGCTGAAGCCGCTGAGGTCGATCTTCGGCTCGGTGAAGACCGTGCTCGGCGGGGAGGACACGGGCGGCGTTTCCTCGACCGTGAACATGCTCCAGCTCCCCTCCGTGAAGGTCTTTGTCATCAGGTAGATCTTGCCTTCGGTCGAATCCGAATCTCCGTCGCTGTTCCTGTTCGAGCCCGTGGCCGTCTCGAAATTCTTGAAGCGGGCGTAGCGGCCGAGGGCCTCGACGAATAAACCCATCTTCGGCGAGACCATGTATTCGAGCCCCAGGCTGCCCTGGAAGCCGAGGTTGGCGAAGCTGCTGCGCTGGGCGTTGATGGACATTTCCAGCCAATCCCCGTCGTCGAACTCGAGACGCTGGGTCGCGTCGAGCTTGAGCGCGGCGTAGTAGGCCGCGCCGGCGTCGGCGGTCAGGTTCAGCTTGCCGCCGAGGGGAAAGGCCAGGAACACCCCGAGGCGGATGGGAATGGCGCTCAGCGTCGCCGTTGCCGGGAAATCGATCACGTCTTCCTCGATGGATAACGTCGCCAGCGAATTGGCGGACGTCCGCAAGTACCCGGCGCCGACGCCGATGCCGATCCTCGGGGTGATCTGGTAGATGACATCGGCCCCGCCGTTGAATCCGTTCTTCAGGGGGGTATACCCGCCGGTGACCGTCCCGAAGCCCAAAGCCTCGTAGAGCTCGATCAGCTCGTAGTAGCCGTCGAAGCCCGCGTTCAGGTCGGCCGCGCCGATGCGGCTGAATCCCCCGTAAAGCCGGAGGCTGAAGCGGGACGCATTCGTCGCGCCGCCCGTGTAGTCGGGGGTCGCCTGGGGGAACGTGAAACTGATCCCCTCGGTTCGGGATCCGGTCTCGTCGGCCCCGGCCGCCGTCGACGGCCAACCCAGAAGACACGCGATCGCCAGCGCGGACACCAGGCCCGCGGAGAACTTTGTACGAACGCTCATGATGATGAACCTCCCCATTTAATTATCGTTAGAATAGTCGCCCTGATGATGGTAGTGTACGGTAATGTTCGCAGATTTACATGAAGAGGAGGCCATCGTAAACTCTCTTAGATCGCTAAACCCAAAGAGAGGAGACGTTTTACTACGATGGCCCAACAGCATTATAAGGCACTCTTCAAGAAGGCGCTATTGCAGTTCATCACGGAGACGGATCCCTTCCTGGCCATGCTCAAGTGGGTGATGACGGAGATGATGAGGATCGAGGTCGAAGCCAAGGTCGGGGCAGCCAAGGGGCAACACTCGAAGGACCGGGCCACGCATTTTTCCGGGTTCCGGGCCCGGCGAGTGGATACCCGGATGGGCACGGTCTATCTGGTCGTTCCCAAGATCCGCAAGGGCGGATATGTCCCGTTCTTCATCTCGGAACGCAAAAGATCTGAGCAAGCCCTGATCGCCGTCGTCCAGGAGGCCTTCATCAACGGGGTCTCGACCCGAAAGATCGAGCGCCTGGCCCGGGCGATGGGCATCGAGAACATCTCCGCCTCCCAGGTCTCGGAGTTCAACAAGGAGCTCGACTCGCAAGTCGCCGATTTTCAGACTCGGCCCCTGGCCCAAGAGTATCCCTTCCTCTGGATCGATGCTCTGTACCAGAAGGTCCGGGTCGAAAATCGAGTCGTCTCGGTGGCCGTGATGATCGCCTGCGGGGTCAATCCGGCCGGTTCTCGGGAGATCCTGGCTGTGGAGCCCATGTTCGACGAGTCGGAGGACTCCTGGCGGCTGTTTTTCCGGAAGCTCAAGGCCCGGGGCATGAAGAGGACGGCGCTCTGCATCTCCGACGCCCACGCGGGCATCCAGGCCGCGGTCCGGAAGGAATGGCTGGGCGCCTCCTGGCAGCGCTGCAAGGTCCACTTCATGCGCAACATCCTGGCCAAGGTCCCTCATCGGGAAAAAGGCCGATTCGCGGCCCATCTGAAGCGAATCTGGCTGGAGCCCGATAAAAAGAGCGCCCAGCGGGCGGCCGCCGCTGTCATCGACGATTATGGGAAGCGGTTCCCCGACGCCGTCCGGTGTCTCGAAGAGGGCCTCGAGGACTCGCTCTCGTTCTACGACTTCCCGGAGGTCGACAAGAAACGGATCTCCTCGACCAACGGGCAGGAGCGGCTGAATAGGGAGATCCGCCGGCGGAGCCGGGTCGTGGGCGTCTTCCCCTCGGTCTCGAGCTACCTCCGATTGACGATCTGCTATCTCATCGAACACGCGGAAGACTGGGAGAACGAACGGAGCTACATCCGGGAGGACAAGGCCCTTGGATCCCTGGACAGACTCCATGAGTTGATGGCTCAAGCGGCTAACTGAAGTGAGCTATGATGGCCCCAAAGTTGCGAACAAAACTTGACATGACCCATTCATGTCGCTTCACGCATTCGTCCCTATCTTGAAATGTATTGTGCTTTTTAATGTGCGTCTTGTTAAAACAGGTCGGTTGACGTGTCGACGTCGGAATCACATTTCTTCTCCACGGACCCATTTTATCATGAATGAATCAAGGTCTTCGCTAGCTTAATGGCTTAACGTCTTGTTAGATTCCGTTCTGAATCAAAGAAAGAATCGAATCCAATTTCATTTTATTCTTCGCCATGATTCCCT
>VGJC01000235.1 GCA_016867635.1 Candidatus Aminicenantota bacterium | reverse complement strand
AACCACTGTTCGAGGACCCCGAGCTTGAACATCTCCTCCAGGCCGACCGAAGGACGAGGCGAATGAAGAAGGACCTTGAACATCTCCTCGTTGACCCTCTCGACGCTCAGCCCGGACAGATCGACCTCGCGGGCGAGGGGGTAGATGGCCGGGTCCACCCGGAACTTGAGGACGGAGGCGAAGCGGGCCACGCGGAGGACGCGCAACGGGTCCTCGGGAAAAGCCGCGGCGTCGGTCAGCCGGAGGCGCCCGGCTAGAGTGTCGGCCCGGCCCTCGAACGGGTCGATGAGGGCCCCGTCCTTGAGCCGGAGGGCCATGCTGTTGGTCCGGAAATCGCGCCGCTCCAGGTCTTTCTCGACGGGCAGGTCCGGGTCGGCGAACACGAGGATATCCTTGTGGCCGCGGAGCGCGCCGTCCCGGGGGCGGTCCGTCCGGGGCAGGGCGACGTCGTAGGTCTTTCCGCCGCGCGTGAACTTGATGATCCCGAAGCTGCGGCCGACGAGGTCGACCCGGCCGTGTTTCTCGAGCTGGGAGACGATCGCTTCGAGCGGACGGCGGGCGACCAGGAGGTCGACGTCGGGCGAGGGGTGGCCGCGGACAAGGTCCCGGACGTACCCTCCGACGGCATAGACGTCCCCGCCGAAGAGACGGACGAAGAGCCGGCGGTCGGGAAAGTCGAAGGAGAGGTTGGTCATGTCCGGATCATTTTCCCTCGTCGAACTTGTCGAGGACCTCCTTGACGGCGTCCTTGTGGACCATGAACATCAGGCCCTTCAGGCGGACGTAGTCGTCGGAGTAGAAGAAGTAGCCGTCGTGACGGCCCTCGTAGGCGTTCTCCCAGGAATCCTTGATCAGGAACCAGAGGCCCTTGCCGGTCTCCTTGTATCCGACGCAGTGGACGGCGTGGTCGTCGGTCGTCGTCTTGTTCCAGAAACGGTATTCCCGGCTCGACTGGTCGATGAAGCTGCGGGGGAGGTCGAAGGTCGGGACGACGGCCACGTCGTTCTCGCCGCTGTAGCCGGGCTCCGAGAAGTCCACGGCCAAGGTGGCCGTGTAGCCCTTGCGCAGGGCCCTCAAAAAAGCCATCTGGAACTCGTAGAGCGGCAGGTTGTGGTAGTCGGCGCCCTGCCACCAGTTGTCGGGGACGCGGAACTCCCCTTTGGTGTAGAAGGGGAGGTACAGGAAGCTGACGAAGGCGACGTAATCCGACGGGACGAGCTTGAGCTCGGCCAGATATTGGAGAGGCGTCAGGGACCGCCCGTCGACGTCGATCCTGTCGGGCGGCCGGCCCAGATGGCGGTCGAGGATGGCCCGGGTCCCGGCCAGGGCCCGTCCTTCGTCCCAATCGTCGCGCGCTTCGAGGCCGGAAAGGTGCTCTTTGAGCTCACGGAAGAGAGCCCCATGGTCGTGCTGGGTCCGGCCGCCGATGAGCCCGGGGTAGTCGGAGGCCCGGACCAGCCCGTATTGCCGGACCCGCTCCAGGGCCGAGTTGGGTTCGGAGCCTTGGCCCAGGAAGGACTTGCCCTTTTCGCGGACGAAGCGCCGGGCCTTCTCGACGTACTCCCAGTAGACCGTGAACATCTCCGAGAGCTTGACCTCCGGTTTGCCCTGCCGTCTGAGCTCGGATTCGAGGAGCGAGGTGGCGGCGAAGGACCAGCAGGTGCCGGTCTCTCCCTGGCGGACCGGGGGAAGGTGGAAGAACTTGGTGAATTCGATGGGACTGCCCGGCCTCTCGAGGGCCGAGAAGTCCATGCTCAGGGCGCCCGGTCCGCCGCCGGCCCCCTCCGGGACATAGACGGCCTGGTCGCGGCTGACGAGGCCCAGGGCGCGCTCGCCGGCCGGGACTTCCTGCCTCTGGCAAGAAACGGCGAAGACAACGGCCGCGGCCGTCAGGATCATCGACAGCGTCTTCAGGGTTTTGGTCATCGATATCCCTCCTCGCCGGCGCCTTGGCCGGGCAGATGTTCATTATAGGGTTTGCCGGACCGGAGTTCAACCGGGGAGAGGGGGCGTCTTGTCTCCGGTCCCGGTTTGCTGTATCCTTTAGGGGCGAAGATGGACAAGCGTGGCAGGGATCGAAAGCTCGCGGCCGGGGCCGCTTTATCGATGCTCCTGCTGTCCCTCCACGCAGCCCCAGCGGGGCCTCAACGGTCGTCCAGGGACGACGTGGTCCTGTCTTTGAAGGACAAGGCCGTGCGCGACCTGAGCTCCAAGGGCCTTACCCTGGCCTTCCACATCGGTGTCGCCAATCAGGCCTCAGCGGCCCGCGACCTCGTCCGTTACCGCTACCGCGTTACGGTCAACCAGAAAGAATTCCTCAATATGACCGTCGAGCTCCCGGCCCCGCTCTCGGCCCCGCCGGGGAGGGAGACTCTCATCGCCCTGCCGGTCAGGATCTCCTACGAGCTGCTCTTCGCGGCCGTGGGGCCGATCGAGGAGCGGGCCGCCTGCGACATCATCGGGGACATGTACTTCCTGACGGAGAGGAACAGGGAACAGCGGGTGCCGTTCGCGTATTCCGGCGAGTTCCCCATCTTCAAGGACCCGGAAGTCGAGATCCTGCCCCTCAAGGTCAACGACCTGACCGTCGGCGGGGCCGACGTCGTCTTTAGCGCCGTGTTCCGCAACTTGAACGGCTATGAGCTGCTCGTCGACCGGATCGGCTTCCGGCTGGCTTTCGCCGGGCTCGAGGTCCTGTCGGGTGAGGTCCCGGGCGACAAAAGCCTCCCCCGAAACGCCGATAAGGTCTTCACGATCCCGTTCCTCATCGATTTCTTCGAAGCGGGCGACAAGATGAGGGGGGAGTTCCAGAAAGCGGAGCTTGCCTGCCTCTTCGAAGGAGAGATCGAGATCGCCTCGGCCTGGGGCCGGCTTCGCGTCCGATTCGACAAGGCCCAGAGCCTGCGCTTCGAGTAAGCCTACTATTTTTTAAAACCAGTAGTTGAGACCGGCCGTGAGAGCCAATCCGCTCAGGTCGAAGTCCTCGAATCCCAGGAACCATTCTTTGAACGCCGGCTTGGAGTAGTGGTAACGGACCTCCGCCATGAGCGTGAGGCGA
>VGJC01000234.1 GCA_016867635.1 Candidatus Aminicenantota bacterium | reverse complement strand
GAGCTCGACGGCGTTGATCATCTTCCGACCGGCCTCGAATCCGCCGTGGAGGCCGAAACAGAGCATGGACCCGAATCCCCGCATCTGTTCGGCAGCCAGGGCGTGCTGGGGGTGGCTCTCGAGCCCGGGGTAATTCACCCAGCGGACCTTGGGGTGGGCGGCCAGCCAGAGGGCCAGCTTCGCCGCGCTCTCCTGGCTCCGCTCGACCCTCAAGGCCAGGGTCCGGACGCCCCGCAGGACGAGCCACGCCTGGTGAGGATCCATCGTGCCGCCCATGAGGACGAGGACCTTGCGCAGCCTCTGATGGAGGGCCTCGTCCTTGGCGATAAGGGCCCCGCCGACGACGTCGCTGTGCCCGTTGATGAACTTCGTCAGGCTGTGCATGACGATGTCCGCGCCCAGGGCCAGCGGGCTCTGGAGGAGGGGGCTGGAGAAGGTGTTGTCGACGGCCAGCACGATGCCCCGTTCGCGGGCCAGCCGGGCGCAGGCCTTGATGTCGGTGACCGCCAGCGTGGGGTTGGCGGGCGTCTCGACGAACAGCAGCCGTGTTCCCGGCCTCAGGCGCTTCTCGATGTTCCGGATGTCGGCGGTGTCCACGAAGTCCGCGCTCACCCCGAACCGCGAGAACTCGTTCTCGAGCACGGTCCGCGACGGGCCGTAAATGGAGGCCGTGCCGACGACATGGGCGTCCTTGTCGAGCAGGGCCGTGTAGATCGTCGTCACCGCGGCCATGCCCGAAGCCGTGGCCGAGGCGTCGAAGCCGCCCTCGAGCTCGGCCAGGCACTGCTCGAGGGCCCGGATGGTCGGGTTGCCGATGCGGGTGTAGATGAAACCCTTCTCGCGGCCGGCGAACCGGGCCGCCCCCTGTTCGGCGCTGTCGAAGGAGAACGTGGAGGATTGATAGATGGGGACCGACACCCCGCCGTACACGGGGTCGGGCTCCGGGCCGGCGTGGATGACTTGGGTCGGGGGGCGCAACGCTTTCTTGGATGTCATGAGGAGGCTCCTCTCGCAACCGGGATTCGTGATCGCGTCGCGACGATTATACCATCAGACGCCCGGCGCCGGCCGCGGTTTGATTCGCCGGCCGGAATCTGCTATTTTGGCCTTTTCGAGGCGACCACGAGAAACAAGGAGGCTCCGATGACCCGACACTTCCTCCCGGCCCTGTTGACGGCCGCGGTCTTCTTAGCCGGACTGGCCATGGCCCAGGCGCCGGCGGCCAACCCCAAGGTCCTCCTCAAGACGACCAAGGGCGACATCGCGATCGAGCTCTACCCGGCCAAGGCGCCGGCCACGGTCAAGAATTTCCTGACCTACGTCGAGAGCAAGTTCTACGACGGGCTCATCTTCCACCGGGTCATGCCCGGCTTCATGATCCAGACCGGCGGCATGACCGCCGAGATCTCCCAGAAGCCGGGTAATCCGCCGATCAAGAACGAGGCCTCCAACGGCCTGAAGAACGACCGCGGCACGGTGGCTATGGCCCGCAAGGAAGAGGTTCACACCGCCACCAGCCAGTTCTTCATCAACCTCGTCAACAACGACGGCCTCAACTACAGGGGCAACGCGCCCGACCAGTTCGGCTACTGCGTCTTCGGCAAGGTCGTCTCCGGGATGGACGTCGTCGACGCCATCGCCCAGGTCCCGACCGGCAGCCGGCGCGGCCACGCCAACGTGCCCCTCGAGCCCATCGTCATTCTCTCGGCCACGGTCGTCGCGGCGAAATGAGCGACCGGCGCAAGGCCGCCTTCGACCTGGCCTTCGCCTTCCTGCACATCGCCGCCCTGCTGGCCGTCGCGGTCTATGCCGTGGTCTCACTCGTCCGCGGCGACGTCTCGCGTTTCGCCCTGATCGCCTCGCTCCTGGCGGTCTATTACGTCTTTATGCTCCACCCGGCGGTCAAAAAAGAGATCGCCCGGCGCAAATCCCTCAAGGGCCCCCGGGAACCCTAGCCTCGGGATATCCCGGCGGTTTACTTTTGGGGCCGAACGGGCTATGATTCCGTCATGACCATCGGCAAAGAGGGTCTCAAGTTCATCCTCCCCTCGGCCGGGCTGGCCGTCCTGTTCGGAGCCCTCCCGTTCTGGCCGGCCGCCGTCTTCTTCCTCCTCCTCGCGGCGGCCTTCACGTTCTTTTTCCGGGACCCGCGGCGCACGCCCCCGGAAGGCGATCACCTCCTCGTCTCCCCCGCCGATGGAGAGGTCCTGGCGATCGATGCTCTGCCTGCCCACTCCGACCTGCCGGGGCCCGTCAACCGGGTGACGATCTTCCTCTCTATCCTCGATGTCCATTTCGTCCGCTCTCCCCTGGCCGGCACGGTCTCCCGGATGGACTACAACCCCGGGAGGTTCCTGCCCGCCTACAAACCCGAGGCCGGGGACCTCAACGAATCGCGGACGATGGTCCTCAAGGGCGGGAAGTCGGACCTGGTCATGAAGATGATCGTCGGGGTCGCCGCCCGCCGGATCAAGAGCTATGTCAAAGAGGGGCAGGCCGTGGATCGCGGCCGGAAGGTCGGCCTGATGTATTTCGGTTCGCGGGTCGAGATCTTCCTTCCCCGGGAAGTCTCCGTCAGAGCCGCCCCGCGCCAAAAGGTCAAGGGCGGCGAAACCGTCATCGCCGAGGTCCGGTCATGAAGATCAAGGAATCCCAGAAGGGACTCTTCTTCCTGCCCAGTCTGTTCTCCGTGGTCAACCTGTTCTTCGGGTTCATGAGCATCCTGCTGACCTTTCACGGGAGATACCGGACGGCCGCCGTCTGGATCATCCTGGCCGCCCTGATGGACGCCCTGGACGGTCTGGTGGCCCGGGCGACCAACACGCCGTCGGACTTCGGGGTCGAGCTCGACTCCCTGGCCGACGCCGTTTCCTTCGGATTGGCCACGTCCGTGCTGCTCTACTTTTGGGGTTTGGAGATCTTGGGGCCCCCGGGCATCTTCTTCAGCTTCATCTTCCTGACGGCCGGGGTCCTGCGGCTGGCCCGCTACAACGTCAAGACCCGGATCCCGACCGACCGCAAGCACTACCAGGGTCTGACCGTCCCTTCGGCGGCCTTCTTCATGGCGGC
>VGJC01000233.1 GCA_016867635.1 Candidatus Aminicenantota bacterium | reverse complement strand
ACCAGGCTGATGAGGACCGGGACCTCGACCAGGGGCCCGATGACCGTGGCGAAGGCGATCGGCGAAGCGATGCCGAAAACGGCGATGGCCACGGCGATGGCCAGCTCGAAGTTGTTGCCCGAGGCCGTGAAGGCCAGGGTGGCGCTCCGGCTGTAATCGGCGCCGAAACGCCGGGCCATGAAAAAGCTGACGAAAAACATGACGATGAAGTAGCTTGTCAGAGGGACGGCGATCCAGAGAACGTCCAGGGGACGGAGAATGATCTGCCGGCCCTGGGTGCTGAACATGACGACGATGGTGAAGAGCAGAGCGACGAGCGTGATCGGGGAGATCTTGGGCACGAACACCTTGTCGTACCATTCGTGCCCCCGCATGGGAATGAGGATGACCCGGCTCAGGATGCCGGCCGCGAAAGGAATACCGAGGTAAATGATGACGCTGACGAAAATGTCGCCGATCGTCACGTCCACCACGCTGCCCTGGAGTCCGAACAGCGGCGGCAGGATCGTGATGAACACGTAGGCATAGACGCTGAAGGTCAGGATCTGGAAGATGCTGTTGAGGGCGACCAGTCCCGCTCCGTACTCGCTGCTCCCCTTGGCCAGCTGATTCCAGACCAGGACCATGGCGATGCAGCGGGCGATGCCGACGAGGATCAAACCCACCATATAGGATCCCCAGCGCGGATCGGGGCCGAAGAGCGCGGGGGCCGCGAACCCGAAAAATCCCACCGCCAGCGCGAACATGAGGACCGGACCAATGATCCAGTTCTGGATCAGCGACAGGCCCAGAATTTTTGTATCGGCGAAAACTTTCGGCAACAACTCGTATTTGACCTTGGCCAGAGGCGGGTACATCATCAGGATCAGTCCCGCGGCGATGAGAAGATTGGTGTGTTCGCCGACCGTCAGGGCCTTGTTGAACGCTTCGATCGGCTTCTGGAAAAGAAAGCCGATCGCCACGCCCAGGGCCATGGCCAGAAAGATCCATAAGGTCAGATAGCGATCCAGGAATTTCAGCCGCGCGTTACCGGGTGTCATGTCGCTTCCTTTCGGCAACCCCCTTCGCTGTCGGGCTAGGAAGGCAGGCGCGGCCGCGGACGTTCTTCCGAAGGCACTCCTCGAGCTTGAGGGCGTCGGCCGCCGCTTGGGGGGCCGCCTCGACCCGGTCGCGGAGCGATCCTGCGAAAAGAACTTCGAGCAACGGCCGGGCCTCCGGCGCGATCCGATAATTGATCCAGCGACCTTCACGGAGGTCTTCCACAAGGCCAGCCTGTCGCAGGATCCTCATCTGGTGGGAGATCCGCGACTGCTCCATTCCGAGGACGTACATGATCTCGCAGACGCAGAGGTCCCGGTCCCGGAGCAGGAGCAGGGCGCGGACCCGGGTCGGGTCCGAGAGGGCCTTGAAGACGTCGGCGATATCGCTTATGGAAGGCAGACCGGCCCCTTCCGGCATGCTCCTGGCGAATTTCTTTTTCAGCATCGGCGTAACATATGAACAACTATTCATATATTATCGCCGCCCCGATGTCAAGGACGGAGCGGGCTGTCATTGAAAGATCGATGGCGGACTGGGAAGCCGGGCGCCCACCCATCGCCGGCGCGCTTGCGGGCGGGCCGGACGTTTGTTAACATCAGCCCGGACCGCCTTTCGACGAGGCGGCCAGCGGAGGAGCCGGGCCCCATGAGCGACCTAGAATGGCTGAAGGACAAGGAAAGGGCGAGGCGGGCCAAGCTGGCGGAGGACCTGCGGGCAGCCAAGGAGCAAGCGGGCCTGCGCGGGAAAGAGCCTTTCGACTTCGACCGGCTCCGCGGCCTTGACGATCCGGCGAGCGAGCTGGCCCCGTCGTCGGAGCTTCACGACCCGCAGGCCGTCGCCGAGGGCCTCGAGCTCCGCTACTACCTTGATTTTCCCGACGTCCTGACCCTTTCGGGCTTCGCCGAGAAGCTGCGGGAGATGCGCCCTTTTCGATGAACGGGGGCTTCCGGCCGGATCACAGAGTTCCCCTCCGTGATCATCCGACCTCGGTCGCCTGGCCGTGCTCGTCGATCCATAGCAGCAGGACCCGAATTTTCGGATCCCATGAGCGGACGACCTCCCTTGCGGCCAAGAGGGCGCGCGTCTGCTCCTGCTTGTCTTCCGGGCAGGCCGCGCAGTCGTGGTGGGCGGCGACGGCCACGAGCTTCGAGCCGTGGCGCCTGACCGAGATCTCCAACTTTCTTTGCAAGGCGGACAGGGCGGCCTCGTCCTTATTCTCCGCCAGGACCTTGCACACCCCCGGTTCGGTGATCATGTCCACGTAATCGACCGCGTAAGCGCTCGTCAGGTGCTCGATGACGGGAACGTGGGTCCGGCCGTCGATGCAGTTGATGGCCGCGGCGAATGTCTTGGTCATGAACGGGGCTTCGGCTTACGGAGCTTGGCCAGGGAAAAGCCGATGAAGATGCCGGCCGCGAGGGTCAGGGGCAGGAGGATCATCTGGGAGACGCTGATCTTCCAGAAATACACCTTGTACGTGACCTCGCCCGGATTCTGGATGAAGACGACGGCCAGCAGGACGAACAGGACGGCGGCCAGGATGATGTTCTTTTTCATAAGGACCTCCCTCTCTCTATCAATTCTCAAAAATCCCCGAGGATGTCAATCCTCCGGCGTTGAGCGGCGCTGGGGCGGGGCGAGCATCCGCCTCTGGGCTTTCTTCTCGGCGTAGGGGCGCGGGACGTAGACGGGCTCGCCGGTGACCGGGTCTTTTCCGGTGTGGTACATGCCGGCCGAGCGGGTCATGGGCGTCGGAGTGAAGATCTGGACGCCCTCGACAGGCTTCTCGCCGCTGCGCTCGAGCTCCCGAAGGTACGCGGCCAGCTCGCGGGCCTCCTTTTCGGAGGTCCCGGGGTGGGCGACCATGAAGTAGTACTTGAGGTGCTGGGGGCGGCCCGTGTCGACCTTGGCGAACAGCCGGCGGAATTTCTCGAGGGCCGCGCGTCCACCGGCTTTGTTCATCAGCCGCAGGACCCGCTCCGAGACGTGCTCGGGGGCGATCTTCAGGAGGCCCGAGGCGTGGTGCTTGGC
>VGJC01000232.1 GCA_016867635.1 Candidatus Aminicenantota bacterium | reverse complement strand
GGGACGGGCTGTTTCCTGTCGTCGGCCATCCTGGCCTTCCTCGCCCGGGGGCGTCCGCTCGAAGAAGCCTGCGGCCGGGGGATCGAATGGACGTCGCGGGCCATCCGGACGGCCGTCGCGTCGGGACGCGGACGGATGATCATGGCTTCCAGACCAGGCCGGCCGCGGCCGCCGGCGCGGCACCGGGCGCCGCGCTGACGATCCGGTCGGCCCGGTCGAGCACGGCCCGGGGAAGGGCGATCCCCTGTCTTTCGGCGGCCGCGGGATTGACGTGGAGCCGGACCTCGTCCATGGTCTGGATCGGGATCCCGGCCGGGCTTTCGCCGTTCATGACCCGGACCGCGATCCGCCCCGTCTTCAGGCCCATTTCGTAGAAATCGTAACCCAGCGCGGCGCAGGCGCCGAACTCGGCCGAGCGGAGAAAGCTCCCGAAGAGCGGCAGCCGGTTCTCGTCCGCGGCCCGGCCGATCGCGTCGAACGCGCTGTTGAGGGTGTTGTCGGACATCGGGAACAGGACGTCCACCTTTTCGTTGAGCAAGGCCTGGAGCGAGCGGGGGATCTCGTGGCCGCTGGCCACCGGCACGGCGACGATCTCCAACCCCAGCTCGGCGGCTGTCTCACGGGCCAGGTCGAGGTAGTACTCGGAGTTGACCTCGGAGGACGTCCAGAGGGAGCCGACCCTCCGGGCGCCGGGAAGGGCCTCCCGGATGAGGGCCAGGGTCCGGCCGACGGGCCCGGTGGAAGCGACGCCCGTGACGTGGGCGAGGTGGTCGTCGGCGGACCGGCCGGCCCCGACGAGGAAGGGCACGGCGACGGCGCTGAAGACGATCGGCGTCCGCCGGGCGGTCAGGATGGCCGCCTGCAGGCTCTGGGTCGAGAGGGGCATGATCATGTCGACGTTCTCGGCGACCAGGTCCCGGGCGATCCGCTGGACCTCGGCGATGTCGTTGTTGGCGATCCGGATGCGGACGACGATCTCGAGGCCGTCGCGAAGGCCCGCTTCGGCAAAGGCCTGGAGGATCCCCCGCCGGACCTCGTTGGCCGTCGGGGAATCGACCGACTGGAAGATGCCGATGACGTAAGGTTCGGCGGCCGCCGGCGGCTCCTCGCCCGCTTTTCCGCTCTCAGGAGCGCGGCATCCGGGGACAAACAGGAGGAGGGACAGGAAACCTGCGGAAAGGGCGCGGGGGCTCATCGGAGACCGGCCCTATCTTATTCCAAAACGCCGTTGTCCCGCAAGCCCGCGGGCGGCCGGAAGACGCCCCGGCCGTCAGGCGCCGGCGACGATCTCCCGGAAACGCTCCGCGGAGACATTCTCACCGCTGGCGACGAGCACCACGGTCCGGTCGCGCCAGCGGCGGGGCGAACGGAGCAGGGCCGCCAAGGGCAGGGCCCCGGCGCCCTCGACCCTCCTGCCGTGATGCTCGAAGATCAGGGCCATGGCCCGGGCGATCAGGGCTTCCGGGACGGCCACGAACTGATCGACGAGGTCCCGGCAGAGGGCAAAGGTCACGGAGCCGGGTTCGATCCCCCCGGCCACGGCGTCGGCCGCGGTCGGGCCCTCCTCGATCCCCACCAGACGCCCGGCGCGGACCGAGGCGGCCATGAAGTCCGAGGCCGCCGGCTCCACGCCGACGACGCGCCCCTCCGGCCGGACGGCCTTGAGGTACCCGGCGATGCCGGCGACGAGCCCTCCGCCGCCCACCGGGACGAGGACGTCGTCGAACGCGGCGGCGTCCTCGGCGATCTCGAGCCCGACCGTACCGGCGCCGCGGACGATGTCGAGGTCGTTGTAGGGCGAGACGAAAACGCGCCCCGTCCGGGCCGCGGTCTCCCGGGCGAAGGCCTCCGTCATCTCGCAGCTCGATCCCCGGATCTCCAGATCGACGCCCGCGGCCTCGAGCTTCTTTCTCTTGGCCTCCGAGACCGTGGCCGGAAGATAGAGCTTCAGGGCCACCCCCTCGAGCCTCGCGGCGTGACCGATGGCCAGACCGTGATTGCCGGTCGAAGCGGAGACGACGCCGAGGGCCCGCTCTTCCGCCGAAAGCGAGCGGATCTTGTGGAGCGCCCCCCTCAGCTTGAACGACCCCGTGATCTGGTCGCACTCCCACTTGACCAGGACCCGGGCCCCGGTCGCCCGGCTCAGGGGCTCAGAGAGCCCGACCGGCGTCCTGCGGACGTCGGCCGCGATCAGGCCGTAGGCCTTGCGGACGCCGGCGGCAAGACCGGCGGCCTCTAAGATCATGTTCGTCCTCCCGCCCTTAAGTTACCACAGGCGGGGCCGCTTTTTCCAAACGCCCCGGCGTCATTGAGAAATGCGGCCCGTGAGGGTAGAATGGATACCCTCATGCCCACCTTTCACGTCGGCACGGCCGGCTGGAGCTACGACGATTGGGAGGGCGTCGTCTATCCCGCGGCCAAGGGCCGCGGCTTCCACCCGCTGTCCTATCTCTCCGCGTACATCGACATCGTCGAGATCAACAGCACCTTCTACCGTCCGGCGGCGCCGGCCATGGCCCTCGCCTGGCTGAGGAAGGTCGAGGGCCGCCCGGACTTCCTGTTCGCCGTCAAGCTCCATCAAGCCTTCACCCACGGCGACCGGGACTTCACGCCCAAGGACGTGGACGAGTTCAAGAAAGCCCTCGACCTCCTGCTCCTTCGCGGCCGGCTGGCCGCCCTCCTCGTCCAGTTCCCCTGGTCCTTCCGCAACACCCCGGAGAACGCCGCCTACGTGGCCCGTCTGCTCGGAGCCTTCTCCGGATATCCCCTGGCCCTCGAAGTCCGCCACGCGAGCTGGCATTCGCCCGGCCTGTTCGGCCTGCTTCGCGAACGCCGGGCGGCTTTCTGCAACATCGACCAGCCCCTCTTCAACGATTCCGTCGGGCCGTCGGCCGTGAGCACGAACCCCGATTTCGCCTACGTCCGGCTCCACGGGCGCAACCAGCGCGACTGGTTCCGTAAGGACGCCGGGCGTGACGACCGCTACGATTATCTCTACAGCCGGGACGAGCTCGAGGGCTGGGTCCGGAGGATCAAGGACCTGGGGACGAAAAGCGGCCGGGTCTACGTCATCACCAATAATCAC
>VGJC01000231.1 GCA_016867635.1 Candidatus Aminicenantota bacterium | reverse complement strand
TTCGTCACGACCAAGCTCGACCTCGAGACCCTCAAGGAGGCCCGGCTGACGATCTCCGCCGAGCTCCGCAACCACGCCGACCGGCCCGTTTCGGGGACTCTCGAGGCCCGGATCGAAGGCCTGCGCGTCTCCCAGGAGGTCGCCCTCGGCCCCCGGGAGACGAAGACCGCCGTCTTCAACGCCGAAACCCACCCCGGGCTGGCCCTCAAGGATCCCCGGATCTGGTGGACACACGACCTGGGGAACCCGGAGCTCTACACCCTGATCCTGGCCTTCGAGCCCAAGCGGGACAAGGCCGAAGAGAAAGCGGAGGCCGAGCGCCAGGCCGCCGAGCAGGCCGCCGAGCAGGCCGCCGAAAAGGGCCGGCGCCCCCGAGTCGCCCCGCCGCGCAACTTCATCTCCGACATCCGCGGCGTCCGCTTCGGCGTCCGGGAGGTCTCCGACTACATCAACGAGCAGGGCCACCAGGGCTACCGGCTCAACGGCAAGAAGATCCTCATCCGCGGCGCCGGCTGGACCGACGACCTGCTCCTCGACGTCCGGCGCAATAAGCTCCTTTCGGAAGTCCTCTACGCCCGGCACATGAACCTCAACGCCCTCCGCCTCGAGGGCTTCTGGGGCACGAGCCGCGACCTCTACAACCTCTGCGACGAGAACGGCATCCTGCTGATGGTCGGCTGGAGCTGCCACTGGGAGTGGGAGAACTCTCTCGGCAAGCCGGCCGGCGAGCCCTACGGCGGCATCACGTCCCCGGAGGACATCGACCTCATCGCCCGATCCTGGCGGGATCAGCTCCTGTGGCTCCGCAACCACCCCTCGATCTTCGTCTGGGCCCAGGCCAGCGACATGCTCCCCCACCCCGACCTCGAACGCCGCTACCTCGAGATCCGGAAGGAGGTCGATCCGACCCGGCCGACGCTCGTCTCGGCCAAGGGCAAGACGAGCGCGCTCTCCGGGCCGTCCGGGGTCAAGATGCTCGGGCCCTACGATTACGTGCCCCCCGTCTACTGGTATGTCGACACCAGGAACGGCGGGGCCTACGGCTTCAACACCGAGTCCGGGCCCGGCCCGCAAGTCCCGCCTGTCGAAAGCCTGCGCAAGATGTTCGCCGAGAAGGACCTCTGGCCGATCAACGACGTCTGGTCCTTTCACTGCTGCCGGGGGAAGTTCACCGATCTCGGCCGCTACAACGAGGCCATGGAACGCCGGCTCGGCCCGGCCCGGACCGTCGAGGAATACGCCATGAAAGCCCAGTTCCTGAACTACGAGGGGATGCGGGCCATGTTCGAGGCCTTCACGGCCAACAAGCACAAGGCGACCGGCGTCATTCAGTGGATGCACAACTCGGCCTGGCCCAAGCTTTGGTGGCAGCTCTACGACTACTTCCTCATGCCCAACGGCGCCTTCTACGGCGCCCGCAAGGCCGGGGAGCCCGTCCACCTCCTCTACAATTACGGCAACCGCGAGATCGTCGCCGTCAACAACACCCTGGCCCCGGCCCCGGGGCTCAAGGCCGCCATCCGGGTCCTCGACCTCGACCTCAAGGAGGTCATCGCCAAGACCGTCGATTTCTCGCTCCAGCCGGACGAGGTCCGGACGATCGACCAGCTCCGCCTGCCCGCGGCCGGCCTGACATCCGTCTTTTTCGTCGACCTCCGGCTCCTCGGGGCCAAAGGCCGGCTCGTCGACGCCAACTTCTACGCTCTCTCGGCCAAGCCGGAGACGCTCGACGACGCCCAGACGACCTGGTATGTGACGCCCGTCAAGGATTTCGCCGACCTCACGGCCCTCGACCGCCTGCCGCCCGTCGAGCTCAAGGTCCGGCAGCGCTTATCGACCGACGGCCCGCGGACCAAGGCCACGCTGGACCTGGAGAACCCGTCCAAGCACCTGGCCTTCATGGTCGAGATCCGGATCGAGCGCGAGATCTCCGGGGAATCCGTCCTGCCCGTCTTTCTGGACGACAACTACTTCAGCCTCCTGCCGGGAGAGAAGCGCCGCGTCTCCGGATATTTCTTCACCGACGACCTCGGCGGGCAGCCGGGCAAGGTCCGGGTCTCGGGCTGGAACGTCAAGGAGCCGTGAGCGCTTAGCGGGCGACGGCCCCGAACGACTTGCCGACGACCTGCAGGAGCTCGGACGTCCTGGCCCGACGGTCCTGGCTCAGCTCCCAGATGATGACCCCCGCCGACCGTTTGTCCTTGACGTACTGGCACTTGAGGGAGATCGAACGCATGTCGTCGAAAGAGACGATCATGCCGCCGTCCCGGCGGCGGAGATACGGGACCTGGGCGGCCCCGTCCCAGACGAGGGCCCACTCCGCTTCCGGGAGCTTCATGACCTCGTTATAAGGCCAGTACTCGCTGGAGGTGAACGGCAGCCCCAGGCCTCCGCAGTCGAAGGACCGCCCATAGAAGGCCAGGCCGACCAGGACCTTGTCCGGCGGGACCCGGCGGCTCAGGGCGTAGCCGAAGCTCGCGTCCAGGGAGCCGCAGGCGGCGTCGGCGCCCGCGGTGAGCGGCGCGTTGTGCCCGGAGTGGCTGGACCACGTGCCGTGGTAATCGTAGGTCATGAACCCGATGAGGTCGAAAACGGCGGACAGGCGCTCGAATTCGATCCACCGTCCGTAGAAGTTATTCCCGGGGGCGGCCATGGTCAGGAGCAGAGGCGGCGACTGGGCTTTGAGGGCCGCGCCCAGCTCCTCCGCGAGCAGGGTGAAGTTGGCGCGCTCTTCCTCATTGGAAACGAACTCCCAGTCGAGGTCCACGCCGTCGTAGGCGTTTCCGCGGCAGAGATCGACCAGCTGACCGGCGAACCGGGCCCGGTTGGCCGCGGTCGAGCTCGCCCCCGGGAACCCGGCGCAATTCCCCCCGCCGCCCACGCTGACCATCATCTTGACCCCGTGGGCGCGGGCCGCGGCGTTGAGCTCGGGATAGAGGAAGCCCGGCGGGACGACGATGTTCCCCGAGGGGTCCGGCCAGACGAAGGCGTGGGCGATGTGGGTCAGATACTCGTAGCGGACCTGGGTGTGGTCGAACTCGGCCTGCTTCCAAGAAACGTAGTAGCCCATGATGACCTTGGACGGCCGGGCCGCAACGGCGGGGACCTGGGCGACCTTGCAGACGG
>VGJC01000230.1 GCA_016867635.1 Candidatus Aminicenantota bacterium | reverse complement strand
GAGCGGGATCACCGTCCACCGGGCCACGGCCGACTTCACGGTGGCCGGCAAGGGGTACCCCAAGGGGTCCTATGTCATTCTGACGGCCCAGGCCTTCCGGCCGCACGTTCTGACGATGTTCGAGCCTCAGGACCACCCCCACGACATCCCTTACCCGGGCGGGCCGCCGCGGCCCCCTTATGACTCGGCCGGGTGGACGCTGGCCTACCAGATGGGCATCGCCTTCGATCGGATCTTGGAGGGCTTCGGCGGGCCGTTCCAGGTGATCCCGGACGTCTTCAAGCCGGCCGCGGGCGTTTTCGAGTCGAAGGCCGTCGTGGCCGGATACGTCCTGGACCGGCGGGTCAACGACAGCTTCCGGGCCGTCAACCGGCTGCTCAAGGCCGGGCAGGACGTGCTTTGGCTCAAGAAGGGATTCCAGGCCGAGGGTAGGACATGGCCGGCGGGGGCCTTCTTCGTCCCCGGGACGGCGGAGGCGGGCGCGGTCCTGCGCCGGGCGGCCAAGGAGATCGGCATCGATGTCGCGGCCGTCGGGGCGTCCCCGGACGTCGAAGCGGCCAAGGTCAAGCCCGTCCGCATCGGGCTCTGGGACTCCTACGGCGGCTCCATGGCTTCGGGCTGGACGCGATGGCTGCTCGAGCAGTTCGAGTTCCCCCACGAGCTGGTCTTCGCCCCGGCCCTCGACGCCGGGGACCTCAACGCCAGGTTCGATGTCCTCATTCTCCCGGGCGGGTCCGTCCCGCGGGTCCCGGTCGCCGGACAGACGGAGATGAGCTTCCGGGACTATCAGCCGCCGATGCCGGCGAATATCCCGGACATGTACAAGGACCGGATCGGCCGGGTCACGGCCGAGAGAACGATCCCGCGGTTGAGGGAATTCGCCGAGGCGGGGGGGGCCGTCCTGGCCCTGGATTCGGCGGCCGTGCTGGCCTACCATTTCGGTCTTCCGGTGACCAACGCGCTGGTCGAGATGGCTCCGGACGGGGCCGAGACGCCGCTGCGGTCGGAGAAATTCTACGTTCCGGGCTCCATCCTCCGGGCCCGGGTGGACAACACCCACCCGTTGGCCCACGGGATGCCGGACGCGGTCGATGTCTTCTTCGACAACACGCCGTCGTTCGCTCTACTGCCCGACGCCGGGCTCAAAGGCGTCAGGCCGGTGGCCTGGTTCGATGAAGGGCCGCTCTTGAGGAGCGGCTGGGCCTGGGGAGAGTCGTATCTGAAGCGGACGGTCCAGGTCGCCGAGGCGCAGGTGGGGAAGGGAAAGGTCCTTCTTTACGGGCCCGAGATCGCCTTCCGCGGCCAGCCGCACGGCACCTTCAAGCTGCTGTTCAACGGCATCTTCTACCGCTAACGAAGAAGGGGTCAAACCTACTTTTTACGCTTTTGCGAAAAAAGTAGGTTTGACCCCTTCTTATTTCTTATTCGTAGGGGCGGGCGTTGGCCCGCTTCAGGACGCCGTGCTTTTTGGCCGAGCGCTTCATGCCTCGGTTGCCCATGAACGTGTAGAGCCAGGTCGGCATGAGCCGCTTGCCCATCAGCGCCGCGGCCTCCTCAGGGATGTCCCGGCCCTCGAGCAGAGCCGCGGCGGCCAGGTCGAGCGCCTTGACGACGTTGCGGACCATTCCGCCCGCCTTATCCAGAGGCTTGCCGGTGACGGCCCCGCCCATGCCCATGGCCAGCCCGCCCGCCCATTCGAAGCCGGCCTCCTTGGCGAACTGCCTAACGATGGCGAGCGCGGCCTCGTTCTGGCGGGCCTCCGGGAAGCCGCACTGGACAACGGCCGCGACCCGTTGGACCCGCGGTCCGGCGACGGGCGAGGCCGGCAGCGATCCCTTGCGCCGGTCGGCGATGAGCTCGAGCGCCTGGACGAGAGGGGCGGGCAGCCCGTCGACATAAAGGGGGAAGGCGACGACGACCAGCTCGGCCGCGTCGACGGCCTTGTGCGTCCGGTGCTGGTTCTCGGTCGACTGGAGGGCGGCCGCGGCGGTCATCTCGGCGGTCTCCATGCCGCCCGCCTCGAGCTTGCCCATGAGGTAACCGCCGAGCATGCGCGACGCGCTCTTCGCCCCCCTCGGGCTGCCGACGAGGAGCAGGGCCTTCCTCATCGCTCCCGACCCGTCCTTCGCGGCTTTCATCTCTCCTCCCCGAGGGCCTCGAGAAGCCCCCTGACCCGCCCCGCGGCGGCCGTTCTGTCTTCCCCTTCGTAAACGATCCCGGACAGGACGGCGGCGTTGCCGAAGTTGAGAGCGTTGCGGCGCGCCAGCCCGTGGAAGATGCGCTCGGCTCCCTCATCGGGCCCCGCCAGCGTCCCCAGAGCCAGCAACCGGCGCCGCCGCTCGTAGCGCTGCGGATGATGGACCTCGCCGTCGATCCGGACGAAGAAGGGCAGGATGTTGGGGAGGAGGCGATCGACCGACCTCTTCAGGATCGAACCGAATCCGCCGAAGGTCACCGGCGTGATCCAGACCTGCAGGTCGCCCGCGGCCGCGGTCCTCAAGACGGCCTCCTGGCCGTCCTTAATGACGCATCTCCCCGGATGCTTGAGCCAGCAGGCGAAGCACCCCCGGCAGGGTTTGATCTCCAGACCGGCGAGATCGAAGACCGCGACGGCCCAGCCCTTGGACTGCGCCTGCCCCTCGACCATCCCGGCGATCTCCCGGCAGACCGCGCCCCGTGCGTCCCCGGGCCCGCCGTTGAGGATGAGGATGTTCATTCCGCTTCCCGCGCGAAACCGCTCCGCTCGAAGACCCTACTTCTTCTTCCTTCCCAAAATGCCGCCGCTCAGGAACAGCCCCGCGCCGAGAACGAAGCCGAAGTTGTACCAGGTCCCGACGTTGTGGACCTCGTAGAACCGGACGTTCTTGCTGAAGACCGAGATAATGAAGGTCACCGGCGAGATGAGCCCGTGCCAAAGCCCCATGAAGAAACCGGCCGTCCGGCCCTCGGCGTCCTCCGTTTTTTCCAGTGGGTTCGGCCCCCCGGCGCAGGCCGCCATCAGCAGGACCGCGGCCAAGGCCGCCGCCGCGATGATCGTTCTCTTCATGTTCCTCTCCTTTCGGGGCGAAATCTATCCATCGAGGCGTCGTGAGCTTCGGCGGCTCCTGGTCCGCGCCTCGCCTCACCAAAACCCATTCTACCCTAA
>VGJC01000229.1 GCA_016867635.1 Candidatus Aminicenantota bacterium | reverse complement strand
CTGGTCGAAGAAGGTCAGGTCCCAGCCTCCGGCCCCGTAGGTCTCCGAGAGCGTCCTGCGCCGCCCGAGCTGATTGGCGACGCTGCGGATCTCGCGCACGGCCCGGGCGTTTCCGAACTGGGCGTGAGGGCCCTCGCTCCATTCGTTCATCAGCACGTCGATGCCGGGCATGTGGGCGTAGGCGGCCATGGCCAGATTGTCGGGCGACACGCGGGGCGAAGGCCACTCGTGCTCCCAGTAGTGGCCGGTGAAAATAAGGTTGTTGTCGGTGGCGTAGGCGTAGTAGGGCTTGGCCCAGTTCTCGATGAACAGGTCGAGGAGGACCGAGTAGTAGTTGTGACGAACACGCCGCCACTCGCCGACCTCCTCGAAGAGAGAGACGAGATGGGGCCGCAAGTCGTAGGCCCATTTCGCCTGAAAGGCCTGGAACAGGGCCGGCGTGTAGCTGACCGCTTCCCTCCCCCCGGCCGGTGAGATCTCGGCCTCGTCCTGGAAGACGCCGGGAACGGTCAGGCCGAACTCTTTGCCCACTGCGCGCTTGTAGCCATTGAGGGTCAGGTCGAGGAATCTCTCGGTGACGTCCTTGCGCATCAGGTCGACGTACGCGAAACCGCCGTACCAGGGCGAGGGCTGGGAGCGGGCGACCTCGAACACATAATAGACGCTCTGGTCGCTTCCCCCCGGCCTCGGCTTGGCCGTCACGTCCTCGAAGCCCGTCAGGGTCTTCCTCAGGACGACGAGCGGCGGCTGGTCGAAGTCGCCGAGCGGCCCCTGGACCCGCGACATGCGCAGCCCCGAGCGGACGGCGTCCGGCATCTGCGCGGGCACGTGGCCGCCGGCGAAGCCGGAGGGGTAGGAGTTCTCGTCGTAGAGCCAGATCTTGAGGCCGAGCGACTTGCCCGTTTCGACGGCGAAGGCGCAGAGCGAGAACCATTCGTCCGTGAGGTAGGTGGTGATGAGGCCGGGGCGGGGATGGATGAACGCCCCGCCGATGCCGCGCTCCTTGAACCCCTCGAGCTGCCGGGCGATCTCCTCGCGGGTCATGAGGTCGTTCCAGACCCAGAGCGGGGCGCTGCGGAACTCGACCGGCGGGTCGGTGAAGGCCGCGAGGATTGTTTCGTAGGTGTCGGTCGACGGTTTCTCGGCGCAGGCGGCGCAGGCGGCGATGAGCAGGACGGCGGCCAAAGCCGTTCCTATCGCTCCAGGGTCTCGACGTTTCTTGATCATGGGCCGTCCTTCCTGGGGGGAATCAATGGCGGAGAGGGCGGGATTCGAACCCGCGGTCCCGGTTTGATCCGAGACAAACGCTTAGCAGGCGTTCCTGATCGACCACTCCAGCACCTCTCCGCGGTCCGGGAACGTTGGGCTATTCTAGCACGACCGGCGGGGACAAATCCAATCGGCCTTCAGGATCCGACGAGAACGACGACGACGTCCTTCGCTCTCTTCACGGCCGGGCCCCGGTAGAACTCCCCGGAATTCAGAATGACCGGCTTCTGGGACGCCGGGTCCTCGACCCTGGCCCGCCCTCGGAACATCCTGACGCCGACGGCCCCGGAGGGATCGCTCCAGAGGTAGAAAGCGAGGCCGGAGGACGGCCAGCCATCGGGCAGGACGGCTTCCTCGGGGCCGGGATTCTCGGGCGGCTCCTGGGCGAAGAGCGGGGGCGGCATCACGAGCCGCCGCCAAAGGGACAGGAAGCTTCGATCAATATCGTTGCCCGAGATGTTTTTGATCGCAAATTGGCCGGATTCGCCGAACTTGCTGGTCCATATGAATGTCGCACCTTCCGTCGAGAGCATAGGGGCCTCGCCAGGTGAAGAACCGCACATGTCCCCGTTACTCACCGTCGAAGAACCGCCGATCAGGATCTTCGCAGGATTCGCCGACTTGATACTCATCTGGACACGGCTTTTCCTGCCTGTGGTGATCGTATCGCCCATGGAAAGAGGGAATGCGGAGGGATAAGGGATGGGCATGTCGTTGAGCGATACGACACCTACGGAATGATCCACCTCCGCTGTGCACTCGCCCTCCTTCCTGGTCAGCTTCCATTTCAGGGTTGTCCTGGAAGTGTAGTTGCAGCTGCTTTCGTCCGATCGGGACATGCCCCCGGGGCAGAACGTCCCCGCGGACTCCCGGTCATCGAAGACATATTCGTCGGCCAGAGAATCCCCCGTGACCCACGGCTTCGGCTCGCTGAAGGCCATGATCGGGAGCGGCAACGCCACGGCATTCTCCGTGTGTTCGGGCCTCGGAGCCGGGCGTCCGGGGATCGTTTCCTTGCGCGTATATTGGGAGCGGCGGACGACCTCCAGCACTTCTTCAGGGGCCAGGCCGATGGTGTAGGTCCCGTCCGCGGCGGAGAGCATGACGGTCACGCGGGCGGGTCCGTTGACAGGGTCGTCCATTGACCGGCTGTTTTCCTCGACCTTCCCTTTATCGGCGTCGATGTCGGTGATGTGCTCCGCGTAGATGTGGGAATGGGTGACCGCGGCGGAGCCGGATCCGCCGGCTGTGACCAGCTCGCTCTCGTAGGCAATGGCTTTGAGCGATACCGCCCAGGTCCCCGAAGTTTCGGCGTTGAGGTCCCGGGTGATGGTCTTGGATGCTCCGGACTCACTCTTTTGCTTGAACGAGTAATGGCCCGACTCGCGGCGCTCGAGGGTCACCGTGCCCATGTAGAAGATCTGTTTCCCCCCCTGACCGCCGAAGCCGCTCCGCTCGACAGGAGCCGGGGCATCGGCAGGGGCCGACGTCAGGCCCGCCATAGCGAGCAGACCAAGGGCCAGAGCTCCGGCGGCGAGAAGCGATGCCCATCCGGATCTTGGTTTCCGGGGGATGTGGTTCCTGCT
The DNA here is from genome assembly GCA_016867635.1 of Candidatus Aminicenantota bacterium. Taxonomy (GTDB): domain Bacteria; phylum Acidobacteriota; class Aminicenantia; order Aminicenantales; family Saccharicenantaceae; genus RBG-16-66-30. The sequence goes on along the minus strand of VGJC01000229.1, from coordinate 304 downwards.
CATAGAGACCTCCTTCAGGGTTTCGGCCCTTCTCAGCACGGGCCCCACGTGTGGCCGGGGTGGCGCCTCTCGTACTCGGCAGCCGTCCGCGCAGTGATCTTGTGCCAAGGCTTCCCGGTCTTGGCCCCGACGAGGCCGGCCAGGGCGCAGCGGCAGAGCGTGGGGTCGACCTTCCTTCTGAGCTCGTGGAAGACGTCGTAGGGGTCACGCTTCAGAAAATCCGCTTTGGTCCTGATCCCGATCCTCTCGAGCTTGGCGGCCGTCGTCTTTCCGACGTTCGGCAGGTCGGTCAGCCTGTTCCCGC
>VGJC01000228.1 GCA_016867635.1 Candidatus Aminicenantota bacterium | reverse complement strand
AGATCCAGGTCTTCCGTGGCACGCTGCTTCTCAACGAGATCCGCGGGACGGCCGAGCCCGGCCTCAACGCGGCCGTCTGGAACATGACCGGACGCCGCGAGCGGACGGAAGACGAAAAGAAAGCCGCCCAGGAACAGGCGCGCAGGCTCCGGGAAATGGGCTACGGCGGGGCCGCCGGCGACATGAGCTGGGCCTCGTTCCCGGTCCCCGAGGGGGAATACAGGTTCGTTCTGCTCGTCGACGGCAGATCATTGACCGCTCACGGCACGATCCTCCAGGACCCGCGCTACTAATACGATTTTCGTAAAGGGAGAAGAACCTTTGGCGGGAGGCCAGGGCATGCCGAAATATTCCGACCATCAGGTCCGAGAAAAGATCGGGGCCTTTCCCCGGGTCTCCCTTATCCAGCGCCCGACGCCGTTGCGGGAGCTCGTCCGGCTCTCGGATCGCCTCGGCGGCCCCCGGATCTACATCAAGCGCGACGACCTGACGGGCCTGGCCTTCGGGGGCAACAAGTCGCGCAAGCTCGAATTCATCGTCGGCGACATGCTCCGCAAGAAGGCCGACGTCGTCATCACCTGGGCCAGCGTCCAATCCAACTGGTGCCTGCAGACGGCCGCCGCGGCCCGCCTGTTCGGCATCCGGCCCGTCCTCGTCCTGTTCAAGACCTCCGAGATGCCGCCCGAGGCCGACGGCAACCTCCTGCTCGATCTCATCCTCGACGCCGACGTCCGCGTCCGGGAGGCCGGGAAAGGCCGGGTCGTCAAAGCGGCCCAGGCCTTCGGCGTCCTTGAAGAAGTCGCCGGGGAATTCCGGGCCAAGGGCCTCCGCCCCTATCTCGTGCCCGTCGGGGGCTCCCTCGTCGGCGGGGACATGGACCGGCCTTGGGGCGCCGTCGGCTATGTCGAGGCCTTTGCCGAGATGCTCGGCCAGGCGGCGGGGGAGGGGTTCTTGCCCGACTATGTCGTCCACTCGACGGGCTCGGGGGGCACCCAGGCCGGGTTAGTCGTCGGGGCCAAGGCCCTGACGGACAATTGCCGCGTCGTCGGCATCAGCGTCTCGGACCCGAAGGGCCCGTTCTCGGAGGACGTTCTGAAGATCGCCCGGGCGACCGAAGAGATGCTGGGGACGAGCCTGGGCCTCGGTCCCGGGGACGTCATCGTCCACGATGAATACATCGGCGATGGCTACGGCGCCGTCGACCGCGGTGTCGCCGACGTCATCCGGCTGGTTTTCCAGACCGAGGGGATCGTCCTCGACCCGGTCTACACGGCTAAGGCCATGGCCGGGCTCATCGACCTGTCCGCCAAAGGCCGCTTCCGCAAGACGGACAAGATCGTCTTCTTCCACACCGGCGGGACACCGGCCCTCTTTCCCCACCGCGAGGCGATCCTCGAGTTCCTCAACAAAAAGGCCTGATCCCGGGACCTTCCGCCGCCGGCGCCTGTTCGCGGGTCGCTACCGGCCCGCGCTTTTCAAATACTTGAGGAATTCGCTGTCGGTCGACAGCACGAGCCAGGTCTGCTTGGAGAGCGTCGTCCGGTATGTCTCGAGCGTTTTCATGAACTGGTAGAACTCGGGGTCGGCGTTGTAGGCCCGGGCGTAGATCCCCGTCGCTTCGGCGTCGGCCTTGCCCATGACTTCCTGGGCCTTGCGATAGGCCTCGGAGGTGATCCGTTTGAGCTCCCGTTCTTTCTGTCCCCGGATCTCGGCGCTTTTCCCGTCCCCTTCGGACCGGAACTTGGAGGCGATCCTCTGGCGCTCGGCGATCATCCGCTCGAAGACCTTCCGTTGGACGTCGTCGACGTAGTTGACGCGCTTTATTTGGACGTCCTTGATCTCGACCCCGAATTCAGCGGTGATGGCCGAGGCCTTTTCGAGGATGATGCGGGCGATCCGGTCGCGGCCCAGCTTGATCTCCTCGAGCGCTTCGATGACGTCGAGGATGACGGTTTCATCCGTCACTTCGAATTCCCTGTTGCTCGAGCGGACGAGCTCGATGAGGTCGAAGCTGGCGATGGCGTTGCGGGTCTCGCCGTCGACGATGTCGTCGATCCTCGACTGGGCCCCCCGCTCGTCCCGGACCCGCTGGTAGAAGACCAGAGGGTTGCTGATGCGCCACCGGGAGTAGGTGTCGATCCAGATGTATTTCTTGTCCCGGGTCGGCACCTGGTTGGGATCGCCGTCCCACTCGAGCCAGCGTTTCTCGAAGAAATGGGTCTTTTGGATGAACGGGACCTTGAGATGGACGCCCGGCGAGGTCAGGGCGCTGCCTTTGGGTTCCCCGAACTGGGTGATGATGACCTGGTCGGTCTCGGAGACGATGAACAGGGCGTCGCCCAGCACCAGGATCAGCGCCAGGGCGGCGGCCACGGCGATGAGGGTTTTCATGGGTCCCTTCATTTCTTCACCTCCTCGCCCAGGTTGAGAAGCGGCAGGACGTTCTTCTGGCTCTGGTCGAAGACGATCTTCCGGTCGATGTTCGCCAGGATCTCGTTGAGGGCCTCAAGGTACAGGCGCTTGCGGGTGACCACGGGGGCCTTGGCGTATTCCCTGTAGACGGAGATGAACCTCTCCGCGTCGCCACGGGCGTTGTTGACGCGCTCGGTGGCGTAGCCCTCGGCCGCGCGGATCATCTGTTCCGCCTCTCCGGAGGCCCGGGGGACCACGTTGTTGTACTCCGACCAGGCCTCGTTGATCTTCCTCTCCTTCTCCTGAAGGGATTCGTTGACCTCGTTGAAGGACGGTTTGACGGGATCGGGAGGATTGACATCCTGGAAAATGAGCTGGTTGACGTCGATGCCGATCTCGTAATCGTCGCAGAGCCTCTGCAACTCGACCTTGGCCTCCAGGGCCAGCCGGGCCCGGCCCACGGTCAGGATCTCGTCGACCGAGCTGTCACCGACCACCCGCCGGACGACGGCTTCGGTCATGGCCCGGAAGGTCTTCTCGGCCTGGCGCATCTTGAACAGGAAATTGTAAGCGTCCTTGATCTTGTACTGGACGATCCACTCGGCGACGACGACGTTGAGGTCGCCGGTCAGCATGACCGATTCACTGCGGGCCTCGGCCGGCGTCGCGTATTCCGTACTGATCCCCGGCCGCACGGTCCGGAATCCGAATTCCATCTTGAGCTGCCGCTCGACGGGGACTTTGGTCAGGCGCTCGATGCCCAG
>VGJC01000227.1 GCA_016867635.1 Candidatus Aminicenantota bacterium | reverse complement strand
GACACGCTGGCCGGGCTGCGGATGCTGTCGTCGGTCGACGAGGACATAAGGGCCAGGATCGAGGAGCTTCGGGCCGACCCGGCGGCGCTCGAGCAGGCCGCGGCGGCGGTCGAGTCCGCCATCCTGGGCGGAAGGAAGATCTATGTGTACGGCTGCGGGGCCACGGGGCGCCTCGCCAAGCAGATGGAGAGCGCGTTCTGGCGGCCTTTCTGGCGCAAGGTGCGGGCGGACAGGAAGCTGTGGGCCAAAGCGGGGCGGGTCGTCTCCCCGACGATCGAGGACGATCTCATCGGGGAGATGACGGGCGCGGACCGGGCCCTGATCAGCTCTCTCGAGGGGTTCGAGGACCTCCAGCTCATCGGCCGGCTTCAGCTGCGCGACCGGGGCGTCAACAAGGGCGACGTGGTCATCTGCGTCACGGAGGGAGGCGAGACCTCGTCGGTCATCGGGACCGTTCTGGCCGCGCACGAGGACTGGAGGAAGGCCCCGGGATACGATCCGGAGGAGAGCCGGAAGCATCTGTACTTCCTTTACAACAACCCGGACGACAGGCTCCTGCCGTTCGAGCGCAGCCGGAGCGTTCTCGAGGAGCCGGGGATCACCAAGATCAATCTGACGACCGGGCCGCAGGCCGTCACGGGATCGACCCGGATGCAGGCCACGACCATCGAGACGACCGTCGTGGCGGCCGTGCTCGAGACCGCGGCGGGGCGGGCGCTGGAGAGATGCCTGAGCGCGAAAGAGATGGCCCGCCTGGGATTCGAAGCGGGCGCGGACGTGGCGGCCCGGCTGGAGCGGTTCGGGGGCGCCCTGGACGGGGTCCGCCAGGCGCTCGGGGCCCTGGCGGCGCTGACGGACCTCGAAGCGGAGACGTACGCGAACGGGCGGTTCTCGACGTACTTCGCGGCCAAGGGCCTGATCACGGTCTTCATCGACAGCACAGAGCGCAGTCCGACCTTCCGGCTCGCGCCGCTCGATACCGTGAAGGAGCCCAAGCGGAGGGCCTGGATCCAGGTCTGGGCGGCGGCGGACACGGCGGGGGGGGCCTGGCAGGCCTTCCTGGGCCGGCCGTTCAGAGGATTGGCGCCGGAGACGTACGGGGGGCCGTTCGGGTCGGAGATCGAGGACCCCTATCTGCGGCGGGCCGCGTTGGAAAGCCTAAAAAGGGCCGGGAACGATCAGGGGGCGCTTTACGATCTCTCGTTCTCAGAGCGCAACGTGAAGGGGCGCGGTCCGGGGCCGGGCGACCTGGCGGTCATGGTCTGCCTGACGCCGGAGGAGGGCGAGGCCGGGCGCCAAGGGTCTTACTTCCGGAAGTTCGCGGAGACCGCCGCGGCGGGCGGCGCCGGGCTGGGCGTGCTGATGATCACGGACAGGACGCCGAAGGAGTTCGCGAAGCTGGAGCAAGCGATCCGGCGGGCGTTCGAGGGCGGGACGGGGCGGCTGGTGTTCGTGCCGGTCCATGTCCCCGAGGGCGGCGACCCTTTCGGCATCGGCCAGCAGATGGCCGCCAAGATGCTCCTCAACGCCCATTCGACGGCGGTCATGGCCAAGCTCGGCAAGGTCGTCGGGAACACGATGACCAACGTCAGCCCCAGCAACCTCAAGCTCATCGGCCGGGCGACGTACCTCATCCAGTCCCACGTCAACGACATCCTCGGGCAGCCGGCGTGGGTCAAGGCCCATGGGGCCAGGGGGCCGGTCTCCTACGGCGAGGCCAACGCGATCCTGTACGACGCGATCGAATATCTGCGCGACAAACAGGCCGATGGGGGGCAGACGGCCGAGGTGGCCTTTTCGATCGTCCGCATCCTGGAATCGTTGAAGCAGAAGCGCGGCGTCGGCCCCGACGAGGCGCTGGGCATCGTCAGGAGCGTCGGCCTCAGCGCCTACCTCGCCTCCCTCCGCTAAGAAGGGGTCAAACCTACTTTTTTTCTAAAAGTGGAAAAAAGTAGGTTTGACCCCCTCTTCTTTCTTTTCCCCCAAGCTGAGAATTTCAGGCTATATTAGGCGTCTTTAAATAACGAAGAAAGATTCTTTTTTCCTGAGTGCAGCCGTCCCATGGCTAGACAGTTACGGATTGAGTTCCCGGGGGCTTTCTATCATGTCTATTCTCGAGGGAACCAAAAACAGGTTGTCTTTATTGATGATGCCGACCGATATTACTTCCTGAAATGCCTTGATGAAGCGCATAAGCGCTTTGATTGCATTATCCATGCTCTCTGCCTGATGACCAATCATTACCACCTGTTCCTTAAAACCCGCCGCGGGAACCTCTCCAGGATCATGCAATTCATCAACACGACGTACTCGGTCTATTTCAACCTCAAGCATAAAAAATGCGGGCATCTCTTCCAGGGGCGCTACAAAGCCATCCTCGTGGAGGCCGAGGCTTATGCCTGCGAACTTGCCCGTTACATCCATCTGAATCCTGTCCGGGCGGGGATCGCCGCAAGGCCGGAAGATTCGGGTTGGTCCAATTACAGGGAATATGTCGGCCTCGCTCCTCCGCGTCCCTGGATGGAAACTTCCGTTGTCCTGGCCTCTTTCGGGGGCATGACGCCTGCGTCCAGATCCGGATACGCGCATTTTGTCCTATCCGCCATCAGCGACAAGAGCTCCGGCGTGCTTCCCGAAGCCGACCCTGTTGGCATCCTCGGGAGCAAAGAATTCGTCGATCGCGTCAAAAAGGAGATTCTGATGTCTGGTTTACCGCGAGTTGATCGTGACCTTCCCCAGCTTGATAAGCTTAAGAGAGATCCCAACCTGGAGGCGATCTGCGCTATAACCGAGAGCTTCCTGGGCTCGAGAAGCCGCTTCTCCAAGAAGGCGGCCATCTTCATCAGCCATCGAAACGCCGGACATACGCTCAAGTCGATCAGCGATTTCTATCAGATGAGCGTCTCCGGAGTTTCCGCCTGCTATCGTAAATTCGGGGAAGAGCTCGCACGCAATGAGACAATGTCTCGGACAATCGAAGAGATCGAGCGGAAGCTTTTCGAGGTCGATTAAGAAGGGGTCAAACCTACTTTTTTTCTAAAAGTGGAAAAAAGTAGGTTTGACCCCCTCTTTAAACGGGGGCGTCGCAGTTGTAGCAGGGGGCGATCGCAGGCCGGGGCTTGCGCTTCGGCTTCTGTCGTACCTGGGGGTAGACGAACAGTTCGCCGGCGTAGTTCCTCAGCACGACCTGCTCGTCGTTGATCGACTGGAGGTACTTCGGCAAAACGGGGATCTTGCCGCCCCCCCCCGGCG
>VGJC01000226.1 GCA_016867635.1 Candidatus Aminicenantota bacterium | reverse complement strand
TCGAGAACGGCGTTGACCGTGATGCCTAGCAACCGGAAGGGGATGAGCAGGAGCCAGACGATGGGGAACAGAAGGAGGGCCAGCAGGGCCACCGGCCAGGCGATCACGAGCAGGATGAGCCAAAGCAGGAATTTCGTCATCTTCGCGCCTCCTCGCCCCATTATACGACGCCGAGCCCGTAAAAGTTCACCCGGGGCCATGGCCCTATCGACAGGGGAGAGGGGATCCTTTATCTTCCGGCCGAAAAAAAAGCTTGACAAATCCAAAAACTGTATTATTATATTAGTACAATGATACAGAGGCCGGACGCATGATCAGATTGGACACCGCGAGTTTCGTGCCGATCTACGAGCAGATCAAGGCGGGGATCCGCGGCCGGATCGCCTTGGCCGCTCTCAAGCCGGGGGACGCGTTGCCCTCGATCCGGGACTTGGCCGCCGAGCTCATCGTCAACCCCAACACCGTCGCCCGGGCCTACCGGGAGCTTGAGCAGGAGGGTGTCATCACGACGAGACAGGGCAAAGGCTGCTTCGTCTCCGACCGTTCGGAGTCCGTCGTCCGGGAAGAGAAGCGGGCCGCGCTGGACCGCATTCTGGACCGGGCGGTCGACGAGGCCGGCCGGTTCGGTTTCTCCGCCGCCGAGATCAGGGGGGCACTGGAAAAGAGCCTGAACGATCGCGGAAGCCGGAGCCGGGGAGGAAAGACATGAGCCAAGTCCTCAGCGTCGCGAACCTGGCCAAGAGCTTCGGCCGGAAGACGGTCTTCGAGGACCTGTCGCTGAGCCTGGGGAAAGGGAAGGTCCACGGCCTGCTGGGCCGCAACGGGGAAGGCAAGACGACCCTCATCCGGATCATCGCGGGCGTCATCCCCGCCGACCGGGGAGAGGTCATCTATGACAGCCGGGCAGTCCGCTTCGGCGACGCCGCCTACAAGCGGGACATCGGCTACATTCCCGAGGCCCCGTTCTTCTTCAGCGCAATGAAGGTCGGGGAGCTGCTGGATTTCAACGCCGCTTTCTACCCCCGCTGGGACGGCCGGAGAGCCGGCGAATTATTAGGTCTGTTCGGCCTCGACCGAGGCGCCCGCATCCGGACGCTGTCGCGCGGCCTGAAGCTGAAGCTTGGGTTCGCCGTGGCCCTCGCCGCGCGCCCCGGACTGCTCATCCTCGACGACCCAACGTCAGGCATCGACGTCCCGACTCGGCAGGATTTCCTCCGGGACGTCATCCGGGAGCTGGCCGACGCCGGCACGACGGTCCTGTTCGCGACCCACATGGTCCACGAGCTCGAGCGGATCGTCGAGCGTCTGTTCATCCTTCACGGCGGGCGCCTGGTTCTCGACGAGGACTATGAAACGGTCCGCCGGAGGTACGAGGGCCAATCGCCGGCGGGCCTCGAGGACATCTTCCGGAGCTTCGTTTCTTGAGACGCCGGGCGAAAGGCCGATAGGCGGGAGGAGGCCATGTTCGTAAAGATCTTTCGGAGAGAATGGAAAGACAAACTCGACCTGCTGATCTTCGCGTGCGCCGGGATCCTGCTCCATATCCTGGCGTTCCTGCTCCTGCCCGAAAGGAGGGACCTGCTCGACATCCTGACCGGGGCCATGACCGTGATCTTCCTGCCGTTCATCGGCCTGCTACTCGGCGCTGGCGGGTTCGCCGCGGAATTCAAGGACGATGCCTGGGCCTACCTGTTCTCCCGCCCGGTCAAGAGGTCGACGATCTGGCTGGCGAAATACGCCGCGCTCCTGACGATTCTCGCGGCCGTGCTGCTCGCTTTCTCTGCCGCTGTGCGGGTCGTCCCCGGGCTGAGCGGGACGGTCGCGGATCTCGGCATCAATGATCTCGGCGGCGGCCTCTCGCTGATGTCCCTCGGCTTTCTGCTGTCCTGGGTCCTGCTGACCATCGGCTTTTCGCTCTCGTTCCTGACCGAGAGACAATATGCGGTGGTCTTTTTGAGTTTTTTGATCTGGGCGGCCCTCGCGTTCGGGGTGTTCCGGTTCTGGATGCCGCTTCTGGCATCGCATGTGGGCAATCCGATGAGCCCCGGCGTCCTCTTCCCGTTCACGATCCTCATCCCCGCGGCCCTGGCCGTGGCCTCGCTCTGGGCCCTCCTCCGCACGGACTTTTCCCAGCCGGCGAGAAAGGCCCGTGACTTCGCCAAGTTCGCGGCGCCGCTCCTGATCGCGGCCTTGATCCTCGGGACGATCTGGACGACGGCCCGCGTCTCCCGGGAGATAGGGCGCCGCATCTTCGAGCTTCAGGTCCAAGGATCGAGCGCTTATTTCGCGACGCCGGGAAAGATCCTCCGCTTCGACGCGGAAGGCGGCCGGCTGCGGACGATCGCCCGGGCCCGCGCTCCGTGGGGGCGGATCGCGGTCGGCGGGGACAAAGTGGTCTTCATCAAGTATGCCTTCGAGACCCGAAGGAACGTGTTCGCCGACCTCTGGATGATGAACACGGACGGATCGGGCGCGGCCTCGCTCGGCGTCACCTCACGGAAGGGCTCGCCCTTTTTTGGCCTTCATCCGGTGTCCTTCCAGATTTCTCCGGACGGCCAGGGCGTGGTCTTTGCGGCCAAGAACTTCAGAGAAAGACCGGCGCGATGGCTTATCGGGTCCGTCAAGACCGACGGGACCGGGCTCGAAGCGTTCCCCCTGGATATCGATGAGGCCTCTTGGGCTTGGATCCATTTTGTGGGCTGGAGCCCGGACGGCCGGGGTCCGCTGGTCTATCTCTTTCCCGACGGCCGGGCCATGCGTGAGGCCGCCGCCGTGTCGCGGCTCGTCCGGTTCGATCTCGAGACCGGCTCGTCCGAGCTTCTGGCCGAGAACACCCACTTCATCCACCCGATCCTCAACCTGTCTGTCTCACGGCAATTCGTCGCCTTGGTCTCCCGGAGCGAGGCCGACCAGAGACTGCTTGTCCTCATGGACATCACGAGCCGCGAGAGGCGGGAGGTCGTCAGGGCCGATTCGATCGAGTGGTATCGATGGACCGATGATGGAAACCGTCTGGCCTTCCTCGCCGGCAAGCGCAGGCTCGGCGTTTACTCCTCGGCCGAGAAGCGGGTGATCATCAGCCGGGAGTTCGAGAACTTCGATCCCGGCCGGCTCGGACCGGCCCTGACCTGGGTCCGCGAGGGGGCCGGCCTGGCCCTCAAGGTGGTCAGGAACGGAGCCGGATATCTCGTCGAGCTCGACGGCGATCTTTCGGAGCAGCAAGCCATGCCGTTCCCCTTCGACGTCAACGAGGCCGGGTATCTCGTCGGGATCGGCGCATCCGTCTTTGTTCTCAATTCGGACAAGGACCAGCTCTGGCTGGCCGACCTGGACACCGGGGCCTGGCGAAAGATCTATTGACCCGGGACCGGGGACACGTCCCTCCGTGTCGCGGCCGAGGAGACAGACGACGGGTTCCCCGTGCTCAAGCGCTACAAAATGACGTGGAATTTTAAGGATCGTTGAGTACAATAGGCGCGTGGTCCTTGTCAGCGGAATTGCCGTCGTCGACTTGATCGCCGG
>VGJC01000225.1 GCA_016867635.1 Candidatus Aminicenantota bacterium | reverse complement strand
GAGGAGGTGGCGGACGCGGCCAGCGTAAACCCGGAAGCCGTCCACCGAGCCGGCTTCGTTCCGGGTGAAGCGGAGGATGTTCTCGCCCCCGCCGAACGCGTCCGCGTAGACGGGCGCGAGCTCGAACCGCTGGGCTGGGCGGAAGCGGACCTTGAGCTTGCCTCCCTCGACGAATACCGTATAGGTCATGTCGATCTCTTCGCTGTAATAGGCCCCCGCGTACGCTTCGAGTTCGGCCGGCTTAGGGGCGAACGGAGCCGCGGCTTCCCACAGCCGCGGTTTGGAGCGCCCGTCCGAATCGCTCATCTTCAAGGGTGCCCCGCCCGGGCCGGCTTCGAACGCGAACCGGCGTGATCCGTCGGCCGCGATGAACGTCGTCGTCGAGAGGGCCATTGCCTGCCGGCCGCCGATCCGGAAGGTCTTGCCGTCCTTGTCGATCTCGACCACGGTCGCCGCGTCCGTCAGCGGCTCGCGGTAGACCCCCACATACTTCTTGAGCGTTTCGGCGCCGAGGGCCGCGGCCACGATCTTCTCCGGCTCCTTGAGCCTGCCCGCGAGGAAGATCTCGGCGACCTCGTGGGCCAGGCGCGGCGGTTGCGAGCCCGCGACGTTGCTCAGCACGGCGACCGACAGGCGCGCCTCCGGGTAGCGGGCCAGGAAGGTCTGATATCCGGCCGTCGAGCCGCCGTGGCTGACCTCGCGAATCCCCCTGAGCTCGGTCACGATCAAACCCTGGGCGTACTCGTTCTCGAACCCGTCGTTGAGCCGGCCGCGGGTCTCGAGCTGCTCGACAAGAGCCCGCCCCCCGACCCGCGGGTCGTCGAGGTTCCCGTTCCAGATGAGAAGATCGCCGGCCGTCGTCAGCAGCCCGCCGTTGCCGATGACGTCGGTGAACGACCTGAGGGTGTAGAAGGTCCCGTCGCTCTCCCGTCCGTAGGCCGTGGCCCGGTCGGGGACGATCTCGGTGAAGTCGTCGCGCCACTGGGTCCGGGTCATGCCCAGGGGCTTGAACAGGCGCTCCTGGCAGAACGCGTCCAGGCTCTTTCCGGAGACGCGGGCGACGACGACGCCGAGCAGAGTATAGCCGGTGTTGTTGTAAAGGAATTCCTCGCCCGGCGCGAAGTTCAGCTCCTTCATCCGGCCGACGAGCTCCAGGATCTCGGGCACCGAGTGGACGGCGCGCCCCGTCGGCCGCCCGGAGAGGGTCATCAGGGGCCATTGGCTTCGAAGGCCGCTCGTATGGTTGAGCAGATGACGGACGAGGATGGGGGTCCCGAAATCGGGGAGCTCGGGCACGTGCTCGCGGACGGGATCGTCGAGCGACAGCTTTCCGTCCTGGCAAAGCAAGGCGATGGCCGCGGCCGTGAACTGCTTGGCCACCGACCCCGACTCGAAGACCGTGTCCGCGCGCAAGCGGACCCCGAACTCGAGGTCGGCCATGCCGTAGGCTTTGACCAAGACGGGCTTCCCTTCGACGGCCACTCCGACGACACAGCCCGGCGTATCGCTCCTGTTCCAACGCTCGAAGACACGGTCGACCCGGGCTTCGACCGACAACTCGGGCTTCTTCGACGCCGGCGCCTGCGCCCGTCCCGGGGCCGTGACGACCCCCGCCGCCAGCATTATCCCTACGAACAGGGCGACGGCTCGCTGATTACTGCGGATGCTCATAGGTCCCTCCTCAAAGGAGCCAATTATTTTTCATTATACCTTGGGGTCGGACCTCAGGAAATACCAAAAAACGCAGAAATCAAAGGTCCGACCCCGAATGCTTGACCGGTCCCGGCAAAACGAGTATGTTCCCCCCATACTGACCGACCCCCCCGAAGGAGGAGAACCATGAGCCTGAAGAAAACCGCGCGGGCCCCCATGCTCGCCCTGGCCCTCGCCCTCATTCTCGTCGCGGCCGCATCGCCCGCCTCCGCCCAACAAAAGGTCCACGAGGAATACACCAAGAAGATCCGCGAGTTCACCACCGACCCGCATTTCGCCACGCCATACGTCGATCATCTCCCCCACGCCGACGGCATCCCCACGCCCCTCGAGGTCCTCGGGCATATCGCCGGCGCCCGCGACGTCCTGACCTACTCCGCCGACGTCTACAAGTACATGCGCGCCCTGGCCGCCGCCACCCCCCGGGTCAAGATCTTCGAATACGGCAAGACCGAGGAGGGCCGCGACTGGCTCCTGGTCGCCGTCGCCTCCGAAGAGACCATCCGCGACCTCGACAAATACAAGAAGATCACCGCCCGGCTGGCCGACCCCCGCGCGCTCACCGAAGCCGAGGCCCGCGCCCTCATCGCCCAAGCCAAGCCCTTCTACTGGGCCACGGGCGGCATGCACTCCGGCGAGACCGGCTCGGTCGAGATGCTCATGGAGCTCGCTTACCGCGTGGCCGTCGACGAGTCGCCCTTCATCAAGGCCATCCGCGAGAACAGCATCGTCCTCATCACCCCCATCCTCGAACCGGACGGCCGCGACAAGCAGGTCGACGTCGGAATGGCCCGCCGCAAGGACCCCAAGGCCGTCGTCCCCAACCGCCTCCTCTGGTGGGGCAAGTACGTCGCCCACGACAACAACCGCGACAACCTCGGCCTGTCCCTGGCCCTCAGCAAGAACATCATGCGCGTCTTCCTCGACTACCGCCCCCAGGTCATGCACGACCTCCACGAGTCGGCCTCTCACCTCTACATCTCGACCGGCACAGGCCCCTACAACGCCTGGCTCGACCCCATCGTCATCGACGAGTGGCACATCCTGGCCTACCGCGAGGTCAACGAGATGACCAAGGCCGGCGTCCCCGGCGTCTGGACCCACGCCTTCTACGACGGCTGGGCCCCGAACTACGCCTTCTACGCGGCCAACGGCCACAACTCCATCGGCCGCTTCTACGAGACCCAGGGCGCCGGCGACGGCTCGACCCGGGTCATCTCGGCCCCGGGCGACCGGGCCTGGTACCGGCCCAACCCGCCCCTGCGCTCGACCCTCTGGTCCATCCGCAACAACGTCAACCTCCAGCAGAGCGCCCTGCTCATCGGCATGAACCACGTGGCCACGCTCAAGGACAAGTTCATGGAGAACTTCTATCTCAAGGGCGTCCGCTCCGTCGCCAAGGCCCGCGCCGAGGGCCCCGCCGCCTACGTCTTCCCGGCCGACGACCCCCGCCCCGCCCAGGCCGCCCGCCTCCTCCGCCTGCTCCAGCAGCAGGGCGTCGAGGTCCACCGCGTCGACAAGCCCTTCAAGGTCAAGGACGCCTCATACGCCGCCGGCAGCCACGTCGTCCGCATGGACCAGCCCTACTCGCGGATGGCCGACATGATGCTCGACCGCCAGCATTTCAACGTCAACGATCCCCGCCCCTACGACGACGTCGGCTGGACCCTCGGCCCGCTCCACAACGTCAGGACCGTCCGCGTCGAGGACGTCTCCGTGCTCGACGCGCCCATGACCTTGGTCTCGGCCCCGGTCGCCTCCCCCGGCGGTATCGTCCGCCTCGGCAAAGGCGCCGTCCAAGCCTACCTCATCGCCCA
>VGJC01000224.1 GCA_016867635.1 Candidatus Aminicenantota bacterium | reverse complement strand
CAAAAAGGGCGAAGAGCTGCGCGGGGGCCAGCTCTTCGGCGCGGGCCTTGCGGGCCAGGCCGAGAGATCCATAAGCCGCCGTGAGCGCGGCCGGCGTCGCTTGGCGGGCCAGGTTGTTCCAGAGGAGCTTGCGGCGCTCGGCGAAGGCCGCCCGCAGAAAGGCGCGGAACGGCTCATCGGCGGCGCCGGGATGGAGGGGGGCCGGTCGGCGGCGCAGCACGAGCAGCGCGGACTGGACCTTGGGCGGGGGCGAGAAGGAGCCGGGGGCGACCGTGAAAGCGATACGGGCTTCGAAAGTGTTCCGCAGGAGAATGCCGAGGGGAGCGTAGCTCTTCGAGCCGGGCCCGGCCGTGACCCGCTCGGCCACCTCCTTCTGGAGCAGGAAAACGCAATCCGAAAAGGCCTCGCGCTCGTCGAGGACTTTGAAGAGAAGCGGCGAGGAGATCGAGTAGGGGATGTTGCCGACCAGACGAAACGACGGGGCGCTGGCGCTCTCCCGCATCTCCCGGAAATCGGCTTTCAAAACGTCGGCGTAAACGATCTCGACGTTGGGCGGCATCGCTTCGCGAAGCGCGGGGACGAGGCGCGCGTCCTTCTCCAGAGCGATGATCCGCCCGGCCTTGGCCGCCAACGCGGCCGTCAGAACGCCGCGGCCCGCGCCGACCTCGACGATGACGTCCCCGGGCCGGGGGCCGATGGCGTCGACGATCTTGCGCAGGACGCCCGGATTGGCCAGGAAGTGCTGGCCGAGGGCGTGGCGGCGGGACTTTTTCGCGGGCACGAAGGACATCATAGCGCCTTTCGCGCTCCCTATAAAGGATCTTCTCCCGAACCCGGGGATCTTCCGTTGAGAAGATCACCGATAGATATCCCCCTTAGCCCCCCAGACCCCCGGGAACCAGTCCCGACGGTTCCCCCGTCGGCGGCCGACGGGACCCCCTCCGCTATGGGGGTCTTCAGGGGGATATCTATCGGCTTTTCTCGATACAAGATCCCCGAGTTCGAGAGAAAGTTCTTTTTACACGGATTGGCCGGGAAAAGGCGCCCCAGGGACAGCTCCCCTTAAATTGACCGGCCGGCGGCCACCAGCTATAATTAGAACGACGTCGAACGAAAGGTTCTCGCGAGATGCGGTTGAAGAAGATCCGGCTCTTCCTGCTGGGGGCGGTGGCCGTTCTGGCGGCCCTCCTGGCCCTCAAAAAGAGCCCGAAATAGCCTGGAAAAGGGCCCGGCGATTGACAAAAGGGGCCGATTCCCCTACAATCTGCGGGCACCTGGATATCCCCGCAAAGCAAGGAAAACGCCCATGACGAGCCTGTGGACCCGCTGCAACAGCTGTCAGCGGATCCTTTACAAACAGGACATCCTCGATAATCTGGCGGTCTGCCCGGCCTGCAGCTTCCACTTCCGGGTCTCGGCTGAAGAGCGCCTCCAGATGCTGTTCGACGAGGGCGCCTACGAGGTCCTCGACAGGAACATCCACGCCGTCGACGCCCTTCGCTTCGTCGACACCAAGCCGTACGCCTCGCGGATCGTCGACAGCGAGAAGAAGACGGGCCTCGCCGAGGCCATCGTCACGGCCCGGGGCACCATGGGCGGCATCCCGGTCACCATCCTGGCCATGGAATTCGGCTTCATGGGCGGGAGCGTGGCCTCGGTCGTCGGGGAAAAGATCGCCCGGGCCTGCGAGCGGGCCCTCGAGGACAGGCGGCCGGTGATCATCGTCTCCTGCTCGGGAGGCATGCGCATGCAGGAGGGGATGCTCTCTCTCATGCAGATGGCCAAATCGAGCGCGGCCATCGCCCGCCTCGGACAGGCCAGGATCCCCTACATCTCGGTCCTCGCCGACCCGACGACGGGCGGGACGACGGCCAGCTTCGCCATGCTCGGCGACATCAACATCGCCGAACCCAATGCCCTGATCGGGTTCGCCGGCCCCCGGGTCATCGAGCAGACCATCAAGGAGAAGCTGCCCAAGGGCTTCCAGACCTCGGAATTCCTGCTCAGCCACGGCATGGTCGACGACGTCGTCGACCGCAAGGGCCTCAAGGACTATCTCGTCAAGGCCCTCCGTCTGTTCCTCAACCGCCCTCAATGAACCGCTCCGGGTGCCGGGATTACCTCGGCCATCTCCAATACTTCGGCATCAAGCTCGGCCTCGAGAATATCCGCGCGCTCTGCCGGGCCCTCGGCGACCCTCAGGGGCGCTTCCCGGCCGTCCATGTGGCCGGGACCAACGGCAAAGGCTCGGTCGCGGCCATTCTCGACGCCGCCCTGCGCGGGCACGGCTATCGGACCGGGCTGTACACCTCCCCTCACCTCGTGAACGTCGAGGAGCGCGTGCTCGTCGACGGCCGGGCCATTTCACGCCGCCGGTTCTGCGCCCTGCTCGGACGGATCAAGGACGCGGCCGACGGCCTGATGGCCGAAAAGCGGCTTCTCGGCCACCCCACGTACTTCGAGGTCCTAACGGCCCTGGCCTTTCTCGAGTTCGCCGAGCGCGAGGTCGACCTCGCCGTTCTCGAGGTCGGGATGGGCGGTCGCTTCGACGCGACCAACGTCGTCAACCCGATCGTTTCGGTCATCACGACGATCGCCAAGGACCACGAAAAACACCTGGGCTCGAGCCTCGGGAGCATCGCCTTCGAGAAGGCCGGCATCATCAAGCCCGGGGTCCCGGTCGTCTGCGGGGTCCGAGGCGGAGGGGCTTTGCGCGAGATCCGGCGCGTCGCCCGCGAGCGTCAGGCCCCTTTGACCGAGGTCTTCGGCAAGGGGAGGAGCCTTGTCGGGCGGCCCTCTGCCCGGGGCCTCAGGTTCAGGTACGACAGCGGCGACGAGCGCACCCCCTTCTCGCCCTCCTTGCCGGGGCGCTATCAAGGGGAGAACGCCGCTGTGGCCATCGTTGCGGCCGAGGTTCTCTCGCGGACCTGGAGGCCGCTTGAAAAGGCCAAGATCGTCAAGGCGATCGGGCAGACGAAATGGGAGGGCCGCCTGGAAACCGTCTCCCGGCGCCCCCTCGTCCTCCTCGACGGGGCCCACAACCCCGACGGCGCCCGGGCCCTGGCCGCCCACCTCCGCGAAACCGTCCGCCGCCCTGTCGTCCTGGTCTTCGCCGCCATGCAGGACAAAGACATCCGTTCGATGACCCGGGCCCTTTTTCCCCTCTGCGGGGCGGTCGTCCTGACCCGCGTGCCCTACAAGCGCTCGGCGACGCCCGAGGAGATCCGCGCGGCCGCCCCGCCCTTCAAGGGCCGGCTCCTCCTCGAGCCCGACACGCGACGGGCCGTCGAGCTGGCGCTGCGGGAGAGTAAGAAGAAAACGGGGACATGTACCTCCGGTACGTGTCCCCGTTCGCCGGCGCCCGTCGTCATCGCCGGCTCCCTGTTCCTCGTCGGCGAGGTCAAGCGCCTGCGCTTATTCCAATGATCCCCTCCCTTTTATTCCCCAAGGACGGATGTGCCATGCTGTCGATCGACGCCTCGGCCATCGTCATCTTCGCCATCGTCGTGGTCCTCGTCCCGGTCCTCGGCAA
>VGJC01000223.1 GCA_016867635.1 Candidatus Aminicenantota bacterium | reverse complement strand
CGAAGATCCGGGCCACGCGCCAGGCGTATTTCATGGTCCCTCCCTCCGGCCCGCGCCGGACCTCAGGGCCCGACGTGGAACAGGTCTTGGCCGAGGTGGAAATCCTCGACGCTGTAGTAGTCGGGGAACTTCGCGAGGAGCTCGATCTCGGACTTGATCATGGCCTGGTGGCTGCGCTCCACGCGGCCGAGATAGGCCAAGAGGCTGCGGCTGCCGTCGTCCGCCGCCCGGTCGCCGGCCGCCATGTAAAAGCTCTCCGCGGCCTCCTCGGCCTGGAGAGCGGCCTGGAACAGCTCGAGGACCGACGGGTCGGCTTTCAACGAGGCGGAGATCGGGGGCATCAAGAAGCTCTCCGGGACCTCCCGGCCCTTGTCCGGGAACCTCTGCCCCAATAGCCGGTCCAGGATCTTGCGGTGATGCTCCTCTTCCATGGCCAGGAATTTGAGCTTCTGGAGGAGGACGGCGTTCTTGACCCGCTCCTGCAGCCGGGTATAGAACGAGGCCGCGTCGATCTCGGAACGGATGGCCACTCCGATCACCTCCCAGGGTTTGAGCTTCAGGTCGATCGCCATGGTCGCTACCTTCCTAGAACAAGACGAACTTAGCTTTGGGGGCGCCGCAGACCGGACACTTGTCCGGGGCCTGGCCCTCCATAGTGAATCCGCAGACGGAGCAGACGTGGATGGCCCCGCCGTCGATATCCCGGCCCGCGGCGACGGACTTGCGGGCCCGCTCGTAGATGCCGGCGTGGACCTTCTCGGCGGCCAGGGCCGCGTGGAAAGCCGTCACGGCCGTTTTCTCGCCCTGGGCCTCGGCCACGGTGATGTAGGCCGGGTACATCTCGGCGATCTCGAAGGACTCGCCGTCGACGGCCCCGCCCAGGTTGTCGGCCGTCGTCCCGACGCCGCCGAGAGCCCTCAGGTGATTGACGGCATGGACCTGCTCGGCGTAGGAATTGGCCTTGAAGGCCCGGGCCACGTTGGGCAGGTTCTCCGCGGCGGCCTTCTCGGCGAACGCCAGGTACTTGATGTGGGCCTGGCTCTCTCCGGCGAGAGCGGCTTTGACGTTCTCTTCGGTCATTTTGCGCATGTCTCTCTATCCTTTCACGTAATTTTTAGCATGGCTTCGATGGCCCCTCGGGCCCTCTCGGCGATATCCGGCGGGACCGTGACGCGGTGGACCTCGGCCTCCAGGGCCGCGAGGACCTTGTCGAGGGTCGTCATCTTCATGTGGACGCACAGGGCGGATTCCCGGAGAGGAATGAACCGGACCTCCGGGTTCTCCTTCTTGAGCCTGTGGATGATGCCCTTTTCGGTCCCCAGGACGACCTCCCGGCAGGCGGTTTTCCCGGCCTCCGCCACCATCTTCCCGGTCGAAAGCGTCCGGTCGGCCAGGTCGATGACCTCGAGCGGGCATTCCGGATGGACCCAGACCTCGGCCCCCGGATGGGCCGACCGGGCGGCCCGGACGTCCTCGGCCTTGAACTTGTGGTGGACGTAACAGTATCCGTCCCACGGGATGATCCTCTTGCCCGTCTCCCGGGCCACGTAGGCGGCCAGGTTCTTATCCGGTACGAACAGGACCTCGTCGACGCCGAGCGAGTTGACGACGCCGACGGCGTTGGAGGACGTGCAGCAGATGTCGCTCTCGGCCTTGACCTCGGCGCTCGTGTTCACGTAGCAGACCACCTTCCGCCCCGGGACCTGTTCTTTCCAGGCCCGCAGCTCGCGGGCCGTGATCATGTCCGCCATCGGGCATCCGGCGGCGAGGTCGGGCAGCAGGACCGTCTTTTCAGGCGAGAGGATGGCCGCCGTCTCGGCCATGAAGTGGACCCCGCAGAAGACGATCGTGCCGGCGTCGAGCGCCGCGGCCCGACGGCTGAGCTCCAGGGAATCGCCGACGAAATCGGCGGCGTCCTGGACCTCGGGGAGCTGATAGTTGTGGGCCAGGATGACGGCGTTCTTCCGTCTCTTCAGCTCCCCGATCCTGGAAGTGATCTCCGTCGTCCCCACAAGTCCTCCGTCGCGAAGGCTTCTATGTCCGGAGCGGCTTCCCGCAGTGGACGCAGGCCTGATCGCCCTTCTTGGTGACCCCGCCGCAGGCCGGGCACTCCTCGAACTCGACCCGGCAGGCCCGGCAGAACACCTTGTCGGCGTGCTCGAGCGAGCTGTCGCAGTAGGGACAGGCCTCCCCTTCGTGTTCGTGGGCGTCCATCGGCTTGGGCTCCCGGGGGGCGGCCCCGCTGAGCCGCGCCCGGTAATCGTGGACGGCCTCGTGCAGGGCGTCCGCCCCGAGGTTGGAGCAATGCATCTTGTTCTTGGGCAGGCCGCCCAGCTCCTCGGCCACGAGGTCGTTGGTGATGGCCATGGCCTCGTCGAGCGTCTTGCCTTTGGCCATCTCGCTGACCATGCTGGATACGGCGATGGCCGCCCCGCACCCGAACGTCTGGAACTTGACCTCCTCCAGCCGGTCGTCCTTGACCTTGATATAGAACGTCATCATGTCCCCGCAGACGGGGTTGCCGACCTGCCCGACGCCGTCGGCGTCCGGAAGGGTCCCCACGTTGCGGGGGTTGGCGAAATGGTCCATGACCTTGTCGCTGTACATCATCGCCCTTTCTCCTTCATGTGCCGGGTGTAGAGGGGGGACATTCGGCGCAGCCGTTCGATGATCGGCGGGAAGACGTCCAGCAGATGATCGATGTCCTCGCGGGTCGTGTCGTCGATGAGGCTGAAGACCAGGGACCCCTGGGCCGTGGCGTGGTCGAGGCCCATGGCCAGAAGAACGTGGGAGGCCTGGAGGGACTTGGACGCGCAGGCCGACCCGCTCGAGGCGGCCACACCCTTCATGTCCAGGCTCAACATCATGGCTTCACCCTCCACGAACTCGACGCAGAAGCTGGCGTGGTGGGGAAGGCGCGCGTCCCCGGCGGCCCCCGTGATGACGACGTTCTCGACCCGCCTCGGGAGCTCTTCGAGCAGGCGGTCCCGGAGGGCCCGCATCCGGGAGGTCCGGTCGGGCATCTCCCGCCGGGCCAGCTCCGCGGCCCGCCCGAGGCCGGCGATTCCCGCCACGTTCTCCGTCCCGCCGCGGCGGCCGCCTTCCTGGACGCCGCCGTCGATGAGCGGCAGGATGCGCGTGCCCCGCCGGACGAAGAGGGCCGCCGCCCCCTTGGGCCCGTAGAATTGGTCAGCGGCCAGGCTCAGGGCGTCCACGCCCAGCGCCTTGACGTCGACCGGGACGCTGCCGACGGCGGCCACCGCGTCGGTGTGAAAGACGATGTTCCGGGAGCGGCACCGGGCGGCGATCTCGGCGACCGGCTCGATGGTCCCCACTTCGCTGTTGGCCGTCATGACCGAGACCAGCGTCGTCTGCGCGGTCATGGCCTTTTCGACCTCGGCCGGATCGACCCGCCCGGCGCGGTCCACGGGGACGACGGTCGAGGCGAAACCCAGCTTTTCGAGCGCCTTGACCGGGTTCAGGACCGAAGGGTGCTCGACGGCCGAGACGACGATATGGGCCCCCTGGGTCTTGCGGCCGAGGGC
>VGJC01000222.1 GCA_016867635.1 Candidatus Aminicenantota bacterium | reverse complement strand
TGTCGCCCAGGAAGAGACAGGAGGACGGGGGGACGCCCAGGCCGGCGGCGATGGCCAGGGCCGTGGCCGGGTCGGGTTTGAGAGGTTGGTCGGGGAGGGCGCCGCGGACGGCGTCGAACGGGTGGCCGGGGAGCAGCTCGCGGGTCATGGTTTCCGTGAAGGGGTGGGATTTGTTCGAAAGGACGGCCGTCCGGGTGCCGCGGGCCGAGAGGGCGCGGAGGAGGTCGGGGATCCCGGGGTAGGGGCGGCTGTTCAAGCGCCAGGCGGCGGCGTATTCGCGCCGGTAGTCGCGGATGATGGCGGCGACCTCTTGGTCGGAGAGGGGAGAGGGGGGAGGCGAGGAGGCCGGGGAGGTCACGGGTGGGGAGGGGGGGGCGGCCGAGGGGGCGGGCGAGGTGGCGAGGGGGGCGAGGGTGGCGGCTGAAGATGCGGCGAAGGCCCGGCGGACGGCCTCGTCGATGCCCTCGCCGACGACCTGCTTATAGGCTTCGACGGGGTGGGGCGGCAGGCCGCGGGCCCGGAGCACGACGTTCATGGCCCCGGCGATGTCGTCGAGGGTGTCGAGGAGGGTGCCGTCGAGGTCGAAGATCACGAGCTTGATGGGAGGCATCAGCGCGTGTGCTTCGAGTGGAGGTCGCGGAGGCGGGCATAGGTCTGCCAGCCGTGGGTCAGGCGGGTCCGGTCCTCGTCGGTCAGCTCGCGGCGGACGCGGGCCGGAACGCCGGACACGATGACGCCCGGCGGCACCTGCATCCCTTCGGGGACGACGGCGCCGGCCGCGACGACCGAGCCCCGGCCGATGCGGGCCCCGGAAAGGACGGTGGCGCCCATGGCGACCAGGGCGTCGTCCTCGATGACGGCCGCGTGGAGGATGGCCCCGTGGCCGACGGTCACTCGGGCCCCGACGCGGCAGGGCAGGTCGCGGTCCACGTGGACCACGGTCCCGTCCTGGATGTTCGAGTCTTCGCCGATCTCGATCTCCCCGCCCGTCATGTCGGCCCGCAGGACGCAGTGGAACCAGACGCTGGCGCCGCGGCGGACGGTCACGTTGCCGACGAGGGCCGCCCCGGGAGCGACCCAGGCCTCGGGGTGGATGTCGGGCTCGCCCAGTTTGTCAACGACTCCGAAATCGTCCATGGCCGGTCTCCTTCCTGCTCGGGGGATCATTTTAGCATGCCCCTTGCCGGGGCGCCACCTCAGGGCTCGCTTTTTTTTGACAACAAAAACGTTGATTTAGCGCGGTCTTCAAACTGATGGTCGGCAGAGTGGCGGCGTTAACTGGCAGATATCGAAGCAGATGCTGTGGTCCGACCCCAATTCGCTTGTAAAAATCATACCAATTTGGTAGGATTTAGCCGGGATTGGTTGCAAACCTGGGAGGATGATGGAGGAGACAATGCCCGCAAAACCCCGTGCCGCCGACCAGAGATCCGTTCCCGCCGCCGCCTCCGCTGCCGCGCCGAAGGGCGATCCCGCCGGATTTTCCGAGAACGCCCTCAAGATCCTCAAGGCCCGCTACTTCCTGAAGAACGAGAAAGGCGAGCTCGTCGACCGGTCTCCCGAAGATCTGTTCCGGCGCGTGGCCGGCCACGTCGCCTCGGCCGAGAAGACCAAGGCCCTGCGCGAGCGATACGCCGGGGAGTTCCTGCGGGCCATGATGGCCCGCGACTTCCTGCCCAACAGCCCGACCCTGACCGGGGCCGGCCGCGGCATGTGCCTGAGCGCCTGCTTCGTCCTGCCCATCGAGGATTCCCTGGACGGCATCTTCGAGTCGGTCAAGAACGCGGCCATGGTCCACAAGGAGGGGGGAGGCACGGGCTTCGACTTCAGCCGGCTGCGGCCCAAGGGCAGCTTCGTGC
Organism: Candidatus Aminicenantota bacterium; assembly: GCA_016867635.1. Classification (GTDB taxonomy): domain Bacteria; phylum Acidobacteriota; class Aminicenantia; order Aminicenantales; family Saccharicenantaceae; genus RBG-16-66-30. The sequence goes on along the minus strand of VGJC01000222.1, from coordinate 1,748 downwards.
GCAAGACCCAGGGCGTGGCCTCCGGGCCGGTGTCGTTCCTCAAGGTCATCGACGCCGCGACCGAGGCCGTCAAGCAGGGCGGCACCCGGCGCGGGGCCAACATGGGCATCCTGCGCGTCGACCACCCCGACATCGAAGAGTTCGTCCAGATGAAGCTCGACGGGCGGAGCATCGCCAACTTCAACATCTCGGTGGCCGTCACGGACGCGTTCATGGACGCGGTCCGCGCCGGCGCCTCCTACGACCTCCTCGACCCGCGCTCCGGACGGCCCGCGGGCCGCAAAGACGCCCGGTCGGTCTTCCAGACGATCGTCGAGTCGGCCTGGGCCGTCGGCGACCCGGGCCTCGTCTTCATCGACCGGATCAACAAGGACAATCCCACGGCCGGGCTGGGGCCCATCCGGGCCACCAACCCCTGCGGCGAGCAGCCCCTCCACGACTACGAGTCTTGCAACCTCGGGTCGATCAATCTGGCCAACTTCTTCGACCCCGGCCGCAAGGACCGCTTCGACTGGGGCCGGTTCGCCGGGGTCATCCGCGTGGGCGTGCGCTTCCTGGACAACGTCATCGAGGTCAATAAGTACCCGCTGCCGCAGATCGAGGAGATGTCGCGGGCCAACCGGCGCGTCGGGCTGGGGGTCATGGGCTGGGCCGACCTGCTGCTCCTGATGGAGCTCAAGTACGACTCGGCCAAGGCGTTGGCCCTGGCGGGAAAGGTCGCGGCCTTCCTGCGCAAGGAGGCGGTGGCCGCCTCGCGGGCCCTGGCCGGGGAGCGGGGCAGCTTCCCCAACATCGGGCGGTCGGTCTACAAGGGGACGAAGATGCGCAACGCGACCGTCTTCACCATCGCCCCGACCGGGACCATCTCGCGGATCGCCGGGTGCTCGTCGTCGATCGAGCCGGTCTTCGCCTTCGAGGTCACCTCCAAGATCCTCGACTCCGAGATCAAGGACGTCCACCCGATCTACGCGGCCTGGGTCGAGAAGAACCCGGGCAAACCGCTGCCGGAGCACTTCGTGTCGGCCCACGAGATCTCGCCCGAGTGGCACGTCCGGACCCAGGCGGCCTTCCAGAAGCACGTCGACAACTCGGTGTCCAAGACCATCAATTTTCCCCACGAGGCCGCGGTCGAGGACATCGAGAAGGCCTACGGCCTGGCGTGGGACCTGGGGACCAAGGGCATCACCATCTACCGCGACGGCTGCCGGGAGAGCCAGGTCCTCTATAAGAACGGCACCGAGATCCTCCACCCCAAGGAGCGGCCGACCTCGCTGCCGTCGGTGACCGACAAGATCAAGACCGGGTTCGGCAACCTCTATGTGACGATCGCCTTCCAGAACCAGAAGCCGTTCGAGGTCTTCGCTTCGATCGGCAAGAGCGGGTACTCGACCATGGCCGACGCCGAGGCGCTGGGGCGGCTGACGTCGCTGGCGCTGAGGAGCGGGGTCGAGCCGGAGGAGGTCATCCAGCAGCTCAAGGGGATCGGCGGGTCGGAGCCCATCTTCACCGAGGGCGGGCTGATCCAGTCCATCCCGGACGCGATCGCCAAGGTCCTCGAGAAGCACTTCGGCGAGGTCCGGATGAGCGCCAAGGACTTCTACACGGTGCGCTGCAAGATCTGCGGGGCGCTGCTGCCGGACGAGAAGTGCCCGGTCTGCATGAACTGCGGCTGGAGCAAGTGCGCCTGACGGCGGGGGAGGGCGGCGCGGGCGGAAGCGGCGAGAGAGCGCGGCGTGGCGGGACGGGGC
>VGJC01000221.1 GCA_016867635.1 Candidatus Aminicenantota bacterium | reverse complement strand
TCATCGAGCTGCTCGACTATTATGACCGGATGCAAGACACGGATCCCTCAGATCAGCCGCAGGTATCATGTCCCCCTATTTCTGGTAAAATAGGTGGCCGATGTTCCCCGAAGCTCTGGCTCGTAAGCCGCTGCCCCGCGCGGTCTCCCTCCTCCCTTTCCTCGCGGCGATCCTGCTCGCGTCCTGCCGCGCCCCGTCGCCCGCGCCGCCGGTCTCCCCCGTCGAAGCGACCCGCGACGCCCTCATCGCCCGCGTCGGTTCGCCCGGGTCCGATGCACCCGTCTATTGCCGGAGCGAACGGCTCTGCGGCTCCGAGGTCCTGCCGCCGTTCTACAGGGCCCGGGATTTCCGCCCGGCCTGGATCGACGAGGACCTCGCGCTCGCGAAGGCCGCCTCCTACCTCGAAGCCCTGCGCCTCGTTGCCGATGAAGGGCTCGACCCCCGGAACTACCACTTGGAGACCATCGAGACGCTTCTCGCCGCCGTCACGGCGGCAAAAGGCCAAAAGGGTCGCCCCATCCCGGCCGACGACCTGGTCGACCTGGAAATGCTCCTCACAGATTCTTTCCTCCTCTGCGGGTCGCACCTCGTCCATGGCCAAGTCGACCCGGAGACCATCCAATCCGAGTGGTTCATCCAGGGCCGCGTCGATGACTTGACCGCCGCCCTGGTGAAAGGCCTGGCGGACGACGACATCGCCGGCGCGCTCGATTCGCTCCGCCCGGCCCACGCCGTGTACCGCGGTCTTGTCGAGGCGCTCGGCCGCGCCCGGCTGGCCGTCGAGGCCGGCGGCTGGCCCGCCTTCTCTCCGGGCCCCAAGCTAAGCAAGGGCGCCCGCGACCCGCGGGTCGAAGCCCTCCGAAGCTGCCTTGTGGCCATGGGGCATCTCTGGCCGTCGCCGGCATCGACTCCATCGACGGCCTCCGCTCATTCGGGGCCTTCCATGTCCGCCCAGGGGATCGATCCGGCGCTTTTCGACGCGGAGCTCGAAGAGGCGGTCAAGGCCTTCCAGCGCCGCCACGGGCTCGATCCCGACGGCGTGGTCGGCGCGGCCACCGCGGCCGCCCTGGCCGTCCCCGCCGCCGAGCGCCTGACCCAGGTCCTGGCCAACCTCGAGCGCTGGCGCTGGATCACCCAGGACCTCGGCGCGCGGTACGTCCTGATCAACGTCGCCGATTTCCGGGTCGGCGTCTTCGAGGGCGCCCGGGAGGTCCTGTCCATGCCGGCCATCGTCGGCACCGCCTTCCGCCGGACGCCGGCCTTCAGCGGCCGGATGACCTACATCGAGATCAACCCCCTCTGGCACGTCCCGCCCAAGCTCGCCCGCGAGGACATCCTGCCCAAGGTCCGCAAGGACCCGTCCTATCTCCGGGACCGGGGCATCCGCGTCTTGCGCGACTGGTCCGCGGGGGCGCCCGAGATCGACCCCGACACCGTGGACTGGGAGCGGATCGACCCCGACTCGCTGTCGTTCAAGTTCCGCCAGGACCCCGGGCCGCGCAACTCGCTCGGCCGGATCAAGTTCATGTTCCCCAACAAGTTCGACGTCTACCTGCACGACACGCCGGACCGGGGGCTCTTCGCCCGGGCGGCGCGCGACCTGAGCTCGGGCTGCATCCGGATCGAGCGGCCCGTGGACCTGGCCGAATACGTCCTGCGCGACGACCCGGGATGGGACCGGGAGAAGATCCTGGCGGCGCTCGCGGACACCGCGACCCGGGTCGTCAACCTGAGGACCCCGATCGCCGTCCATCTCCTGTACTGGACCGCCTGGATGGGCGACGACGGGCGGACGCAGTTCCGGGGCGATATCTACCTGCGGGACGCGGCCCTCTTCGAGGCCTTGAGGCAGAGGGCGTCGGCGCCGGCCGAATAGCTTTCCGGACTACCAGGTCCGGACGCGGCCGATGTCGACGTGGACGAAATCCGAAGCGGGATAGATGCCCACGCCCCCGCTCTTCAGGGCGACGGCCGCCTTGTAGAGGTCGCGAAGGGCGAGCCCCGGGACCCGGACGTCGACGGCCTTGCCGACAAGGTGAAGGCTGCGCGCGGCGACCCCCGAGCCGTTGGCCCGCAGTCCGGAGTTGGTCTCGGGCGACCGGTAACCGGAGATGACATGGAAGGCCCGGCCGGCGCACGTTTTCTCCGACAGCGTGTGGAGCAGGTCGATGAGCCGGACGTCGATGTCCTTGGCCTCCCCGGTCCGATGGTCCCTGAGGATGTGGTTGATCTTATCGAGCGAGTCGGGCACGAGGCATCCGGCCCGGCAGTATTCGATCGACAGCGATTCCCGGGTGTGGGTGTTGAAGAAGGCGAGGGCGCGGTCGGGCGGCAGCGGCTCGGTCCGCGCGAAGGCCGGGATCCGGGACAGCAACGGCAGGGCCAGCGCGGCGGCGCCCAGGCCGATGAACCGGCGGCGGCTCAGGAGCTCTGGGGTCGGGAGGTTCGGTTCTCTCTCGTTCATCGGATCATCCGGCCAATCAATCCTATTATACCAGATGGGGGGCTTTCCCCCGCCCCGCTCTGCCTTGGCTGCTGCAGGCGAAGATCCGGACGCGGTAGCGGCCGTCGCCGACGATGAACGGATCGTAGGAGTGGTCCAGCTTGCGCTGGGCGAGCCGGAACCCTCGCTCCCGAAGCAGCGACCGCCAGACCGCCATCGTGAACAGCCCCTGCGTGTGGACCTCGGAGACGATCTCCAGCTTGCCTTTGCGCCGGATCAGATAGACGACCGTGGCCTCGTAGGTCGCCGAACGCGGCCCGCGGGCGTGGTTGTTCTCGAACACGACGAGCTCGACGTCCCCCCGCGATCCCGTGTACACGAAGTTGTTCTCCCGGAAATCCTCCCTGACCAGGGCCACGATGAGCAGCGCGCCTCCCGGCCGCAGGTGCCGGTCCGCGGTCGCGATCGCCCTGCGCAAGTCCGCGCGGGTCGTCATGTACCCGATGGAATCGGGGATGGCGACGGCGTCGAACGTCTCCCCCAGCCGGACCGTCCGCATGTCGCCTCGGAGGTATCGGATCTCGGGGTTGAGGGCGCGGGCGTGGGCGAGCATCCCCTCGCTGATGTCCACGCCGGTCACCTCGAAGCCCCGCTTGAAGGTGTGGTCGTGGCCCCCGGCCCCGCACCCCAGGTGGAGCAGCGTCCGGACCTCGAGGCGCGAATTTTCGCGGATGACGCTCATGAAATGCCGCGTCGCGTCCGCGTACTCTTCGGGGGACGCCAGCAGCGGCTCGGTCCAGGCCAGATCGTTGTACGCCCGCCACTTATTTTGGGACATGATACCTATTTCCCTTTTTTACCGGCCGCGCGTCAAGTGAAATAAATGGGGGAAGAGTATTGTATCCCCGAATTTACTCTCGGGGCATGGCCTCGGCGCTAAGCTTCAAGCCGAGGGCTTTCATGACTTTCAGGATCGTGTCGAAGCCCGGGCTCCGCTCGCCGGAAAGCGCCTTGTACAGGCTTTCGCGGGACAGACCGGCGTCACGCGCCACTCTTGACATGCCTTTGGCGCGGGCGATGTCGCCCAGGGCCTTGGCGATAAAAGCCGCATCACCGCGGGTATCTTCAAAGCATGCTTCCAGATAAGCGGCCATGTCCTCGGGGGTGCGGAGGTGTTCGGCCACGTCGTATCGAGTCGTAAC
>VGJC01000220.1 GCA_016867635.1 Candidatus Aminicenantota bacterium | reverse complement strand
AATCACCGCTTTATGCTCCCGTCGACGACATCCCTCGGCCCCGGCATCAGCGGTCGTCCTCGGTCGGTGCGGTGATTTCATACGCCTCCGAGCGGGCCGGATTCGGCGGCTCACGAAACTCGCGGGATCCAGACTAGCCCTCAGAATAGCAGGCTCAGACATCGTGAGCCGTCCTCTGCGAGGATGCCCTCCTCCGGTCCCCTCTCCGGCTAAATCACCGCTTTAGGCTCCTTCGGACGATCCCCTCGGCCTTGTCTTCAGCGGTCGTCCTCGGTCGGTGCGGTGATTTCATACGCCTCCGAGCGGGCCGGATTCGGCGGCTCACGAAACTCGCGGGTGCGGACATGGGGACATGTACCTCCGGTACGTGTCCCCCTTCTCTGCCCATTCTCTGAACCGAAATGGGGCGGGGCACGTATAATGAGGCAGCCTTGTGTTAAAGGAGTAGTCACTCATGAACAAGAACACGACCAAGAGGGCCGCTCTCGCCCTCGCCGCTTTCGCGCTCCTGGCCGTCGCCCCGGCGCAGGCCCAGGACGCCAAGCCGTTCCTCGGCGCCTGGAAAGGCTCGCTCAGCATCATGGGCATGGAGCTCGAGATCCGCGTGGACTTCTCGCTCGACGAATCCAAGCAGGTCAAGGGGATCATCGACGTCGTCACCCAGGGCGCGATGGGCGTCCCCCTGGGGAATATCGAGATCAAGGACAAGGCCATCACCTTCATGATCGACCATCCCAACGTGCCCGGCGAGCCGACCTTCAAGGGCACGCTCGACGCGACCGGCAAGAAGATCTCCGGAGAGTTCACGCAGAGCGGGTACGCGGGAACGTTCGCGATCGAAAAAGAATAGCCACCGTCGCCGGCGCGCTACCTCGCGGATTGATAATTTTCCTGAGATGGGGTAGAAAGAGTGGCGAGGCGCCATGAGCCGGAAAGACATCGAGCAGGCCTTGGTCCGGGGGGTCGAGACCCTGGCCGCCTTCATCCCCTCGGCGCCCTTCTTGCTGTTCCCCGTCCTGTCCTCGGTATGCGTCTGGTCCGTGCGGCGGGTCTTCAACTATCGGGACCACATCCTGACCTGGAAGGTCTGGCTGGACCCGGAAGCGGTCCGGACCAAGCCCGACGACTTCATCCTGCATTTTTTCGCTAAAAACCCTGATCTGAGCCGTATCTATGCGCGGGAGATCGAGGCCGGCGACATCAAGGGTTTGAGGGCGGCCTTTCCGGCCCTCTATCCCCTCCTGGGCCTGGAGGACGCCTTTCTCAGGGGCTTGTTCCGCGGGGAGCTTGCCGCCGGGGCCGTCCGAAAGATCGTCGCCGAGTTCGAGGCCCGGACCGCGGCGGCCGTCGAAGGCTTGAAGCCGGCCGAGGCCGATCCGGCTTTTTGGCGGTTCCTCGAGACCTTCGGCATGGAGCTGGCTTCGCTCGGGCTCCATCTTCTCAAGGACGACGATATCCTGGATCTCATCCTGGCCGCGATCCGCGAAGAACACTCTCCGCCGGAGCGCGGCGCGTGACGGCCCGGTCCGGAAGAAGCGCCTTCGGACTGGCCCTGGCGCTTGCCGTTCTCTGGGGATGTGCATCCCCCCTGAAGGAGGCTAAACTCCATTTTTCCCGGGCCCAGGAACACGACCGGAGATACGAGTCCGGCCAGGCCGTGGCCGCCGCGAAACGGGCCCTCCTCGAAGCCGAAGCCGCGGCCCGCAAGGATCCCTCGGCCCAGGCCTACACGCTCAAAGGGCTGGCCGAAGTCCGCCTCGAGCGGTGGCCGGACGCGGCCGAGAGCTTCCGCCTGGCTTTCACCCTCGGCTTCGCTTCAGGGGAGCAGTGGGCCGCGGACGCGGCCTTGCTCGGAGCGGCGCTGGCCTTCGAAGCCTCCGGGCTCCCCGAATCGGCCGGGCGCGCCTACGCCCACCTCATGGGCAGGGCAAAGTTCGGGCCGATCCGGCGGGCGGCGGCCGGCAAGCATGTCGACCTGGGGCTCGCCCGGGCCTTGGCCCTGAACGAGAAAGACCGGGACAGGGCGCTGGCGGGTCTGGCCAAGGATGTCGGCCGTCTCCTCGACGACGATTTCGCCTCGGGCTTCGCCCACTACCTTCTGTCCCAGGTCCTGAGTCACCGGGCCGATCTGCGCGGGAGCTACGAGGAGGCCGTCATGGCCCGCGAGCTCGGACTGCCCTCCGAGAAGATCCTGCGGGACAACGACAACCAGATCGTCTTTTGCCGGGACCGGATCCGGGATGCCCTGCCCCAGGACGAAAAAGACAGGTTCGACGCCGTCCACGAGGCCTGGACGAAAAGGTGGGGTTGGCGCGACGCCCGGACGCCGGCCTGGAAAAAGGAGTAGCCCATGCTGCCGACGATCGCCTGGCGCGGCCGGTACGTGATCATGATCGACCAGAGGAAGCTCCCTGGCCAGGAAGTGTACGTCCGCTGCCGGACCTACATCCAGGCGGCCCAGGCCATCGAGAAGATGGTCATCCGCGGGGCGCCGGCCATCGGCATCGCGGCGGCCTACGGAGTCGTCCTCGGGGCCATGTCCCTGCGCGGCGAAACGGGCCGGTCCATGGCCAGGGATTTCGAAAAAGTCTTCCGGCGTCTGGAGCGGACCCGGCCCACGGCCCGCAGCCTGTTCTGGGCCCTCGAAAGGATGAGGGCCGTCTACGAGCGGACCCGGGAGGCCGGCCTGCGGGCCATCCGGGCGGCCCTCCTCGAAGAGGCCCGGACGATCGAGCGCGAGGACGCGGAGACCAACAGGAGCATCGGCCGGCACGGCCAGGCACTGCTCCGCGACGGGTGGACCGTCCTCACTCACTGCAACGCCGGCGCCCTGGCCACGGCCGAATACGGCACGGCCCTGGGCATCGTCCGGGCCGCCGTGGCGGAAGGCAAGAGCATCCGGGTCCTGGCCGACGAGACCCGGCCGTTCCTCCAAGGCGCCCGCCTGACCGTCTGGGAGCTCGATAGGGACGACATCCCGGCCGTTCTCATCACCGACGGCATGGCCGGCTGGATGATGCGCAGAGGGGAGGTCGACGCGGTCGTCGTCGGCGCCGACCGCATCGCCCGCAACGGCGACACGGCCAACAAGATCGGCACCTACTCGCTGGCCGTGCTGGCCAAGGAGAACGGCATTCCTTTCTACGTGGCGGCGCCCGTCAGCACCGTCGACCCGGCCGTCGCCGACGGCGGCGGCATCCCCATCGAGGAGCGCGGCCCCGAGGAGGTCCGGGAGATCGGCGGCCGCCTCGTCACCCTTCCTTACGTCGAGGTCCGCAACCCGGCCTTCGATGTCACTCCGGCCGCTCTCATCACGGCCATCGTCACCGAGCGCGGCGTCTGCCGCCCGCCCTACGAGAAGAGCCTGAGACCGTGACCTGGCCCGGCCGAAGAACAAAGCGGACTATCGCCGCGCGGTCTTCTTGCCGTAACCGAGGGCTTTTTCCCGGCCCTTGAGGGCCGACGGCAGGCCCGGGTCGATGTTCAGGGCCTTGTCGAAGTTCTCGATGGCCAGGGCCAGGCGCGCGTCATCCTTGGTGTTGACGTAGAGCGCCAGATTCAGATAGCCGAGGTTGTTGTAGACCGCGCCGATCGTCGGATCGATCCTCAGGGCTTCGTTGAAGGCCTCCTCGGCCGGCTCGAACTC
>VGJC01000219.1 GCA_016867635.1 Candidatus Aminicenantota bacterium | reverse complement strand
GCCGGGCAGATGTACATGCAGGCGCCGCAGAGACGGCACTCTTCCGAGCGCATGTCGAACGGCGTCGAGATCTTCCTTTTGTAGCCGCGCTGCTGGAAGCCGATGGCCCGGGCGTCCATCTGCTCGGAGCACATCCGGACGCAGAGCCCGCAGAGGATGCACTCTTCGTGCCTCGGTTCGAAACGGACCTCGGTCACGCCGAACTTCGAAGCCAGATCCTGGAGCTGCTTGGAGCCCGGGGCCCCCGAGAGCATGAGCTCGATCATCATCCGCCGGGCGGCCATGACCCGCCGGGTGTCGGTCCGGACGACGAGGCCGGGCTCGGCGGGGTAGGTGCAGGACGTCACCAGCTTCGATTTGCCGGGCTCCCCGATCTCCACCAGGCAGAGGCGGCACCCTCCGTAGGGGGTCAGGCCCTCATGGTAGCAGAGGGTCGGGATCTCGAGGCCGTAGAACTTGGCCGTTTCGAGGACCGTCCAGCCCTCCTCGGCCTTGACCTGCAGACCGTTGAGAATGAGTTCGATCATATGTCACGTCCTATGGCTTTCTTGCCGTCCTCTGTCTCGAGCTCGCACCGCAGGCAGCGGCGGGCTTCCTTGACGGCCATGTCCTTGGTGAAGCCCAGCTCGATCTCCTCGTGCCCCGATCTCCTTTTCGAGACAGGAAGATGCGGCATCTTGGCCCTTTTCGCGTTCTGGATCTCGTCGTCGGAGAGTTTGACCGGCTCCACGTACATGGAGGGCCGGGTCAGCTCATGGGTCCGGGGCAGGATGCGCCCCTCGAGGTAGTTCTCGATGGACCGGGCGGCCAGCTTGCCGGCGGCGATGGCGTCGACGACGCTGCTGGGTCCCGAGACGACGTCGCCTCCGGCGAAGACGCCGGGCCGGGTCGTGGCCAGCGTCGCCCCGTCGACGATGATCGTCCCCCACTTGTCGGACAGGGTCAGGCCGTCGCTGTCCCGCAGGTAGGGCGTGTAGGCCCGCTCGCTGATGGCCAGGATGAGCGTGTCGGCCTTGACCTGGAACTCCGAGCCGGGCACGGGGACGGGCTTGCGCCGGCCGCTCTCGTCCTTCTCGCCGAGCTCCATCTTGAGGCACTCGATGCCGACGACCTTCCCGTCGCTCGTCCGGACCCGGATCGGGGCCACGAGGAAATGGATCTTGATCCCTTCTTCGAGGGCGGCCTCGACCTCCTCCGGGTAGGCCGGCATCTCGCTCCGGGTCCGGCGGTAGAGGACGGTGACCTCCTTGACGCTCTTGTCGCGGAAGGCCACCCGGGCCGCGTCGATGGCCGAGTTCCCGCCGCCGACGACGGCCACCCTCTCGCCGAGCTTGACGGGGATGCTGAGGTGGTGATCCTTTAAATACTCGAGGGCTTGAAGGACCCCTTCGGCCTCTTCCCCGGGGACCCCGATCTCGATGGGCTTGTGGGCCCCGGTCGCCAGGAACACGGCTTTGTATCCCTGATGGAAGAGGTCGTCCAGGGAGAAGTCCTTTCCCAGGGTCATGTTGGTCTTGATGCTGACCCCGCAGCTCATGAGGTAGTTGATGTCGTCCTCGAGGATGTCCTTGGGCAGCCGATGGTCGGGGATGGTCACCCGGAGCATGCCGCCCGCGACCGGCAGGGATTCGAAGACCTTCGCCGGGTATCCTTTGCGGACCAGCTCGTAGGCGGCCGCCAGCCCGGCCGGGCCGGCCCCGACGATGGCCACCTTGCCCTCCTTGGTCACCGGGAACTTCTCCGGCCTGTCCATGCCCTTGGCCTTGGCCCAGTCCATGACGTATCGCTTGAGGGCCCGGATGGCGATGGGCTCCCCGATCTCGCCGGCCCGGCAGGCGGACTCGCAGGACCGGCTGCAGACCCGCCCGCAGACCGACGGCAGGGGATTGTCCTTGCGGATGACGCGGAAGGCCTCCTCGAACTGCCGGCGGGCGATCAGGGCGATATAGGTGGCGGCCTCCTGGCCGAGGGGGCAGACGTACTGGCAGGCCGCGGAAACGAGCTCCTTGCAGACCATGGCCGGACACCGCTTTTCGATGACGTGCTTCTCGTACTCCGACCGGAAATACTTCAGCGTCGACAGGACGGGGTTGGCCGCCGTCTGGCCCAGGCCGCACATGGAGGCGTCCTTGACGGCCACGGCCAGCTCTTCGAGCACGGCGATATCCTTCAGGGTCGCCCGCCCGTCCGTGATGTTCTTGACGATCTCGTGCATCCGCTGGGTCCCTTCCCGGCAGGAGACGCACTTGCCGCACGATTCGTCGCGCAGGAAGTTCAGGAAGTACTTGGCGAGGTCGACCATGCAGGTCTTCTCGTCCATGACGATCATGCCGCCCGAGCCCATGATGGACCCGGCCTGGGCCAGGCTCTGGTAGTCGATGGGCAGGTCCAGCATCTCCTTGGGGATGCAGCCGCCGGACGGGCCGCCGGTCTGGACGGCCTTGAACTTCCCGCCGCCGGGGATGCCGCCGCCGACGTCGAAGATGATCTCCCGCAGGCTCATGCCCATGGGGACCTCGACCAGGCCGGTGTTGCTGATCTTGCCGACCAGGGAGAAGATCTTGGTGCCCTTGCTGTTGTCGGTCCCGATCTTCGAGAACCAGGCCGCGCCCTTGTCGACGATCAAGGGGACCGTCCCCCAGGTCTCGACGTTGTTGATGTTGGTCGGCTTCCCCCACAGGCCCTTCTGGGCCGGGAACGGGGGCCGCTGGCGGGGCTCGCCGACCCGTCCTTCGATGGAGGCGATGAGGGCCGTTTCCTCGCCGCAAACGAAGGCCCCGGCGCCCTTGGCGATGCGGATGTCGAAGTCGAAGCCGGTCCCGAGGATGTTCTTCCCCAGGAGCCCGATCCCGTAGAGCGCTTCGATGGCCAGGGTGACGTGCTTGACGGCCAGGGGATACTCGTCGCGGGCGTAGATGTATCCTTCCCGGGCCCCGATGGCGTAGGCCCCGATCATCATCCCCTCGAGGACCCGGTGGGGGTTGCCCTCGAGGAGGCTGCGGTCCATGTAGGCCCCGGGATCGCCTTCGTCGGCATTGCAGATGACGTACTTGACGTCGCCTTTGGCCTTGCGGGCCAGCTCCCACTTGGTCCCGGTCGGGAAGCCGGCCCCGCCCCGGCCGCGGAGGCCGGAGGCCTTGACCTCTCCGACGACGCCGTCGGGGGTCATCATCGTCAGGGCCTTGAGGAAAGGCCGGTATCCGCCGATCGAGAAATAGTCGTCGATCGACGTCGGGTCGATCAGGGGATTGTCGCCGAGGACGATCCGCTTCTGCTTCCCGTAGAAGGGGATGGCCGATTCCTTGTCGGCCCGGAGGCCGGTCTCGGGATCGGCGTAGAGCAGCTCGGGGATGATCTTTTTCTTGCGGACGGTCTCGGCGATGATGGCCCGGCCCTTGCGGGGCTCGACCTTCTGGTAGAAGACGCCTTGGGGGTAGATGATGATGTTGGGCTCGGCCTCGCAGAAGCCGTGGCAGCCGGTGACCTTGAGCTGAACGCGCTTCTCCAGCCCCTGGGCTTTGATGGCCCGCCGCAGGGAGTCGATGACCTTCATCGAGCCCCGGGCCCGGCCGCAGGTCCCCGCGGAGACGGTCAGCGAGGGCCGGGTGTCGGCCTTGCGGGCCCGGACGAGTTCGTCGATGCGGGCCTTGAGGTCCTTCGC
>VGJC01000218.1 GCA_016867635.1 Candidatus Aminicenantota bacterium | reverse complement strand
GCCGCCACGATCCTTTTCCGGGGATCTTTCCGCTTGAGCCGGACGACCCCTCGCAGCGTCCGTTCGGCCTCCTCGCGCGCCGGGCGGATGAAGCCGCAGGTGTTGACCACGACGACGTCGGCGTCCTCGGGCCTGGCCGCGAACCCGAAACCGGCCTTCTTGAGGACGCCGAGCATGACCTCGCTGTCCACGAGGTTCTTGGCGCAGCCCAAGCTGATGAGGGCGATCTTCTTCATCCTGGCGGCGCGGCCCCGGATGTGAGCGGCCATGGGGTCAGGGGTAGATGCGGTAGAGGAGCCGCGGGAAGGGGATGGTCTCCCGGATGTGCTTGATCCCGCAGATCCAGGACACGACGCGCTCGATGCCCATCCCGAAGCCGGAGTGGGGGACGGACCCGTACTTCCTGAGATCGAGATACCACTCGTAGGCCTCCCGGGGAAGACCGTGCTCCCGAATGCGCCGCTCGAGGAGGTCCGGGTCATGGATGCGCTGCCCGCCGCCGATGATCTCCCCGTATCCCTCCGAGGCCAGGAAGTCCACGCCCAGGACGACATCGGGGTTGTCCGGGGCGGGCTGCATGTAGAAGGCCTTGATAGCCGTCGGGAAGCGCGTGACGCAGACAGGGGTCGGGTAGATCTCGGAGATCAGGGTCTCTTCCGGGGCGCCGAAATCGCTGCCCCACTCGATCTTCGATCCCTTTTCGCGGAGCATGGGCAAGGCCTGGTCGTAGGTCAGCCGGGGGAAGGGTTTGGCGATCCGCTCGAGAGGGCGGAGGTCGCGTTCCAGGGTTTCCAGCTCGAGCTTCCGCTTGGAGAGAACGCGCTCGAGGACGAAGAGGACGAGGTCTTCCCCGAGGCCGATGACGTCGCTCAGCTCGGCGAAGGCGACCTCGGGTTCGACCATCCAGAACTCGATGAGATGCCGGCGTGTCTTGGATCTCTCGGCCCGGAAGGTCGGGCCGAAACAGTAGACCTTGCCGAAAGCCATGGCCGTGGCCTCGTTGTAGAGCTGTCCGCTCTGCGTGAGGTAGGCTTTCTGGTCGAAATACTCGGTCTCAAAGAGGGTCGTCGTCCCTTCGCAGGCGCTGGGCGTCAGGATGGGCGTGTCCATGAGCCGGAAGCCCCGGCCGTCGAAGAAGTCCCGAACGGACTTGACGACCTCGGCCCGGACGCGGAGCACGGCGTGCTGCTTCGAGGACCGGAGCCAGAGGTGACGGTGCTCCATGAGGAACGGAGTGCTGTGCTCTTTGGGGGTGATCGGGTAGTCGCGGGCGATCTGGATCGTCTCGATGCTCTCGATGGACAGCTCGAATCCTCCCGGGGCCCTCTTGTCCTCGCGGACACGGCCCCGGACGACGACCGAGGATTCGTGCGTCAGCTCGTCGAATTTTGTGAAAAGGGGGGAGTCCTTGTCCGCGCTGAAGGCCGTGGCCTGGAGGAGACCCGTACCGTCACGCAGGACGAGGAACCGGACCTTGCCGGAAGACCGCTTGTTGTGGACCCAGCCGCGGACCTCGACGTCTTGGCCGTTGAAATCCCCGATGTCTTCGATATAGACCCAGTTCATGATGGGCCAATTATAGGGAAATCGGGGACGATGTGCAAACCGGCCGCCGGCGGAAGGGGCTTGGCCCCTGAAGCCGGACTGGGATATACTGCCCGCTCGAGAGTACCATGGCCCGGCCTAAGCCTTTCGTTCCGGTCAAGCTCGTCTGCGGGGTCATCCACGGGGATCCGCGCCGTTACGAGCAGGCCCGGGCCCGGCTGGCCGATCGCTTCGGGAAGCTCGACAACGAGAGCCCGCCGTTCGAGTTCGACCTGACCGGTTATTATGACGCCGAGATGGGCGGGGGCCTGAAACGCCGGTTCATGAGCTTCGCCGAACTCTTCGAGCCCCAGGACCTGGCGGAGATCAAGCTCCTCACCAACGTCCTCGAGGACGAGATCGGGCGTCCCGAAGAGGGCGGGGGAAGGGCGGTGAACATCGACCCCGGCTATCTCACGGCCTCGGCCCTGGTCATGGCCACGGCCAAGGACTTCTCCCATCGCATCCCGCTTCGCAAGGGGATCTACGCCCATCTCGAGCTGCTGTTCACGAGAGCGGGCGTCAAGGTCCTGGACTGGACCTATCCGGACATCCGCCGGGAGCCCTGCTTGGAATTCTTTATGGCCGTCCGCCGGGAGCTGCTGCGTCAGCTCCGGGCGGGCACGCCGGGCCGCTCTCTCAGTCCTGGGGGTTGAAGGCCGTGATCCTGCGGAGCTTCTCGACGATGGCCGGCAGTTCCCGGAGAACGGTCTGGACGTCCTCTTCCGTGTTATCGCGGCCCAGGGACATGCGGATGCAGGAGCGGGCGATCTCCGGCCTCAGACCGATGGCCGTGAGGACCTGCGAAACCTCTTCGGACTCCTCGCTACAGGCCGAACCCGTCGACACGTAGATCTCTTTGGTGGCCAGGGCCAGCAGGATGGCTTCGGCCTCGAGGCCGGGAAACGCGAAGTTGATCGTGCTCTTGACCCGTCGCTCGGGATGTCCGTTGAACTTGACCCGCGGGATCTTCTCTTCGATGCCCTTTTTGAGGGCTTCGGCCAGCTTTTCGACCCGGACCCGTTCCTTTTTCCCCTTTTCCTGGAAGACGCGGACGGCCTCGCCGAAGCCGACGATGCCGGCCGTGTTCTCGGTCCCCGCCCGCAGGCCCCTTTCCTGGCGGCCCCCCCGGAGAAAAGGACAGATGCCCGTACCCTTGCGGATGTAGAGGGCCCCGACCCCCTTGGGGCCGTAGATCTTGTGCGCCGAGACCGTCAGCAGATCGACCCCGAGCTTGCGGGCGTCCAGGTCCAGCTTGCCGAAGGTCTGGACCGCGTCCGTGTGCACGGGCACGTCTCTCTCGCGGCAGATGCGGACGATATCGTCGATCGGCTGGATGGTCCCGATCTCGTTGTTGGCGTGCATCACCGAAACGAGGGCCGTTCTCGGGGTCAGGGCGTCCCGAAGAGCGGGCAGCTCCACGGTCCCGTAAGGATCGACGGGAAGGTAGGTGACCTTGACGCCTCTCTTCTCGAGCGCTTTGGCGGCCTCGAGCACGGCCGGGTGCTCGATGGCCGAGGTGATGAATTCGTTCTTGTCGGGATGGGAGTCGAGCGTCCCGAAGATGGCGAAGTTGTCGGATTCCGTCCCCGACCCCGTGAAGAAGATCTCGCCCCGGTCGACGCCCAGGGCCGCCGCGACCTGCTCCCTGGCCTCGGTCATCAGCTCCTTGACCTTGCGGCCGATGGGGTAGATGGAGGACGGATTGCCGTAGTGCTCGCGAAGGACCCAAGCCATCTTCTCGGCGACGGCCGGGTCGACGGGGGTCGTGGCGTTGTGGTCGAGGTAGATCATAACGCTATTCTAGCAGAACAGCGGACCGGAGCCAAAGACCGCTTGGCGTCCCACAGCCGCGCTTGAGGCTGCGGGAGAAAGGGCCGCGGGGGTGTCCTTGACGGAAGCATAAAGCGGTAATTTAGCTGGACCGGGAGGGATACGCGGCCCATCCCAACCGGATCCGGACCGGGACAGCGTAAAGAATTACCGCGCGGACGGAAAGGATGCCCCGAGGCCCCTCCCGCAGCGCGAAGGTAACGCCCCGAGCGGGTACGGCCGCTTACGCCAGCTTTTCTTTGAGGATGCGGACGACCTCCAGCCCGGCCCTTTTCTGGCCCTCGACGGCCTGGG
>VGJC01000217.1 GCA_016867635.1 Candidatus Aminicenantota bacterium | reverse complement strand
AATTAGGGTCATGGACGATTTCGTGAGCCGGGGGGACCTCGCTCACATCCCGTTCGCCCGCGTTCTCGCCGGGATCGGGCGGCAGGGGCTCACCGGCCTTCTCCTGGTCCGGGGGGTCGGCGGCGAGAAAAAATTCTCTTTCGACCGCGGGGCCCTGGTCCTGGGGTCCGCGACCTTCGACGAGGCCGGCTTCCTGAAGTTCCTGTGGACCAGGGGGGAAGCGGACCTCATCGGCCTGGCCCGCGTCGAGGACCTCGCCCGCCGCGCCGGCACACCCCTCCTCCGGGCCCTGACCGAAGAGGGCCTCCTCGCGCCGGCGCGCCTCTGGCCGGCCCTGGAATCCTTCGCCGAGGACGAGGCCTGCTCCCTCTTTGACCGGGAGGATGCCGAATTCGAGTTCCAGGCCCTGCCCGGCCTCGCCGGCCGGACCTTCGTCGGAGGCATCGACGTCGCCGGTCTGGTCCTCGAGGGCGTCCGGAAGATGACCAACGCCGCTCTTATCGCCGGCCACCTGCCGGCCGAAGGAGAACCCCTCCGCCGCCTCCAGGCGGGCTGGCCGGAGCGTCCCCGGCTCTCGCTCCAGGAGCGCTACCTTCTCGGGCTTCTGGAACCGGGAACGACCGTCGCGGAGCTGTATGCGGAAAGCGACCTCGGCAAGGAGGACACCCAGCGAGCTCTGTTCGCCCTCCTTTGCCTCGGCCTGGCAGGGACGACCGCTCCCCGGCCCAAGACCGGCCGGCTCCCCGCCGACCGCTCCCCGGCCGAGACCGAGCGGCTGTTCGCGGCCTTCAACAACAAGTGCTCCTTCATCTTCAAGTCCATATCGAAAGGGGTCGGCCCGGTGGCCCTGTCGATCATCGAGAAGTCCATCGACGAGATCAAGGGCCGCCTGGACCCTGTCTTCCAGGGGCTCGAGCTCAAGCCCGACGGCCGCATCGAGCTCAGGTCGTCCCTGAAGCTGAACATGGCCATGGGCGGCGAGGAGGGCCGCCGGAGCCTGCTCCGGAGCATGGACGAGATCCTGATGGCCGAGGTCCTGGCCGTCAAGAGGACCCTCGGTCCGGCCCACGAGGCCGCCCTCGTCAGAGGCCTCGAGAGATTGGGGGACGCCTCGTGAAGCGCAAACAGCTCCTGGCCCTGCTCGCCCTGGCCACGGCCCTCGTCCTCTGGATGCTGATCGAAATTGCCGCCTGACATCCGCGACCTCGTCGTCATCCTGGGCCCCACGGCCGTCGGCAAGAGCCGCAAGGCCGTCGATCTGGCCCTCCGGTTCAGCGGGGAGATCGTCAACGGGGACTCCGTCCAGGTCTATCGGGGCTTCGACATCGGCGCCGACAAGCCGTCGCCAGGATCGCGGCGCGGCGTGCCCCATCATCTGATCGACATCGTCGATCCCGCGGTCCAATTCACGGCGGCGGATTTCGTCCGGGAGGCCCTCGGGGCGGCCCGCGAGATCGCCGGCCGCGGGCGCCTTCCCCTGGTCGTCGGAGGGACCGGCCTCTACCTGAAGGCCCTCCTCGACGGCCTTTTTCCGGGCCCCGGCCGCAACCCCGCCCTGCGCGCCGACCTGGAAGCGGAAGCCCGGGAAAAAGGATTGGGCGCCCTCTACGAACGGCTCGAGGCGGTCGACCCCGAATACGCCCGGAAAGTGCGGGACCGGGACCGCGTCCGCATCATCCGCGCCTTGGAGGTCTACGAGGCCACGCGGCGCCCGCTTTCGGAGCATTTCCTGCGCACCGAATCCCCGGTCCGGGGCGTGAACGTCGTCCGGATCGGGCTCCGGCTCGACCGGGAGGTCCTTTGCCGGCGGATCGAGGACCGCGTCGACAGGATGTTCGAGCGGGGTCTCGTGGCCGAGGTCCGCTCGCTCCTCGAGGGCGGGGTCCGGGAGGACGCCCCTCCGTTCCGGGCCCTCGGCTACAGGCACGTCCTGAGGCATTTCGCCGGCGACCTGTCCCTCGACGAAGCCCGGGCCCTGACCAAGCGGGACACGCGCCGTTACGCCAAGAGACAGATGACCTGGTTCCGGAAGATGGACGGCGTGACCTGGTTCTCCCCCGAAGACGGGCGCGGGCTTGAGGAAAACCTCCAAAAGCATTTACAATAGGGATATGGAAAAAGCGATCCTCGTCAACGTGGCGACGACCAAAGAGGAAAAGAACGCCGCCGAGGGTTCGCTCAAGGAGCTGTCCGGACTGGCGGCCGCGGCCGGGGCCGAGGTCGTCGGCAGCGTCGTCCAGGTCCGCCCCCGCATCAACCCCCGGTCTTTCGTCGGAGCGGGGAAGGTCGACGAGATCGGCCGGCTGAGGAAGGAGCTCGGGGCCGGCCTGGTCATCTTCGACCACAACCTGAACGCGACCCAGCAGCGCAACCTCGAGGACGAGGTCCGGGCCAAGATCGTCGACCGGACCCAGCTCATCCTCGACATCTTCGCCCAGAGGGCGCGGACGAACGAGGGCAAGCTGCAGGTGGAGCTGGCCCAGCTGAACTACCTGCTGCCCCGGCTGAGGGGCAAGGGCCTGGGCCTGACCCAGCAGGGCGCCGGCATCGGGACGCGCGGGCCGGGCGAAAAAAAGCTCGAGGAGGACCGCCGGAGGATCACCGACCGGATCACCAAGATCAAGAAGGACATCGCCGGGCTCCAGAAACGGCGGTCGAGCCAGCGGCACAGCCGCCGGAAAAGCCCCGTGCCTACGGTCTCCCTGGTCGGATACACGAGCGCCGGGAAATCCACGCTGTTCAACCTCCTGGCCGAAGAGCGGCGCTACACGTCGTCCAACCTCTTCTCGACCCTGGACCCGCTTCTCCGCCGGGTATCTTATCCGGACGGGGCCTACTTCTTCCTCTCCGACACCGTCGGCTTCATCCGCAGGCTTCCCGTGGAGCTGGTGACCTCGTTCCGGGCGACGCTGGAGGAGGTCGGCGAGGCGGATTGCGTCTGCCACATCGTCGACGTCGCGTCCCCCGCGTCCGAGAGCCAAGCCCAGGCCGTCGAGGCCATCCTGGCCGACCTCGGAGCGAGCGGCATCCCCGTCGTCCGGGTCCTGAACAAGATCGATCTCCTCACCGAGGAAGAAAAGGACATGCTTCTCAGAAGGAACGCGGGCCCCAACGCCGGGTCCCTGGCCATCTCGGCCAGGACCGGACAGGGGGTGCCCGACCTTCTGCGCCGGCTCCGCGAGGTCATTTTCGGGGATTACAAGCTCTACACCATCCGGGTCCCGAGGGAAACGCCGGAGATCACCCGGTCCCTGCCCGCCAGGTCCCTGATCCTCAAAAAGCGGGAGAACGAGCGGTATCTGGAATTCAAGGTCATGGCCGAACCGGCGGGGATCGTCAATTTCCTCCCCTATCTCGAGCAAGGAGAAGAGCCGTGGTAAAAAAAGGCCTGGTCATTGTTCTGGCCGCGTGGGGGGCGTGGTCCTGCGCCACGGCGCCGCCGGCTCGGCCCTCCTTCTTCGTCGCCGACATCCCGTCCGAGCTCACCTCCCGTCTGAGCCTCGACGACCGGATCGCGGCCGGCGAGGCCTGGCAACTCCTGAAGGCCGGGCGGCCCGAACAGGCCCGCAAGCAGATCGGCCGGCTCGGCCCGGGCAATCCCGCCTACGCCGTCGGCCTGGGATACGTCAGTCTCCTGCTCGCGGACATGGCCGCCGCCGAGGACAGCTTCCAGGCCTCGCTCCGCGACCTCCCCGAAATGACCCCGGCCCGCGTCGGGCTGGCCCAGATCTACGCGGCTCGCGGGGAGAAGGAGCGGGCCTTCCTTCAGTACCGGGA
>VGJC01000216.1 GCA_016867635.1 Candidatus Aminicenantota bacterium | reverse complement strand
CGCAGATCAGCCGGAGGGCGACGGACTGGACCCGCCCGGCGGACAGGCCCCGGGAGATCTTCTTCCACAAAAGGGGGCTGATGCGGTACCCGACGAGACGGTCGAGGACGCGCCGGGTCTGCTGGGCGTCGAGCAGGTTGAGGTCGATCTGCCCGAGGTTGTCGAACGCGGTCCTGACGCCGTCCCCGGTGATCTCGTGGAAGGTGGCCCGGAAGATCTGCTTGTTGTCCTCTTCGAGAAGCTGGGCGAGGTGCCAGGAGATGGCCTCGCCCTCGCGGTCGGGGTCGGCCGCCAGGATGACGCGGTCGCTCTCCCGGGCCGCTTTCCGGAGCTCGGCGACGATCTTTTTCTTGTCCGGGATGACCTCGTAGGTCGGCCGGAAATCGTTCTCGACGTCGACCCCGAGCTTCTTCTTGGGCAGGTCGCGGACATGGCCCATGGAGGCCTTGACGACATAATCCTTGCCGAGATAGTGGTTGACGGTCTTGGCCTTGGCCGGGGATTCGACGATGACGAGCGACTTTGCCAATTAGATTCTCCTCTGGAACTTTTTCCCCGGATGCTGGACGACGGCCCCCTTCAGTTCGAGGCCGAGAAGCAGGGCCAGCAGCTCGGACACGCTGAAGGCCGATCCCTCGGCCAGGTCGTCGATGTGGCGGACCTCATCGACGGCCAGAGCATCCAACAGGGTTCTTTCCTCCCGGCTCAAAGCCGGCTTATTGTCCATCTTCTCTTCTTTTTGCGCAAGGAAAATTTCCCGCCAGGGCGAGGGCAGCTCCCCGGCCACATCCTCCCAGGACTCGACGAGCTTGGCGCCTTCCTTGATCAGGCCGTTCGACCCCCGGCTGAGGGGGGACGTCGCGTTGCCGGGCACGGCCATGACCTCCCGGTCCTGGGACAGGGCCAGCCGGGCCGAGATGAGCGACCCGCTCCGCTCGGCGGCTTCGACGACCACGAGGGCCAGGCTCAGGCCGCTGATGATCCGGTTGCGGACCGGGAAATTCATCGCGTGGGGCGCGGTCCCCAGGGGGAACTCGCTCAGAACGACGCCCTGCTCCGCGATCTTGTCGGCCAGGCCGGAGTTCTCCCCGGGATACATGACGTCCAATCCCGATCCCAACACGGCCACCGTCCTTCCATGTCTGAGTGCCCCCCAGTGGGCGCAGGCGTCGATCCCGAGCGCCAGGCCGCTCACGACAACGCAATCCCGCGAGGCCAGGTCGCCGGCCAGTCTCTCGGCCACGGCCCGTCCGTAGGGGCTGGGCCTCCTCGATCCGACGACGGCCACGGCGGGGTTTCGAAGAGCATCCGTCCTTCCTCTGCAATAGAGGGCGAACGGAGGATCGAAGATCTCTCTCAGATGTCCCGGATACCCGGGATCCTCAATGGTCAAAAGAGTATACCCCTTTTGCCGGATTTTTTCCAATTCCCGGCCCGCGCGGTCGAGGGGCCCGCGGCCGGCGATGTCCCGGACCAGGTCCTTGTCCAGCCGGAGCCCGTCGAGCTCGGCGGCACTCGCCCGGAAGACCTCCCCGGCCGAGCCGAACCGCTCCAGGACCCTCCTGGCCGCCGGCGACTGCCCGTGAAAGAGCAGGTGGAAAGCCAGCCAGTGGAGGTGCGAGTCGTCCATGCCGCCGTCTCCTCTGCTATAAAGACGCTCGGAACCCTCGATCCTTCTCACCGCGCGGACGGAGAGGACACCCCGAGGCCCTTTCGCAGCCGAAGGATTATGAGGGCTACTTGCCGAAGAGGATGGAGCCGCCGGTGTAAAAGACTCCGGCCACGGCCCCCGTCATCAGGCAGGCCAGGGTGGCCGCCAGCAGGGCCCGGAAACCCAGCCGCGACAGGTCGCGCAACCGGCCCGGGGCCAGGGCCCCCACCCCGCCGACGAAGATGGCCAGCGAGGCGACGTGGGCGAACCCGCAGAGGGCGTAGGAGGCGATGATGGCCGACCGCGGGTCACTCAAGGCGCCGCTCGCGAGCAGCTCCGAGAGGTGATTGAAGGACACGACCTCGGTCGTCACCGTCCTTTCGCCGATGATCCTGGCGATGGCCGCGGCGTCGGCCGGCGGGACGCCGAGGACGAGCGTAACCGGGTAGAAGAGATAGCCGAGGAAGGCCTCGAGAGACCAGGCGACGTTCCAGCCGAAGAGCCCGTTGACCAGACCGCCCGCCCAGCCCAGCCCCATGTTGACCAGGGCCAGGAGCCCCAGGAAGGCGATGAGCAGAGTGATGATCCCGCCGAGGAGCTTCAGGCCGTCGCCGGCGCCCCTGATGATGGCCATGATCAGGTTTTCGTCCCTTTCGTAATGGGGCCGGACGTCGACGCCGAGGGTCAGGGGTTTGCCGGTCTCCGGCATGACGAGCTTGGCCATGACGATGCAGGCCGGGGCCGAGAGGAACGAGGCCGAGACGAGGTGCCCGGCGATCGTCGGGATCTCGCCCTGCAGGATCATGACGTACATGGCCAGGACCGTCGAGGCGATCGTCCCCATGCCCGCCGTGAGGATGGTCCCCAGCTCGGACTCGGTCATGCCCTCGAGGTGGGGCTTGACGATCAGGGCCGACTCGACGCCCACGAAGATGTTGGAGGAGACGGCCAGAGATTCGGCCCCGCTGACGCGCATCAGCCGGGTGAAGATCCGGGCGAAGACGCGGACCAGGAACGGCATGACCTTGAGGTGGTACAGGGCGCCGAGCAGGGCGGCGAAGAAGATGATGGTCGGAAGCCCCTGAAAAGCGAGGAAATAGCCGAGCGAGGTCTCCCCGGCCTCGTTGACCGTCCCGGGCGGCAAGGCCAGCCGGCCGAAGACGAACCGGGTCCCGGCCGTGGCGCTTTGGAGCACGGACACCACGGCCTGATTGACCCACAGAAAGACCCGGGCCCCGGCCGGAATAACGAAGACGAACAGGGCCATGAGGAGCTGGAGCCCGAGGCCCCAGGCCAGGACGCGGACATTGACGATCCTCCTGTTCGACGACAGAAGCCAGGCCAGGCCGACGAGCGCGAACAGGCCCGCGAAGCTGACGAGATTATGGACGCTCACGGCACCTCCCCCTTCTCCCCGGGTCTCCTATTCCAGGCGGACCGTCTTGCGCGACGAGGCCTCCCCCCGGACGATCTTCAGCCGCGACGGGGCGACATCCAGATACTCGGCCAGCCGCGCGATGACCTCGCGGTTGGCCCGGCCCTTCTCGGGAGCGGCCAGGACCCGGACCCGGAGCTCTCCCCCGCCGAGCTTCTCGACGCCCGGGCTTTTCGAACGGGGCTGGACCTTGACCGCGAAAAGGACCGTCGTTCCCTCCTCGCAGGGCCGCGCCGTCCCTGCGGCTTTTATTTCCGGTCCCCCAGGACCGAGCCGTAGCGCTCGAAGAGGTCCTTGAGCTCCTTGCGGGTGACGACATAGCGGCTGATGTAGACCGACCAGGTCGAGCGGACGGGGTCGTTCGACTTGATCAGGACGTAGTCCCGCAACGAGCCCGTTCTCGTCTGGGGCGTGAAACGCAGCTCGACCTCCCGGGAATCCCCGGCCGGGATGCGCAGCGGGAAGGACAGGGGTTTGCCGTCGGCGAAGAACCGGATCTCCTCGTGGGACATGTCCACCTGGAGCTCCCGCTCGCCGACGCTCTTGACCTTGATCTTGACCGAGGGCGATTCGCCTTCGAGGCTCAGGCCCAGTTCGATGTTGTAAGCGTCGAGATCGATCTTAGCCGACGGCGGGACCTGGATGTCGACCGTCAGGGCCAGCTCCCGGCGCTTCTTCTCGGCGTCGTTGGAGACCAGGATGACGTAGCG
>VGJC01000215.1 GCA_016867635.1 Candidatus Aminicenantota bacterium | reverse complement strand
ACAACAAGGAGCTGGACATCTCCTTCACGAGCTTCCGGGACAAGCTCGCGCCGGGAGGCCGGGAAACCTGGCGGGTCACGGTCAAGACGCCGGTAGGCAGGCCCGCCGCCCAAGGGGCCGCCGAGCTCCTGGCCTACATGTACGACCGGAGCCTGGACCTCTTCGCTCCCCATCGGCCGCCGCGCCTCGGGGGGCTGTACCCCACCCGGACAGGGGCGGAGCCCTGGGACACCACGTTGGGCCTGGCGCCCCAGGCCTTCACCGATGGCTCCGAATGGGTGTCCCTCCCGTCCTATCCGGAGTTCAGCGCGGATGAGCTTCGATTCCTCAGCGGATACGGGATCGGCGGCCCCGGCCGCCCCCGCTTTCGCGTAGACGGGGCGGTTGTCGGAGGCGTCATCGGCGGAGTCGCAAGAGCCGAAATGACGGCCACCGTCGAAGCGGAATCTCCGGTCATCGAGGTCAAGATGATCGCGCCGCAGGGTTCCTCGGATGAAGAGGGAGAAGAGGGCCCCTCGGACGCCGTAGCCCCTCTTCGTTCCGACTTCTCCGAGACCGCCTTTTGGGAGCCGCACCTTTTGACCGGACCGGACGGGACGGCGGCCATCGAATTCACCGTTCCGGATTCCGTGACCGGCTGGCGCGTCTTCGTCCATGCAGTGACCCAAGAGCTGGCCGGCGGCAGCCTCGAGAAGGAAGCCCAGACCGTCAAGGACCTCATGGTCCGGCCCTACCTGCCCCGCTTCTTCCGCGAGGGCGACCGGGCCGAGTTGCGGGTCGTGGTCAACAACGCCGGCGGGAAGGACCTTTCGGGCCAAGTCTCGCTCGAGGTCTTCGACCCGCTGACATCGGAAAACCTGGCCGCCGCGTTCGGCCTGCCGGACAAGGTCCCGGCCCGGCCGTTCACCGTCAAGGCCGGCGGCGGGAGCGCCGTCGTCTTCCCGCTCTCGGCGCCCGCGCGCGTCGGGACGGTCGCTTTCAAGGTCACGGCCAAGGCCGGGTCTTTCTCGGACGGCGAGCTTCGTCCGCTGCCCGTCCTTCCGGGGCGGGTGCGCCTCGTCCAGTCGCGCTTCGCCACTCTCCGGGAAGGGAAGCCCCGCGAGCTGCGGTTCGCGGACCTGGCCAAGCCGGACGATCCGACGCTCGTCAACGAGCAGCTCGTCGTCACCGTGGACGCCCAGCTCTTCTACGGCCTCCTCGAGGCCCTCCCCTACCTCGTCAACTACCCCTACGAGTGCACCGAGCAGACCCTCAACCGGTTCCTGTCCACCGGCATCCTGACCAGCCTCTACGACCGGTACCCCGCGGTCGGCAAAATGGCCGCGGCCCTGAGCAAGCGCGAAACACGGCTCGAGACCTTCGACGCCGCCGACCCCAACCGGAAGATGGCCCTCGAGGAATCGCCGTGGATCGTCGCCGCCCAAGGCGGCTCGGACGGCGGTTACGGGGTCGAGAAAGTGCTCGACCCGCGCGTGGCCGCGGCCCAACGGGAAACGTCGTTGGCCAAGCTCCTCAAGGCCCAGACCTCGAACGGGGCCTTCCCCTGGTGGCCGGGCGGCCCGCCCTCGCCATACATGACGCTCTACATCGTCCACGGCTTTTCCAAAGCGGCCGAGTTCGGGGTCGCCGTGCCCAAGGAGCCGGTCGTCCGGGCCTTTCGCTATCTCCATGCCCACTTTCTCGACGAAGTCGCGCGCGACCTCATGGCCCGCGACACGGGCTGGGAATCCGTCACCTTCCTCAACTACACGGCCGGCAACTTCCCCGACGTCTCCTGGACGGGCGGCGTGTTCACGGCCGCCGAGCGCAAGGCCATGCTCGATTTCTCGTTCAAGCATTGGAAGGAGCACTCGCCCTACCTCAAGGGGTTCCTGGCCTTGACCTTGAAGCGGGCCGGGCGGCCGAAGGACGCGGCCCTCGTCTGGGACAGCGTCATGGACAGCGCCAAGACGACCGTCGACGAGGGCACCTCCTGGGCCCCCGAGGACCGCGGCTGGCTCTGGTACAACGACCGCATCGAGACCCACGCCTTCGCCCTGAGGGCGCTCATGGAGCTTCAGCCGAAGGACGCCCGCGGCGAGGGCCTGGTCCAGTGGCTGTTCCTCAACAAGAAGCTCAACCACTGGAAGTCGACCCGGGCCACGTCCGAGGTCCTCTACTCGGTGGCCTATTTCCTGAAAGCGACGGGCGCTCTCGGCGCACGGGAATCGGTGCTGGTCGACGCCTGCCGTGTGAGGACAGAATTCACCTTCGAGCCCGACACGTACACCGGAAAGAAGAACCAGGTCGTCATCCCGGGCGACAAGCTCGGACCCGAGTGCGCCGCCGTCCGGGTCTCGAAGTCCGGCAAGGGCCTGGCCTTCGCTTCGGCCACCTGGCATTTCAGCACGGAGAAGATGCCCGAGCGGGGCGACGGCGACCTGTTCGCCGTGGACCGCGGCTATTTCAAGCGGGAAAAGAAAGGCTCGGAGACCGTGCTGAAGCCGCTCATCGAGGGCGCGGAGCTTTCGGTCGGCGACGAGATCGAGGTCCATCTCTCCATCCGGGCCCGCCACCCGGCCGAATACGTCCACCTGCGCGACCCGCGGCCCTCGGGATGCGAGCCGGTCTCGCTGACTTCCGGGTACCGGTGGGACCTGGGCCTGGTCCGTTACGAGGAGGTCCGGGACAGCGGGATGAACTTCTTCATGGAGCGCCTGCCGCAAGGGGAATACACGCTCAAGCACCGCCTGCGGTGCGCCATGGCCGGGACCTTCAAGGCCGCCCCGGCCACTCTGCAGTCGCTCTATGCCCCGGAATTCGCAGCCTACTCGGCCGGCCGCCTCGTGACCATCAAATGAACGGTTCGTCTCCCGTTTCCGGGGACAGGGGGCCATGAGGGGACGATGGACGTCCCCCTGAAGACCCCCATAGCGGAGGGGGTCCCGTCGCTTTAGCGACGGGGGAACCGTCGGGACAGGTTCCCGGGGGCGTGGGGGGCAAAGGGGGATGTCTATCGGCGAACCTCATGGCCAAGAGCCCCCGGAGACTGGAGAGGAGCCAATTGATTTGACCCGGCCCCGGGGCGATGGTATCCTTGTGCCCGGGAGCGGGACCATGAGATCTCTTCGGACCCAGTGCGTCTCATGACCAGGACTTTACTGGTCGTAGCCGGGACGGTCTCTCTCGGCCTCGGTGTCGTCGGCATCTTCGTCCCGGTCCTGCCGACGACCCCCTTTCTCCTTTTGTCGGCCGCCTGCTATGCGCGCTCATCCCGCCGCCTCCACGACTGGCTCCTCAGCCGGCCGCGGCTCGGGGCGTACATCCGCCGCTATCGCGAGGGCCTCGGCATCCCGCTCGGCACGAAGCTGTTCACCGTGGCCCTCCTGTGGGCCACGATCGGCTTTTCTGTGCTCGTGGCCGCCGAGAGCGCGTGGCTGAGGGTCCTTCTCGTTGTCATCGCCGCCGCCGTCACGGTCCACGTCCTGACCCGCCCCACTTTCAAAAGCTAGGGGCTTCTCGACTTTTCGGCTTGAAGACAAGGTCTGAAATACATTATGATGGGCCCATGAAAAGGCTCCGGGTGGCGGTCCTTTACAACGCCTACCAGGACGCGCCGCCCGACCCCAAAGCCGACACGGGCAGCATCTGGTATCTCCGGCAGATGATCCGGCGCATGGCCCGGACCATCCGCAGCCTCGGCCACATCGTCACCGTCATCCCCCTCGCCGGCGACCTGAAGTCCCTGCAGCGCAAGCTCCACAATGTCCGGCCGGATGTCGTCTTCAACCAGTACGACGACAACGTCCACGGCGCGCTCTACGAGAT
>VGJC01000214.1 GCA_016867635.1 Candidatus Aminicenantota bacterium | reverse complement strand
CGGTTGGCGTGGTCCTGGGCGTAGGAAACCCGGAAAGAACGGCTTTCGCCCGGGGTCATGCCCGCCAGCCGCTCGTTCAAGGCCGGTTCGTTCTCGGCGTGACCGGCCAGGACGACGGCCTTCTCGACCGGGAGCAGGCGCCTCGTCTTGAGCTCCCGGCCCTGCATCTCGACCGTCACGTAATCGCCGTCCACGACCCCCCGGCCCACGACCGGGACGAACTCGGCCGCCCGGGCCCGGATCTCCTCCAGAGTCTTGTCCACATCGGAGTCGTCGACGGCGGCCGTTTTTCGGGGCACCTGAACGGTCCGGTAATCGGGGAGCTCGAACCCCGGCAGGACCTCGAACGCGGCCGTGCAGCGGAGGGCGGCGCCGTCTTGATGCTCGAGATCGCGGACGGACGGGACATTGACCGGGTTGAGCCCTAGGAGCTTGAGCTCCTCCTCGAGAAAGCGGGGAATGAGGGCATCATAGACGTCGTGGCGGATGTCATGGTCGAAAAGGTTCTTGACCATGTCCCGGGGAGCCCGGCCCTTCCGGAAGCCGGGGATCTTGACCCGCTGCGTGTAGTCGCCGAGGACCTTCTCGTACTCTTTCTCGAACTCGCCGGCCGGGATCTCGATCCCGATCTCCTTGCGGCTGGGGCTGATGTCGCGGAGCCGGTTCGACGGATCTGTTTCGTTCATGATGTTTCTCTTTCGACGAGAATGGGCAGAGCGGGACTCGAACCCGCACTCCTTCGTCAGGAACTAGGTCCTAAGCCTAGCGCGTCTGCCGATTCCGCCACCTGCCCTTTCCGGTTATTTCGAAATCTCGTCCCTCCTTCGATCCGGAAGGGGGGACCGGGGGAGTCGAGACAACCCCTCCGCGGGCCGGATTGGAACGGCCCGAGACCCGAGTGCCATTTTAGGCCCTCGGGACGGTCCTGTCAATTGCCGTTCACCCCGAGGTCCCATGGACGGCTCGCCCGGTGTCAGCGAAGGTGCTTCCTCAGCTTCTCCGCCAGGCCGGAGTCCAGAGCCGTCAGCTTGTTGTACATCTCCTTGGCGCTGTAATTGTCCTTGAGGTTGATGTAGACGATGGCCAGGTTGTAGACGGCGTTAGAGTTGCCCGGATCGAGTTCGACGGCCTTCCTCATCGGCTCCAGCGCGGCTTCGAAGTTCTTGAGCTGCATGTAGGAAACGCCGAGGCTCAGCCATCCGCCGGGCTCGTCGGGCGACAGCTCGACGAACTTCCTGTAGGCCTCGGCGGACTCTCTGAACGACTTTTTCTGGATGTGGGACGAGCCGATCTGGAACCACGCGTAGGCATAGTCGGGCCTGACGGCCAGACATTGCTGGAAGGCCTTGATGGCCCCCTCGTAATCCTTGAGCTTGAAATACATGAGGCCGAGGTTGTACAGGTTCATCTCGTTGCCGGGCTCGAGCTCGACGATCTTCCTGGCCGGGCCGACGGCCTTGTCGTACTTGCCGGCCGCGTCATACATCCTGATGGCCTGGGAGTAATAGGTTTTCGCTTCGGCGGGGTTCAAGGCGGCCAGGTTGTCGAAGACCGCTTCCGCGTCCTCGAGCCGGCCGGCCTTCTCGAAGGCCTCGGCCAGGCTGAAATTGACCTTGATATCCTGAGGCTGGGCCTTCCGGGCCTCGAGGAAAGCGGCGATGGCCGCCTCGTGCTGGCCGAGCCTGCTCCGGGTGATCCCCAGGCGCAGGTATGCGTTCCAGGCGATCTCCGGGGTGAGGCTCAGATACTTCTCGTAGGCCGCGGCCGCCCGCTCCCAATCCTGGAGCTCCTCGTAGGCGGTTCCGAGCTCGAAGTGGATCTCCTTGCTGTCGATCCCGAGCGAGACCGCCTTTTCGAAGGCCGGCGCGGCTTCCTTGTTATTCAGCGTTCTCGAAAGCACGGTGCCGAGCTTGTAAAAGGCGTCGGCCCGCGAGCCGTCGAGCTCCGTGACCTTCCTGTAGGAGCCCACCGCGGACGTGTAGTCCCGCTGTTTGGCATAGACGTCGCCCAGGAAGGAGTGGCCCTCGATGAAGGACGGGTTCAGGCTGACGGCCTTTTCCAGACTTATCCTGGCCGCCATATCCTCGTTCAAAGCGGCCGCGACCAGTCCCGCGAAAGACGCCCCCTCGAAGGTCTGGAAGTAATCCTCTTTCGGCCGCGACTTGAGGTCCTCGGCCTTTCCGGCCCGGGGGACTCCAAGGAGGGCCCCCAAGGGGACCCCGATCTTGACGCCGCGCTCGAACACGAGGCTCATCCCCACGAGCTGCCCCCCGACATCGAAGATGGGCCCGCCGCGGAACATCTCGGGAACGGTCAGGGACACGTCCATGACCTTGTCCTGAGACCCGATGGCCGCCATCCTCCGGAAGGTCCCTTCCGAGACGACGATCTGGCCGGAGTCGTTGGATCCCAGAGCGAAGAGGCGCGCTCCCTCCGCCAGAGCCTCGGGGTTGCCGATGGCCAACGGCTGGAGCTTGCCCTTGATCTTGAGGAGGGCGACGCCGCGGACCTTGTCCACTCCGAGCACGCCCTCGATCTTCATCTTCTTCCCTTTGCTGTTGAGAGCCTCGATATCAAAGGCCTTGGCGATCACGGGATAGGCCGTGGCCACGACATCCTCGGCCAGGGCCAGGGCCGAGCCCTTGGCGATCTCGGCCTTGTCCTCGCCGTAAACGATGAGCGTCAGTACGCCCCCTCCCGCAACGGTGAGGATCTTATTGGCCTCTTCGGTCTGGCCCATGGACAACGACGGGGCCAGAAGAACGAGGCTGAGAAGAACGGGGATGACCTTCCGGACTGAGGTTGTCATCGCTTCCTCCTGTCATTCGGGATTCGCGAAGCTCGTTAAGGATAATCTATCCGAGGAGCGGGGGGCTGTCAATTCAAAAATCAGGCGCGGGTGACAGGGGGGCCGGAAAAGACTACAATACGGCCGGCCGGAAAAGCCCATGACCGCCGTCGAAACCCCTCCCCGCTCCGGAGATCCCGCCGGGACGGTCCGTGCCCTCCTCTTTCTTTCCCTGCTGGGCACCCTGCTCTGGCTCGCGGCGATCTTCCTGGCGCCCGGCCTCGAAAGCCGCGGCTCGAGCCGGTCCGCCGGCTTCCTGTATGCGCTCTTTTCGCCAACCTGCCACCAGATCCCGGAGAGGTGCTTCTCCTTGCGCGGCTACCCCCTAGCCGTCTGCGGCCGCTGCCTGGGAGTGTATCTCGGCTTCCTCGGGGGCCTCCTCGCCTATCCGTTCGCGCGCGGCTTCTCGAGGCTCGAGCTCCCGCGAGCCCGGACCTTCCTGCTGTTCTCGGTCCCCATCGGCGTGGACGGCCTGGCCGGCATCCTCGGACTCTGGGCGAGCCCGATCGGCTTGCGCCTCGCGACGGGATCCCTCTGGGGCACGATCCTGCCGTTCTATTTCATCACCGGGGTCGCCGAGCTCGTCGTCTCGAGGAAAGCCCGCGCCCGGGCCCGCCTGTCCCCCGGAGCGCGTCAAGCGGTGAAAACGGCTGTTGAAAAGCCTCCGGCAAAAAGCGTAGAATAGGGTCCGCCAGAGGAGGCCCGATGGACCAACGAAAGCCCGAATACCTCACGCCGGCCCTCGTCGCCGGGGCCGCTTCCGGCGTTCTCTCCGGGATCCCTCTCGTCAACTGTCTCTGCTGCCTGTGGATCATCGGCGGGGCCGCCCTGGCCGCGCGCATGCTGGCCGCCCGGACGGACGGCGGCCTGACCGCCGGCGACGGGGCCATCGTCGGCGCGCTGACGGGGATCGTGGCCACGTTGGTCCGGGCGATCATGGAGATACCCTTTCGTTCCCTCAACTTGGAATTCGCCCGCCGGCTCA
>VGJC01000213.1 GCA_016867635.1 Candidatus Aminicenantota bacterium | reverse complement strand
GTCCTCATTGTCGCGGCCGTCCGGGCGATCGTCGGAGCGGGCGGGAGCCCGGCGCCCCCGGCGCCGGAGCCCGGGGAAGCTCTCGAGGCCCCCGAGCCCGAACCTTCCTTCGTCGAGGAAAGGATCCTCATCCTGCCGGGGACGAGCCTGGCCGACCTGCTCGGGCGGCGGGGCTTCGAAGGCCGGGAGGTCCACCGGCTCCGGGAGACCGTCAAGCCGGTCTACGACCTGAGCCGGATCCGGGCGGGACAGGAGCTGCGGTTGACATCGCTTCCGGAGGGGCCTTGGGTGGCCCTCGAATACGACATCGACGCGTCCAATTATCTTGTCGTCAGGAACGAGGGGGGCGGGATCGAGGCCGAGATCAAGGCCTATCCTTTCGAGATCAGAACGGCCTTCATTTACGGCGTCATCGAGGACAGCCTCGTCGCCGCCCTGAATCGGGCCGGCGAGGAGGACGCCCTGGCCCTCGACATCGTGGAGCGCTGCTTCGGCTGGGACATCGACTTCAACACGGACCTGCGCCAAGGGGATTCGTTCCGCCTCGTCTTCGAGAAAAAATTCCTCAACGGCCGCTTCACCGGATACCGGGACATCCTGGCCGCCGAGTTCGTCAACGCCGGGAGCGCCTATCGCGCCTTCCGCTTCACCTATCCCGACACGGGGGCGTCCGACTATTTCGACGAGAACGGCGGCTCACGGAGGAAGGACTTCCTGCGCTCGCCCATCAAGTTCGCCCGGATCACCTCGCGTTTCTCGAGCCGCCGTTTCCACCCTATCCACAAGATCTACAGGCCCCACTACGGCGTGGATTACGCGGCCCCTGTCGGGACCCCCATCCAAGCGACGGCCGACGGCGAGGTCCTCTTCGCCGGCCGGGACGGCGGGGCGGGGAACATGGTCCGGCTGCGCCACAAGAACCAATACGAGACGGCCTATCTCCACTTGAGCCGATTCGGGCCGCGGGTCCGCAAGGGGGCCCAGGTCAAGGGCGGGGACATCGTCGGCTACGTCGGCTCCTCGGGGGATTCGACCGGCCCCCACCTCGACTACCGGATCTATCACTACGGGAAGCCGGTCAATCCGCTGGGACACAAGTTCAAGCCGGCCGACCCGCTCCGGGCGGAGTTCCTGG
Organism: Candidatus Aminicenantota bacterium; assembly: GCA_016867635.1. Lineage (GTDB taxonomy): Bacteria > Acidobacteriota > Aminicenantia > Aminicenantales > Saccharicenantaceae > RBG-16-66-30. The sequence goes on along the minus strand of VGJC01000213.1, from coordinate 2,749 downwards.
AGGCTTACGGCAGGGAAGTCGATCGATTGTCCCTCCTCCTCGACCCCGCGAGGATCGTGGGGATCGTCACCCCGGGACTCAGTTTTTGATCTTCCCGCTTTCGCCGCCTTTGGCCGTGCCCTTCTCCGCGCTCCTCTCCGTTCCGCTCGAGGAGCGGGAGGAGGAGGCCGACGAACCAGAGGAACCGGAACTGGGGGTGCCTCCCGAGGATCCGCCGGACCCCGACGACGCTCCATAATGGGCGTCCCTGAGGACGGGGCCCCGGGACCTGTCCCGCGACGAGAGATTTAGCTCGGGACAGAGGACTTCGTTGCGACGGCTCGAATATTCGATCCGCAAGCCCAGCTCCAGGGCCAGCTTGAGATCGGGGTTCCAGTCCCTGAAGCGCGGGGCCGGGCCGGGTTTCGTGCCGCTGTCTTCCGGTCTCCCCGGGGTTCCCTCGCGCTGCCGGACCGCGGGACCGGGGCGGCCCTCCGTCCCGGGCGCGTCCTCGGAAGACGCGGCTTCGGCGGGACGCGGCTCCGGCTTCCCGCTCCGCTGGGGCAGGCTGGGCGGCGCCTCGACCCCGCGGAAGATCCGGGCCGCCTCCGCGCCGGGGTCGTCGAACCGCCGGAACGCGCCGGGGCCGGATGTCGCGGGCGGCACGCCGCTGAGCTTCGGGACCTTGTCCCAGCTCAAAGCCCTCTCGTGGATCTCCCGGGCGTTCAGGTCCCCCTTGGGAACGAGGACGAGGTGGCGGGGGATCTCCTTCATGGAGTCCACGATCCGGGGATCCTGCTTGGACAAGGCCGTCTGGACGTTCTTGAGGACCGAACGCATCTCCTTGGGGACGGGGAAAGGCGCCGCGGCCGGCTTCTTCAGCCGGTCCTTGGTGACGGTCCTCAGAGGGACGGGACCTTCGTAGCTCCAGTTGCCGTCCAGATAATAGAAGCCGCTCATCCCGTATCCCCACCAATCGTAAAGCCCCCAGGGGCGCCAGGCCGCGTAGCCGAAATAGAAGGCCCAATCGACCCAGGCCGGAGCGAACAGCGACCCGGGGATCCAGACCCAGCCCTTCTTTTTGTCCCAGTGCCAGATGCCGAGATGGTAAGGGATCCAGCCCCATGGCTCCTGGGGGACCCAGAACATCCCACCCCCCTCCGAGATCCATTGCCCATAATAGTAAGGCTGCCACCCCCAGGGGTATCTGGCGTTGTCGATGAACGGTCTCCACACATAGCCGAGGAAATCGTCCCACAGCCATTCCCCGTAGAGGTTGCCGTAGTTCTGGGCGAAATGGAAAACGGCCGGGGACAGTTTCTGAACGGGCTTGGGGAGGGGCGTCTGCCCTTCGTGGAGCTCGGCGAACCGGGCGTTGACGTCCCGGTTCCAGAGCTCGAAATTTGTGCCGTCGATCGAGGGCGCCAGCTGGGACTGATGATCCTCCTGAACGACGAACCGCTCCGTCTTTCGGACCTCCTGTTCCGAGAGGCGCTTCACATCCTCGCCGTACAGGACACGGGCCCGGCCCAGAGCGACCTGGACCTCGGTGGACCCGTCGGCGGCCGAGCTGATGAGGGATACGGAATTGTGCCTTATCTTGACGGCGGCGTTGGCCGTCAGGATCTGGAACATCTCGCGCCGGTTGTATTCCTTGTACATGACATAGACGCGGCCGGCGACGAGGTTCAGGTTCGACAGCTCATCGAGGCTGCTCAGGCTCCGGGCCAGGATGGTCTCGACCTTGACTTCGGTCGCGAAGTCGAGCCGGACAATGGTCCCCGTGTCGAACTGGATCTCCAAGCGACGCCCGGACGAGGTCCGGAGGACGTCTCCGGGCCCCACGGGAAGATTGAGGAGGACGGGCTCGGGGGCGTCCCTTCCCTCCTTCAGGATGACAGGCAGCTCGCCCTCTTCGCCGGGCTCGATGTAACTGACGTGCCCGAAGTAGAAATTCCCGGGGTAGTTCAGGACCTTGTAATGCTCGGCCGGACTGAGCGGAAGCGCCCCGGCCAGAAAGGCCGCTCCGACGATGACCACCCAAAAAACTTTTTGCTTCATCGCGCCCTCCTCGTGCTGAGACCGCACCTTATTATATAGCATTTTTCATGCCAATCGGATCGCCCGGGCCTCTCCCGACGCCCTCGAGGCCCGGGACCGACGTTGTCCGGCGCAGAGGACAGCCGTCTCCCCCGCAGGTCAGGCCAAGTCTCGGGTCGCGGGCTTCCGGAGGCCCTGACGAAAGCCGCCTGGAGGGAAGTTGACACCCTGGGACGAGGCCCTTACAATAGGCGCGTCCGCCCGAGGCCATGAAGACCCGCAAGAAGTTCCGGAACCCCGTGCCGACCGTCGACATCATCATCGAGATCGACGGCGGCCGGAAAGACCCCGAGATCGTCCTCATCGAGCGCCGGAACCCTCCGCCGGGGTGGGCCCTGCCCGGCGGCTTCGTCGATTACGGGGAAACGCTCGAATCGGCCGCCCGAAGGGAGGCCCGGGAAGAGACCTCGCTCAATGTCGAGCGCCTCCGGCAGTTCCACGTCTATTCCGAACCGGACCGGGACCCTCGCCTCCATACCGTTTCGACGGTCTTCATCGCCCGGGCCAGGGGGACCCCGCAGGGCGCCGACGACGCCCGTCGGGCGCGGGCCTTCGATCCGCTTCGGATCGACGTGCCCCTGGCCTTCGATCACCGGAGGATCCTCGACGACTACATTGCATCCAGGAAAGGACACGACCCATGGACGACCCGGACGAAAAGAAAGACCGG
>VGJC01000212.1 GCA_016867635.1 Candidatus Aminicenantota bacterium | reverse complement strand
CCATCATGCCCAGGGTGACGATGAACGGGATGAGCCGCAGTCTCGTGATCAGGGCGCCGTTGACCAGGCCGACGGCCGCTCCCGTGAGGACCCCCAGGGCCACGGCGGCCAAAGGAGGCGCTCCGGCATTGACGGCGTAGGCCGTGATGACGCTCGAGAGCGCGATGTTGGAGGCCGCGGACAGGTCGATGCCGCCGCTGATGATGACCAGGGTCATGCCGAGGGCCCCGAGGGCCACAATGACCGACTGGGTGGCGACGCTCGTGAAATTCGCGACCCGCAGGAAACGGGCCTGGACCTCGGGGATCAGGGAGAAGAGAACGATGACGAGAACGAGTCCGGCGAACGGGCCGAGGACGCCGAGGGCTTTGCGGACGCGTTCAGGGTTGGGTCGGTTCATCCCGGTATCCTTTCTTCTTCATCCCTGTTCGGCCCTTCGGAGGCCCGGCCGACCGTGGCCGCCGACATCAGGCTGCGCTCGTCCCAGTCCGCGGCCGGCCGGGACTCGACCAGAGCGCCGCGGTGGAAGACGGCGATCCTGTCGCAAACCCCGAGAAGCTCGGGCAGGTAAGAGCTGACGAAGAGCAGGGACTTGCCTTCCCGGGCCAGGGCCCCGATCCACTCATAGATCTGGGCCTTGCTGACGACGTCGATGCCCCGCGTCGGCTCGTCGAGGAGGAGGATCCCGGCCTTCTGATGGAGGAGCCGGGCCAGGGCCACCTTCTGCTGGTTGCCGCCCGAGAGGCTGAGGACCTTCTGATCGGGGCCCGCGGTCCGGAGGTTCATCCTTACAGCCCATTCCTCCACGGCCCGCCTCTGCCGCCCGGTCTGGATCAGGCCGGCCTTGAGATAGGGGGAAAAATCGCTCAGGGTCATGTTGTCGGCGACGGACAGGCCGAGGGCCAGGCCCTCCCCCTGCCGGTCCTCGCTGAGCAGCCCGAATCCCTGGCCGATCCTGGCCCACGGCCTCCCGTCCGCCGTTTCGACCCCCGAGACGACCAGGCATCCGCCCTCGACCTTATCCAAGCCGAAGACCGTCCGCAGCGTTTCCGTGCGGCCCGACCCGATGAGGCCGGCGATGCCCAGGATCTCGCCCTTGGCCAGGGTCAGGCTGACGGGGGCCGTCATCCGCCGGCCCCGGATGTCCTTCAGCTCCAGCGCGGGGCCGCCGATCCCGTGTTCCACCCGGGGGAACATCTGGGCGACCTTACGCCCGACCATGAGCTGGATGATGTCCTCGAGACCGGCGCCGGCCATGGGCCCGGAGCCGGCGGCCCGGCCGTCGCGCAGGACGGTGTAGGTATCGGCCACCTTCCGGACCTCCTCCAGGAAGTGACTGATGTAGATGACGCTGACGTCCTGCTCCTTGAGCTTGCGAACGATCTCGAACAACCTGAGGCTGTCTTCCTGGGACAGGGAGCTGGTGGGCTCGTCCATGACCAGGATGCGGGACCGGCTCATCAGGGCCCGGGCGATCTCGACGATCTGCCTGGCGCCCACGCTCAGCCTCCGGACCGGGACATCGGCCGAGATCTCGGGATGGCGGACGAACTCCAGGGCTTCCCGGACCTTGTCCTTCATGGCCTTTCTGTCGAGCCAACCCGCCGAATGGACTTCGCGGCCCAGCATGACGTTCTCCTCGACCGTCAGGTGGGGAGCCAGGGTGAGCTCCTGGTAGACGATCGAGATGCCCGCCCGGAAGCCGTCGAGGGGCCCGGCCGGGGCGTAGGGCCGGCCGTCGATCTCCATCCGTCCCGAGTCGGGCGCGACGGCCCCGCTCAGGATCTTCATCATGGTGCTTTTACCGGCGCCGTTCTCCCCAAGAAGAGCGTGGACCTCCCCGCGCTTGAGCTCGAATGTCACGTCGTCGAGGGCCCGGGTCGCGCCGAAGGTCTTGGTGACCCCGGCCATCCGGAGGACGATGGGGCTTTCGCGGGCGTTCCTCATCACCGGGGAATGGTGGCGAGATCGGGCTCCAGGAGGGACTTGATCTCCGGGTCGTCCATGTTCTCCGCGGTGGCCACGGTGACGCCGGTGTCGATGACCTTCGGGATCTGCTCGCCCCGCAGGTGGGCGACGATGGTCTTGACCCCCAGATAGCCCATCTTCATCGGGTTCTGCAGGACGAGCCCGTGGAGATGGCCGTCACGCAGGCCCTGAATGAGCTTGGGAGAGCTGTCGAAGCCGACGAACTTCACCCGGCCCGCGAGGCCGGACGATTGCAGGGCCCGGAGGGCGCCGAACGTGCTCGATTCGTTGGGGGCGAAAACGCCCTCGACGTCGGGGAACCGGCTGATGAGATTCTCGGCCAGCTGGAAGGCGGTCTCCGTGGTGGCCCCCGCGTACTGGTCCTGGACGAGAAGGACGAGGTCCGGGAATTCCTTCCTGACGGTGTCGAGGAAGCCGGCCTCCCGGAGCATCGTGCTGGCCGACCCTTCCTGGTAGCGGATGAGGAAGATCCGGCCGCGGCCGCCGAGGAGCCCGCCCAGGCGATGGGCCGCGAGGACCCCGCCTCGGTAGTTGTCCGTCGCGACGTAGCTCACGTAGTCGTCGCCTTGGAGCCCGGAATCGATGACGACGACGGGGATCCCCTCGCGGACCGCGTCCCGGACGGGACGCATGAGGGCCCGGTCGTCGAGCGGGGCCAGGACGATGCCGTCCACGCCGCGGCTGATGAAATCCTCGACCACGGTGATCTGCTGGGAGCGGTCGTCCTCCTTCTGGGGCCCCTTCCAGATCGTCTCGACGCCGGCCTCGCGGCCCGCCTGCTCGGCGCCGGCCCGGATGGACTTCCAGAACTCGTGGGTCGTGCCCTTGGGGATGACGGCGATGCTGAGCCTGCGCTCCCCGCCGGGGCTTGGACGGTCGGCGGACTTCGGGCCGCAGGCGGCGAGAACAAGGGCCGCGCTCAGGCAGCCCGCCAGGAACGTACGCACCGGGGAGCTCATGGCCCAAGTATAACGGGAACGGACCCCCCGGTCAAAGCGGACGGGAGAAAAGCGGTTATTTCTTCTTGAGGATGGGCATCCCGGTCTTCGTCGTCTCCTGGACGACGTAGCCCGCGGGAACGGCGTTGAGCGCCTCGGGCCGGACGTCGCGGGCGAAGTAATAGATCGTCTGCAGCCGGCCGCCCTTCAGGTTGACCTGCTTGGAGTGGAGGAAGTAGCTGACCCCCCTGGAATTCTTGAACTCATAAGCCATCGTATATACCTCCGAATTAGATTGCCGCCTTGACGCTCGATATCGGCTTGGTTCAATTTATATAGATATTCCCGCCTGATGTCAAGACCGCGCCGACACGCGGGCTCATTGGATGTAATCGACGGGCGGCGGCATGTCGGACGGGACGATCGTTCCGTAGGCGTCCTCGTACCGCTTGATGTTGGCCTGCAGGGCTTCGAGGAACCGCTTGGCGTGGGCCGGGCTGACGATGATCCGGCCGACGAGCTTCCCGAACGGCCCGTCGGGAAACAGGAAGGCGAAATCGAAGATGAACTCCTCGCGGGAATGACGGATGGCGGCGATGCTGGCGTACTGGCCGAGCGCCATCGCTTCGTCGACCTTGATCTCCACTTTTTTCTGGTCCATGATCCCTCCGATGTTCCGGTCCGCTCCCATTGTGAGGCGAAACTCGCTGAAAATCAATACCTTGAGCGGGTCTAAAAAAAATGTGCCCGGAAATGAAGATATCGCTTTACATTTGTTTTTCGGGTGCTATAATGACGATGGCTTTCTTGTGCGGGCTGGAGAAAGCCCCCACCTTTTTGGTTCCCATCATCAACCCCCCTTTTGCTGACAACAGCCCGCACCTCATATCAGGGATTAGAAATATCAGGCCTCAGTTCGTGAAGCGCTCGATCGTACGCCGCACGGCCGCCTCGCACACCTTGCAGAACGGTTTCGTCCCTTT
>VGJC01000211.1 GCA_016867635.1 Candidatus Aminicenantota bacterium | reverse complement strand
AGCCGGACCCGGGTCGTCGACGACGGCTGGGGATATCAGGCCGACCGCATCGTCGTCTACGTCAAGGACCCGGGACTCTACGTCGTCTTCGACGTCTTCAAGGCCCTGAGGGAGGAGTACTTCACCCTGGGCAATCTCTGGCACACGAGGAAGATCTTCGCCCGGGGCGAACATTGGTACGACACCGGCTACGACCGCATCCAGACCGCCGAACTGCCGCCTGACAAGCGGCTGCTCATCCTGTTCCCCATGACCGGCCACCGGATGGAGGGGGTCGAGCCCCAGAAACGCCACTACCAGGACGAGTGGACCGTGTTCCAGGCCGCCGCTCAGCATTTTGAGCTCGGGGAGACGGCCGTGTTCGCGACCGTGCTCATCCCGCACGGCGAGAAGGACGGCCCCGGGGACTGGGCGGACCGCGTTTCCGCCTTGGAGGTCGAGCCCGGGCGGGCCGCCGCCGGCGTCACGATCCGCCTCGGCGGCCGGGACCTGTTCATCGCCGTCAAGAACGACCTGCGCATGGACATGGCCCGGGACTGGCGCCGTCCCCGCTACACCTACGAGGCCGGGCGCATAAAGGTCGGCGATTTCGAGACCAACGGGGATTTCCTGTTCGCCTCCCTCGCCGGGAACCGGCTCGACTACACGATCGTCAACCTGAGCAAGGCCCTGTTCCGCGGCCGGCCTCTCGTCGAAGCCCGGGAATCGACCTTCGGGCTGGCCTTCGACGGCAGCCCGGACCAGGCCGGGATCGGGAAACTGAGGTATTGGCGGGACGGGATATCGGTCAGATAAGCCAGGCTGTCAAAAAGGCAGGCCCTGCTGCTTTCGCTGGGCCGTCTTTTGGAGCTCCTGGGCCTCCCCCAGCATCAAGGCCAGCTTATCGAGGGCCATCCGGACCTTGATGTTGGCCAGCTTCCGCTTGCCGGTCTTCTGGGTCTCATAGCGGGCTTGGAGGTAGGCGTCGATCTCCTCCGGGCTCATGATCGTCCGGATGAACTCGTCAGCCTCCAGCTCGGCCTTCAGCTCCTCGAGTGTCCGGCCTTGGACGACGATCTTGTTCTCGACCAGGACCTGGGACCGCCAACCCTCGAAATCCTTGGCCGCGTAGATGGGGATGGGCCCCAGGAGCTTCTTGGCGTCCTGGACCGCGCGGTCGAAGAAGGCCTTGCCTTCCTTGAGAAAGCTCCGGGCCCGGTAGTACTGGGGGTCGGAGGCCGGGTTGCCGTGGTCGAGGAACTTCCTGAAGAGATCGATGGCGTCCCGCAGCAGATCGTGAGCCCGCGTCGTGTGGATGTAAATGTCCCGCTCGACCTGGACCTGCATCTTCCTTATAACCTCAACGGCACCTTAGCACAGCGCCAAAGAGAATGTCAAAACGAATTTCACGGAACCTTCCTCAGGGGGTCTGCCTGTCGATGGAGGCGGCAACGACGTTGGCCACCCGGCTTCGCAGCGAGATGATGTCCCCTTTGTCCACGGGATGGACCCGGTTGGTCAGGAGGACGACCGTGGTCGAGGTCTGCGGATCGATCCAGATGGACGTCCCCGTGTAGCCCGAATGGCCGTAGGAGCGGGGCCCCAGGAGATCGCCTTTGACGGTCGCGTAGTCGGAGTCGAGGTCCCATCCGAAGCCGCGTCCGGCCCACGGGATCTTCGGATAGACCTCGGTCATGCGTTCGGCGCCCAGAGGGCTCAGGACCCGGGCGCCGCGATGCTGCCCCTTGCCCAGGATCATCTGGGCGAAGACAGCCAGGTCGTCGGCCGTGGAGAACAACCCGGCGTTGCCCGAAACGCCGCCCTGGAGGCGGGCCAGGGGGTCGTGGACGACGCCCCGGAGGGGGGCTCCGTCGACGACCTCGGTCGGAACGCAGGACGGCAGGAGCTCGGCCGGCGGAAGGAAGAAGGTCCTCGACATCTTCAACGGTCTGAAGATGTTCTCCTCCGCGAACTCGGCCAGGTTCCGCCCCGAGACCTCCGCGACGATGTGGGCCAGGGTGATGAAGTTGAGACAGCTGTAGACGAACTTCGTCCCGGCCGGGGACTCCTTGGGCAGGCGGGCGATATCCGCGGCGAGAGAGGCCGTGGTGCAGGGCCTCCCGAGCCGTTCCGCGGCCTCCTCGGCGTCCGTGTAAGGCGGGAGGCCCGAGGTGTGGGTCAGGAGGTGCCAAATCCGGGCATCCTCGCCGGCGACGCCTTTTTCATGATAGTAAGGCGAAAAATCGGGGACGAACGTGTTGACCTTGTCCCAGAGCCGGAGCCGGCCCCTCTCGGCCAGGATCATGATCGAGGTCGCCGTGGCCACCGGTTTCGTCAGGGAGGCCAGGTCGAAGATCATGTCGGCTGTCATCGGACGGGGCCCGGGGACGCGCTGGCGATCCCCATAGGCCTTGCGGAACACGACCTTGCCCTTGCGGGCCACGAGCAGAACGGCGCCCGGAAAATCCCGCCGCTCCAGGGCTTCGGTCATGATCCCGTCCAGGAGGGCCAGATGCTGGGAGGACATGCCGGCGTCCTCGGGCCTGGCGGAGGGCAGGTTCCCGTTCCCGAACGAGGGCAGGATCGTCCCTGCGGCCAGCGCGACGAGGGCCACGACCTTGGAAATCTTTCTCATGGGAACCTCACTTCAACTCTTTCTCCGTTCTCGGCGCGCTTTCAGAGCTCCAGCCAGCGGACGGGGTTTTCCCGGGAAGCCAGGAATCTCTCGAAGTCGGCGAGCGAGATCTCCAGCGTCGCCGTGTTGACATTGGGGTGGAAACCGAGATAGGCACTGTCCTTCAAGCTCCGGTCGAGGACGACCCGGACCTCGCGGCCGGCGTCGTGGATCAGGCCGAAGGGCGAGACCGACCCCGGCTCGAGGCCGAGGACCCGCTTGAGTCGCTCCGGCGAGGCGAAGCTCAAACGGTCTTCGCTGAGCAGGGCGGTCAGCCGTTTGAGGTCGATTCCCCGGGTCACCGGGGCGATGACCAGATAGTGCCGGTTGCCCTTGTTGTTCCGCAGGAAAAGGTTCTTGCAGTGGGCGCCTTTGAGCCCCGCCCAGTGCCTTTCGGCCTCCTCGACCGTGGCCACGGGCGGATGTTCGTGCCGGACATAGACGATCCCCAGTTTCTCGAGGGTCTCGAGGACGCTTCGCTCGATATCAATGACGGACACGGCGCTCAACACCATAAAACAAACGGCTAGCGTCGCGCAAGCACAAGCTCGGCCAGGACGGGATTGTGGTCGGAGACGAACCGGCCGTCCCAGGAACCGGGCAGGATGCCGGCACGGGTCACCTCGACGCCCGGGCCGACGAAAATGTGATCGATGGGCGGCCGGACCCGGGCTTCCGTTCGGAATCCGCTGAACGAGGAGAGCGGTCCGAAGGGCGGGCGCCGGGACGCGTCCCGCGCGTCGCGAAGGGCGGCGCCGGCACGGATGTCGGCGCCGGCGAGCGCCTTATACGGCTCGTCCGGTCGCGCGCAATTGAGATCCCCCGTCAGGACCACGGATTCGCCCGGGGCGACCTTCCGGACGGCCGCGAGGACCAGGGCCGCGCTCTCCCGGCGTGCCGTCTCGCCCATGTGGTCGAAATGGGTGTTGAAAACCGTCAGGGTCAGCCCCGTCCAAAGGTCCCTCAGACGGACCCGGGTCACCACTCTCGCGCAAGCCGCGTCCCAGCCTATAAGACCCGGCGTCTCCGGCTCTTCCGACAGCCAGAAGGTCGAGGACTCGAGGAGACGGAAGCGGTCCTTGCGGAAAAAGACCGGACAGAACTCCCCGGCCTCCAATCCGTCGTCGCGGCCGACGCCGAACCAGGCGTATCCCGGGAGCAGGGTCTCGAGGTCCCTGATCTGGGAGGCCAGCGCCTCCTGGAGGCCGGCCACATCGACCCGGTGGAAGTCGATGACCCCCGCCGCCATCTCCTTTCGCAGCGGCCAGGCG
>VGJC01000210.1 GCA_016867635.1 Candidatus Aminicenantota bacterium | reverse complement strand
TGAACGGAGCGGCGATTTGTGATAATAACTTCCTTTAATTCCGTCTTTTCGAGGGATCATCGATGAAAAATACCCGGTTCAACGAGCTTCACAAGCTCTCCGGCGGCAAGATGATCGAATTCGTCGGCTGGGAGATGCCCGTCGAGTACAGCGGCATCATCCCCGAGCACCTGGCCGTGCGGACCAAGGCCGGCCTGTTCGACGTCAGCCACATGGGAGAGGTCACGGTCAAGGGCCGGGGCGCCCTGTCATTCCTCCAGTGGCTGACCCCGAACGACGTCGCCCGGCTGAGCCCCGGCCAGGTCCAGTACACGGCCCTGACGACCGCCGAGGGCACGTTCGTCGACGACATGCTCATTTACTGCATGGGGGAGGGGGACTACCTCCTGGTCGTCAACGCCGCCAACACCGACAAGGACTTCGCCTGGATCGCCGGCCATACGGCCGGTTTCGAGGTCGAGGTCGACAACGTCAGTGACGCCTACTCCCAGCTCGCCCTGCAGGGCCCGGAAGCCGAGAAGATCCTTCAGCCCCTGACCGCGATCGATCTGGCCTCGATGAAGTCGTTCACCTGGAAAAAGGGCCGGGTCGCCGGCAAAGAGGCCCTGGTCTCCCGGACCGGCTACACCGGCGAGGACGGCTTCGAGATCTACACGACCGATGGGTCGCCGGAGCCTATCTGGGAAGCGCTCGTCTCGGCCGGCAAGCCGCTGGGCCTCCTGCCCATCGGGCTGGGCGCCCGCGACACGCTCCGCCTCGAGGCCAAGCTCATGCTCTACGGCAACGACATCTCGGACAAGACGACCGCTCTCGAGGCCGACCTGAAGTGGATCTGCAAGTTCCAGAAGGGCGACTTCCTGGGCAAAGCCGTCCTCGAGAAACAGCTGGCCGAGGGACTGACCCGCAAGCTCGTCGGCTTCGAGCTCCGCGGCCCGGGCATCGCCCGGCCCCATTACCCCGCGCATCACCAGGGGAAAAAAGTCTCCGAGGTGGCCTCGGGGACCTTCTCCCCGTTCCTGAAGAAGGCCATCGGCCTCGTCTATCTGCCGATCGAGGCCACCGCCGCGGGGACCGAGTTCGAGATCGGCATCCGTGATAGAATGGTCAAGGCCGCCGTCGTGCCCACGCCGTTCTACAAGAGAAGCAAGTAAGGACATACAAACGAAAGAGGAGGGTCTTCATGTATCCGAACGATCTCCATTACACGAAAGACCACGAATGGGTCAAGGTCGAGGGCGACGAGGCCCTCATCGGCATCACCGATTTCGCCCAGCACCAGCTCGGCGACATCATCTTCGTCGAGCTGCCCCCGGTCGGCAAAGCCCTCGAGGTCCATCAGACGATCGGCACCGTCGAGTCCGTCAAGTCCGTGTCCGACATCTATTCGCCGATCGCCGGCGAGGTCGCCGCCGTCAACGAGGAGCTCAATCAGACCGCCGACATCCTCAATAAGGACCCGCACGGCCAGGGATGGATCGTCCGCCTCAAGATCAAGGACAAGAGGCAGATCGAAGGCCTGATGAGCGCCGGCGATTACGAGAAGCTCCTGGAAGGCCTCGAGGCCTCATGAGCTATCTTTCTCTGAGCGATAAAGACAAGACGGACATGCTGGCCGCCGCCGGCGTCGCGTCGATCGACGAGCTGTTCTGCTGCATCCCTGAAGAGGTCCGGCTCAAGAGGGACCTGCGCCTTCCGGAAGCCCTGACCGAGCTCGAGCTCACCCGGACGGTCGAAGGCATCGGCCGGAAGAACGGCTATTCGCGATACCTTTCCTTCCTCGGGGGCGGGGCCTACGAGCACTTCATCCCGACCGTCGTCGACTACCTGAGCTCGCGGGGGGAATTCGTCAGCCCCTACACGCCCTACCAGCCCGAGGTCAGCCAGGGCACGCTCCAGATCATCTTCGAGTTCCAGACCCTCATCTGTCAGCTCACCGGCCTCGACATCGCCAACGCCTCCCTCTACGACGGCTCGACCGGCGCCGCCGAGGCCGCCCTGATGGCCCAAAGGCTGACCGGCCGGCCCAAGGTCCTCATCGCCCGAACGGTCCACCCCCAATACCGGGATGTCGTCCGGACCTACGTCAAGAACGTCGGGATCGAGCTCGAGGAGCTTCCCTTCGGCCGGGACGGCCGGATCGACGCCGAGGCCCTCGGCCAAGCCCTCGACGACAGGACCGCGGCCGTCGTCTTCCAGTCCCCGAATTTTTTCGGGATCGTCGAGGACGCCAAGGCGCTGTCGGAAGCCGCCCACGGACGCAAGGCCTTGTCCGTGGCCCTGGTCGCCGAAGCCCTTTCTCTCGCCTTGCTCGAGGCCCCGGGCAAGCTGGGGGTCGATATCGTCGCCGGGGAGGCCCAGTCCTTCGGTGTGCCCCTGAGCTTCGGCGGCCCCTATCTCGGCTTCATGGCCTGCCGCAAGGAGTTCCTCCGGCAGCTGCCCGGCCGCATCACCGGCCAGACGACGGACATCGAAGGCCAGAGGGGTTTCGTCCTGACCCTGGCCACCCGCGAACAGCACATCCGCCGCGAAAAGGCGACCTCCAACATCTGCACCAACCAGGCCCTCTGCGCCCTTCGGGCGACCATATTCCTGGAGACCATGGGCAAGCAGGGCCTGAGAGAGATGGCCTGGCAGAACGCCCGCAAGGCGGCCTACGCGGCCGACCGCTTGGGTTCGGTGCCGGGCGTCAAGCGGAGGTTCTCCGGGCCCTTTTTCAACGAGTTCGTCCTGGGCTTCGCCAAGCCCTGGGCGGCCGTCGACGCCGGCCTGCGCGACAAGGGCCTCGTAGCCGGGCTCGGCCTGGCCGGGGCCTATCCGGAGCTGGGGGATGCGGCCCTCGTCTGCATAACGGAGCTCAAGACCAAGGGCGACATCGACCGGCTGGCCGACGCGGTCGGGGAGGTGCTGTCATGATCAAGGAGATCCGCGAACCGCTCATCTTCGAGGTCAGCAGCCCCGGGAAGCGGGCCGCCCGGCTCCCGGCCCTCGACGTCCCCGAGAAAAAGGACGTCCTCGCGGGAGTGTCGCTCCGGGTCGGGATCGAGGATTTTCCCGAGGTCTCCGAGCCCGAGGTCACCCGGCACTTCACCCGTCTCTCGCAGAAGAACTACTGCGTGGACCTGGGGATCTACCCCCTGGGCTCCTGCACCATGAAATACAACCCCAAGATCAACGAGCGGCTCTCGGCCCTGCCTGATTTCGCCGCCTCCCATCCCCACGCTCCCGAGGACCTCGTCCAGGGCAACCTGGAGATCATCAAGCGCCTCGAGACCTATCTGTGCGAGATCGCCGGCATGGACGCGTTCACACTCCACCCCGCCGCCGGGGCCCACGGCGAACTGGTCGGGATGATGATGATCCGGGCCGCCCTCGAGGCCCGCGGCGACGCCCGCAAGCACGTGCTCATCCCGGATTCGGCCCACGGGACGAACCCCTCTTCCGCCCACATCTGCGGCTACACGGTCAAGGAGATCAAGTCCAACGAGCGGGGGACCATCGATCCCGCCGGCCTCGAAAAAGAGATGACCGGCGACGTGGCCGCGCTCATGGTCACCAATCCCAACACGCTCGGCGTCTTCGAGCCCGATATCTGCCGCGTCGCCGAGATCGTCCACGCCAAGGGGGGGCTGGTCTACATGGACGGGGCCAACATGAACGCCCTGACCGGTGTGGTCCGGCCCGGGGACATGGGCATCGACGTCCTCCACATCAACCTCCACAAAACGTTCTCGACCCCGCACGGCGGCGGCGGTCCCGGGTCCGGCCCGGTCGGCGTCCGCGGGGAGCTCGTTGCCCATCTTCCGGTCCCGGTCGTCGAAGAGAAGGACGGACGTTACGCGCTGAGCTTCGACCGGCCGGGGACGATCGGCCGGGTCCGCGGCTATTACGGTAACTTCTCGGTCCTCGTCCGGGCCCTCTGCTACATCCTCA
>VGJC01000209.1 GCA_016867635.1 Candidatus Aminicenantota bacterium | reverse complement strand
TTCATGCTCCCGTTCGACACCCTGGCCCACGAAGCCGACGCCGTGGCCGGCCTGGCCCTCGAGAAGCACGAAGGGGGCGCGGATTGGAGCGACCTGGCCGTCCTGGTCCGGCGGAACGCGGATGCCGACCCGTTCCTCCGGGCCTTCAACGTGAAGCAGGTCCCGTACCGCTTCTCCGGCAGCCGGGGCCTCTACCAACAGGAGGAGATCCGGGTCCTGACGGCCTTCATCCGGTCCCTGACGGATTTCGACAACAGCCGCGATCTCTTCTACCTCGCCCTTTCGGATGTCTACCGGGCCAACCCGTACGACATGACCCGGCTCGCCGGGTACGCGGAGAAAAAGAACCTGTCGCTCCATCGCGTGTTCAAGGCCGTCGCCGAAGGCCAAAGCCCGGTCGAGATCTCCGGGTCGGCCGGGGAGACCGTCAAGAGGATCTTCGACGATCTCCTGTTCTTCACCGACCTGGCGGCGGCCAAGAATGCCGGGTCGGTCGTCTACGCGTTCCTGGAGCGGACCGGCTATCTCAGATCCCTCGTCGAGCCGTTGTCGCTCGAGTCCGAGGTGCGCATCAAGAACCTGAGGCTGTTCTTCGACAAGATCAAGGGCTTCTCGGACCTGGTCGAGAACGATTCCATCCGGTCGTTCGCGAGATATCTGGACCTGCTCCTCGAGGTCGGCGATAACCCGGCCACTTCCGAAGCGGACCTCGACGAGGACGCGGTCAACGTCCTGACGGTCCACAAGGCCAAGGGGCTCGAGTTCGGGACGGTCTTCCTGGTCGGCCTGGTCGAGGACCGTTTCCCCGGCCGCGAGCAGCGGGAGAGGATCCCGGTCCCGGACGGCCTCCTCAAAGAGAGCCTGCCCGGCAAAGGGAACTACGTCCAAGAGGAGCGCCGTCTCTTCTATGTGGCCATGACCCGGGCCCGCAAGGAGCTGTATCTGACCTGGGCCAGGGATTTCGGCCTCAAGCGCCCGAAGAAGGTCAGCCCCTTCCTGCTGGAGGCCCTGGACGTGCCCAAGATGCCCGAGGACGTCCTGAAAGCCTCGGTCCTCGAGGAGATCCGGCGATACGCCCAAACGGAACAACGTCCCAAGGCCCCGGCGCCGGTCCGCTCCCATGCGGTCCTGCAGCTGAGCCACGCCCGGGTCGAGGACTACCTGGCCTGCCCCCTCAAGTACAGGTTCCGCCACCTGATGCGCGTGCCGGTCCTGCCGCATCACACCCTTGTCTTCGGTCGCGTCCTCCACGCCACCATCCATTCCTACCTCAAGCAGAAAATGAGAGGGAAGCCGGTCACGGAGCGGGACGTCATCGGCGAGTACGGCCGGAACTGGGTCAACGAGGGGTTCCTCAGCCGGGAGCATGAGGAGCTGCGGAAGGCGGCCGGCGAACGGGCCCTGCGGCTTTTCTACAGCCGCGAAGAAAGCGCGGGAAGCCTGCCCGCGTTCCTCGAACGGCCGTTCCGCTGGCAGGAAGGCGGTCTACGCTTCTCGGGGCGGTTCGACCGGGTGGATTTCGATGGGCCGGGGGCGGTCGTCATCGACTTCAAGTCCGCCGACGTCCCGACCCAGAAGGAAGCCGACCGGCGGACCGCCGACAGCCTGCAGATGGATGTCTATGCCCTGTCTTTCCTGAAGACCGAGGGCCTCCTCCCGGTCGAGACCCGCCTTCATTTCCTGGAGTCCGATATCGTCGGCCGGGCCGTCAAGGGAGAGAAGGAGCTGCGCCGGGCGGGAGAGAAGATCCGGGAAGCGGCCGAGGGCATCCGGGCCGGCGATTTCGCGGCCCGGCCCGACTGGCACACGTGCAATTACTGCGAGTTCAAGACCATCTGCCCCTCCTCCTTCGCCTTCTAGACTATTCACGAAGGCGCCGATCCATGCTCGGCCTTGTCGTTCACGGATCGATCATCTCGGGGCAGCCGTTATCGTTATTGCGGTTCGGCCCAAAGGGGCATAACGGCCCAGATCCGGGTCCGGTCCATGAGACGGAACGTCTCGAGGGCCCGCTCGATCGCGGCCGGGCCCTTGAGGCCGAGGCCGATCTCGGGGCGCCCGAAAAGGGATCGCCAGACCGACCGCTTCTTGGGCCAGATGACCAGGCGGACCTCTTCCTCGGCCGAAATGCCGGCCTCCTTCTTGGCCAGGCCGAGAGCCGTCGTCAGGCCGCCGAGCCCGTCGACGAGCTTGAGCTCGAGGGCCTGGCGGCCGGTCCAGACGCGGCCCTTGCCGGCCTTGTCGACGTCCTCCTTGGCCAGGCCGCGGCCCGCGGCGGCCTTTTCCAGGAACCGGTCGTACGTCCAGAGGATCTCGTCCTTCAGGACCTTGCGTTCCGCGGCGGTGAACGGACGGAAGGGGGAGAAGATGTCGGCCTTCTCGCCGTAGGCCAGCTTTTCCGTGGTGATGCCGAGCTTGTCGGCGAGCCCTTCCACGCTGAACTTCCCGGCCAGGACGCCGATGGACCCGGTCAGGGTCTGGGGCTGGGCGACGATCCGGGTCGCGGCCATCGAGATCCAATACCCCCCCGAGCCGGCCACGTCGGACATGGAGACGACGACCGGCTTCTCCCGCCGGGCCAGCTCGACCTCGCGCCAGATGACGTCCGACCCCACCGACGATCCGCCCGGGCTGTCGACGCGCAGGACGATGGCCTTGATCGAAGCGTCCTCGCGCGCGGTCCGGATCCAACGGGCCATGGTCGTCCCGCCCATGACCTGGGGCAGGCTTTCGCCGGTCATGATCATCCCCGAAGCGTAGATGAGGGCGACCTTGCGGCCCCGTTCGAGGCCTACGGAGGAGGCCTTGACGCGCGTGTATTCGTCGAACCGGACCCGGGACAGCTTCCGCCCGTCCTGCCGGAGGAGTTCACCGACCTGGTCCTCGTAGAGGCAGTCGTCGACGAGGCCGGCCTCCTTGGCCCGCTCGCCCTGGTAGAACCCCCGGTCGATGAGGGCCCGGACCTCGTCCCGGTCCTTGCCGCGGGCCGCGGCGACGGCTTCGAGATACTGGTCGAAAAGATCGGCGTAGAGGGACTCCATCTCCTCGCGGTGGGGCGCGGTGAAGCCTTTTTCGGTGAACATGTGGTAAGCCGTTTTGTATTCCTCGACGTGCTCGAACTCGGCCTTGACGCCCAGCTTGTCGAGGGCCTCCCTGAAGAAGGGAACGTGCCCGCCGATGCCGTTGACGCCCAGCCAACCCAGGGGATGGAGGATGATCCGGTCGCAGGCCGTGGCGATGAAGTACTCCTTGTCGAAATCCGGGGCCTCCTCGATGTACGCGTAGACGGGCTTCCCCGAACGCCGGAATTCGAGGATGGCGTCGCGCATCTCGGCGGCCTTGGCCCAGTCGCACTGAAGGAGGTTGAGCCGCACGAGAACGGCCTGGACACGGTTGTCGACCCGGGCCTTGCGAAGGTTCATCCACAGGTCGTGGAGGGCGAGCGGCGGGCGTCCGAGGAAGAGCGTCGTGAAGACGTCCTGCGGGGCGGTCTCGGCGACGGGGCCGCCGAGGCTGATGTCGAGATAGGCCCGGGCCGGGACGTCGGCTCGAGGCCGGCTGAATTCCAGAACGAAGAGCGAGATGAGCCCGGCGGCGGCCAGGAAGAAGAAGAACAGGAGGATGAGAGCGACGTAGGTTCCTTTTTTCATGGACACTCCTCGCGCTCCGGCGGGTCATCGGTCCCGGCCGGCGGCGTGTCAACTATACCAGAAACGCGGCGGCCGGCGAAAGACCCGCGGCCCGGGGATCCCCGGGGAACGGAGAGGTCCCGAATATTGATCGGGCGGGCTTGATTTGCGTTCCTGAATTGTAGAGAATAAGTCCGCCTCCCGTCGCGTCCGGCCCGGCCCAGGGTCCGGCAACCACGGGAGAGTCAGGAGGTATTCTGAATGTCCTTCCAAAAGCTCTACGTCGGTAACCTCAACTACAA
>VGJC01000208.1 GCA_016867635.1 Candidatus Aminicenantota bacterium | reverse complement strand
GGGTCGTTCGACTTGATCAGGACGTAGTCCCGCAACGAGCCCGTTCTCGTCTGGGGCGTGAAACGCAGCTCGACCTCCCGGGAATCCCCGGCCGGGATGCGCAGCGGGAAGGACAGGGGTTTGCCGCCGGCGAAGAACCGGATCTCCTCGTGGGACATGTCCACCTGGAGCTCCCGCTCGCCGACGCTCTTGACCTTGATCTTGACCGAGGGCGATTCGCCTTCGAGGCTCAGGCCCAGTTCGATGTTGTAGACGTCGAGATCGATCTTAGCCGACGGCGGGACCTGGATGTCGACCGTCAGGGCCAGCTCCCGGCGCTTCTTCTCGGCGTCGTTGGAGACCAGGATGACGTAGCGCGTCATGCGGCCCGAGTATCCGCGGGTGTCGAACGTGGCCTTGACCCGGCCCTCCTTGCCCGGCTCGATCTTCTGCTCGGAGAGCAGGGCCGCCGTGCAGCCGCACGTCGTCTCCACCCGTTCCACGACGAGAGGCTCGTCGCCCTCGTTCTTGAAGACGAACTCGTGGACCAGGACCTCGCCCTGCTTGACCTTGCCGAAGTCGTGGGCCGTCTCCCGGAAGACGGCCCGGGCCTTCTTCGCGGCGACGGGGGCGCCGGAGGCGAAGAGGACGGCCGCGGCGGAAACGAGAACGGCGCCGAGGCGCAACATGTGACGTTTTCTCATCGATGTCTCCTCATGGCCGGATGACCCAGTTATACCGGAAACCGCCGGTCCTCCGCAACATCATTCGACCGTGACGCTCTTGGCCAGGTTGCGCGGCTGGTCGACGTCCAGCCCCTTGGCGGCGGCCGCGTAGTAGGCAAAAAGCTGGAGAGGGAGGACGGTCAGGAACGGCGAAAAGAGCTGATGGACCTCGGGGATGGGGAACACCTCTTCGGCCACGTTCCGGGCCTTGGCGTCGTTCTCGAAGGCCACGGCCAGGACCCGGCCGCCGCGGGCCTGGACCTCGGAGATGTTCCCCAGCATCTTCTCGTAGACCCGGTCGCGGGGGACGAGGGCCAGGGTCGTCATGCCCTCGTCGATCAGGGCGATGGGGCCGTGCTTCATCTCCCCGCCGGCGTAGCCCTCGGCATGCGTGTAGGAGATCTCCTTGAGCTTGAGGGCCCCCTCCAGGGCGATGGGGAAGTTGATCCAGCGGCCCAGGAAAAGGTAGTGCTCGCAGCTCAGGAAATTCCGGGCGACCCGCTCGATGTCGGCGGCCCTCGCGAGGACCGTTTCCATCTTGTGCGGCACCCGCTGGAGCTCCTCGATGAGGGGCCGGACGGCCTCCGGCCCGATGGTTTTCTTGGCCTGGGCGAAGGCCAGGGCGAAGAGCGACAGGGCGGCCATCTGGCCGACGAAGGTCTTGGTCGCGGCGACCCCGATCTCCGGCCCCGAGTGGGTGTTGAGAACGCCGTCCGCCTCCCGGGCCATGGTCGAGTTGACGCTGTTCGTGACGGCCACGACGGCCCGGGCCTGGTCGCGCACGGCCCGCAGGGCGGCCAGGGTGTCGGCCGTCTCGCCGGACTGCGAAATGCCCAGGACCAGGGTCCCGCGGTCCATGGTGAAATCGCGGGCCCGGAGCTCGGAGGCGTATTCGACGTCGACGGGCACGCGGCCCAGCGTTTCCAGGAGGTACTTGCCGACCAGGCCGGCGTGGTAGGAGGTGCCGCAGGCCACCAGGACGACCCGCTTGGAGTCCCGGAAGATCTTGGGGTCGATGCCGGCGTCACCCAGGAAAACGCGGCCCGATTCGAGGGACAGGCGGCTTTTCAGGGAATCGCGGACGACGTCGGGCTGTTCGAAGATCTCCTTGGCCATGAAGTGGGCGAAGCCCTTTTTCTCGATCATCTCCGCTTCCCACGTCAGGACCTCGACCGGCTTCTCGACGGGCTCCCCGGCGAACGTCGTGCAGCGGACCCCGGAGGACGTGAGGACGGCGATCTCGCGGTCCGCGAGATAGGACACGCGCCGCGTGTGCTGGAGAAGCGCCGTGATGTCCGACGAGACGAAGGATTCGCCCGAGCCGTGCCCGATGACGACGGGCGGCCCGTTGCGGGCGGCGACGATCCTGTCCGGCTCGCGATGCGAGACGCAGGCCACGGCGAAGGAGCCTTCGAGCTCGGCGACCGTCCTGCGGACGGCCTCCTCCAGGGAACCGTTGTAGTGGTTCTCGAGGAGGTGGACGATGACCTCCGTGTCCGTCTCCGTCCGGAAGACGTGGCCCTCGGCGCGCAGCCTCTCCTTCAGCGCCCAGTAGTTCTCGATGATCCCGTTGTGGACCAGGGCCAGGGTCCCCGTGCAATCCGTGTGGGGATGGGCGTTGTCCTCGCTCGGCCGCCCGTGGGTCGCCCACCGCGTGTGGCCGATGCCGCAGGGCCCGGCGACGGAGCTCGACCGGAGATGGTCCTCGAGGTCCCGGATCTTGCCTTTGACCCGCCGGCGTTCGATCCGGCCCCCGTTGAGGACGGCGATCCCGGCCGAGTCGTAGCCTCGGTATTCGAGCCGCCGCAATCCTTCGAGCAGGTCCGGGACGATATCCCGCGACGCCGCGCAACCGATGATGCCGCACATGTTCCTTCTCCTTCAGTCGTCGTCGGCCGGCTCTTCGTCCTCGAGCTCGGGGCCGGGAGGGGGCGCCTGGAGGCCGATGAGGGGCAGGTACTCGGCCCCCTCGTGGTGGGGGTTCAGGGACCTGACGATGCGGACATCCGGGGCCTGGGTGAGATCGACCATCTCGCCGGCGTTCTCCGGGGCGATGATCTGGACGGACGGGCGGAAGATGTCCTGTTCGTTGACGGCCCGGACGACGCCGACCCGGCCGTCGCTCAGGGAGGCCAGGGTCCCCAGGGGCCAGACGCCCATGAACTGGAAGAACTTGTCCAGGAGCTCCGGGTCGAAAATCTTGCCCCGGTCGAGGGTCATCAGCTCGTGGATCTTCTCGGGCGGATAATCCTTCTTGTAGGACCGTTTGAGGGCCAAGGCGTCGTAGACGTCGCAGATGGTGACCATCATGGAGGCCGGGTGGGGCTTGCGGGCGTAGGGCGACTTGGGGTAGCCGGTCAGGTCGTAGCGGAGGTGGTGCTCGTAGGCGACGATGATGGGCAGCATGCCCAGGGAGTCCTTGTAGCCGTCGAGGATCCGGGCCCCGAGCAGGGGGTGATTGCGGACCTGGACGAATTCGCCCTCCGACAGCTTGTCCTTCTTCTGGATGACCTTGAGCGAGATGTAGAGCTTGCCGACGTCGTGGTAGAGGGCGGCGATGCCCAGGTCCAGGACGTCGTCCTTGGAGAACTGGAGCTTCGAGCCGAAGAACATGGACAGCAGGGTGACGTTGAGGAGATGGACGAAGGTCACCAGGTCCCGGCGCTTGACCGAGACGAGGTTGAGGAGCTCCTGGTGGCGGCCGACGAAGTCCTCCATGATGCCCAGGATGTTGAAGCGCAGGTCGAGGTAGTCGACCTCCTCCTCCTCGAGGACGACGTTGAGGGCGTGGGAGACCGTCTGGACGGAGCCCTCGTATTTCACGCGGGTCTGTTCGGCCTCGGCCGCCTCCCCCTCGGCCTTGACCATGGCCCTCAGCTTCCCGGCCCGGATGTTCTGGATGCCGTGGAGGGTGAAGTATTCCTGCTCGCTGATCTTCTCCTGCCTTTTCACCCGGGTCAGGAAGATGATGAACTGGCGCAGCTCCTCGAAGCGCAGGCCCTGCTGGAAGATGATCCTCTCGACGCCGTTCTTCTCCAGGAAATCGATGAGCAGGCCGAGCTTGCCGCGGAGGTTGAAGAAGATCTCGTCCTCCCAGGCCGCCTCGCCGCCGACCGTGCCCAGGACGAGCTCCTTGCGGTCCGCGAGGATCTCCTGGACCATGTCGTAGAGGCGGTTCAGGTACTCCCTGAACTTGGGATGCTCGCCGGCATAGATCTTGCCCGCCTGGATGGCGTTCATCAGGTAA
>VGJC01000207.1 GCA_016867635.1 Candidatus Aminicenantota bacterium | reverse complement strand
GGCCGTCAACGTCCAGATGATGGTCTTCGGCAACATGGGCGCCGACTCCGGCACGGGCGTCGCCTTCACCCGCGACGCGGCCACGGGCGAGAACGTCTTCTACGGAGAGTACCTGATGAACGCCCAGGGCGAGGACGTCGTGGCCGGGACGCGGACCCCCCTGCCGATCGCGAACCTCAAGAAGGACGACCGCCGCTCCTACGCCGAGCTCGAGCGCATCCGGCACGTCCTCGAGCGGCATTTCCGGGAGATGATGGACATCGAGTTCACCATCGAGCGCGGCCGCCTCTACATGCTCCAGTGCCGGACCGGGAAACGGACGGCCTTCGCGGCCATCAAGATCGCCGTCGACATGGTCGACGAGAAGCTCATCAGCGAGAAGGAGGGCCTGTCGCGCATCGAGCCCGACCAGCTCAACCAGCTCCTCCGCCCGGTCTTCGACCTGACCGAGAAGGAGGCCGCGGTCAAGGGCGGCCGGCTTCTGACGAAGGGCCTGAACGCCGGGCCCGGGGCGGCCACGGGCCGGATCGTCTTCAACAGCGTCGACGCCGAAGCCTGGGCCAAGCGCCACGAGAAGGTCATCCTGACGCGCATCGAGACCTCCCCCGAGGACATCAAGGGCATGAGCGCGGCCGAGGGCATCCTGACGGCCCGGGGCGGGATGACCTCCCACGCCGCTCTCGTCGCCCGGCAGATGGGCAAGGTCTGCGTCGCCGGCTGCGGCGACCTGGCCGTCGACTACGCCCGGAGGACGATGACCGTCCGCGGCAAGGCCCTGAAGGAGGGCGACTGGATCTCGATCGACGGCACGAGCGGCCAGGTCATCGAAGGCAAGATCAGCACCCGGCCGTCCGAGGTCCTGCAGGTCCTCATCGACCGGACGCTCGACCCGGCCAAGGCCCCCGTCTATCGGACCTTCGCCAAGATCATGGCGTGGGCGGATAAGCACCGGACACTGAAGATCCGGACCAACGCCGACCAGCCCGACCAGTCCCTGAACGCCGTGGCCTTCGGCGCCGAGGGCATCGGCCTCTGCCGGACCGAGCACATGTTCTTCGGCGAGGGCAAGATCGGCCCGATGCGGGAAATGATCCTGGCCGACACCCTGGAAGCCCGAGAGGCCGCCCTGGCCAAGCTCCTGCCGCTCCAGCGCCTGGATTTCGCCGGGATCTTCGAGGTCATGGACGGCCGCCCGGTGACCATCCGGACGATCGACCCCCCGCTCCACGAGTTCCTCCCCCACGAGGAGAAGGACCAGCGGGCCCTGGCCGAGACCATGGGCATCCCCTACGAGAAAGTCAGGGACCGGGTCTCGTCCTTGCACGAGTTCAATCCCATGCTCGGTTTGCGCGGCTGCCGGCTGGGCATCATCTATCCCGAGATCACCGCGATGCAGGCCCGGGCCATCTTCGAGGCCGCCGCCCAGACGAAGAAAAAGGGCATCCCCGTCGAGCCCGAGGTCATGATCCCGCTCGTCGGGCACGTCAAGGAGCTCGAGGATCAGGCGCGGATCGTCCGCGAGACGGCGGAGGCCGTCATGAGGGAGCAGGGAGTCCGCTTCAAGTACCTGGTCGGGACGATGATCGAGATCCCGCGCGGCGCTTTGACCGCCGACGAGATCGCCTCCGCGGCCGAATTCTTCAGCTTCGGGACGAACGACCTGACCCAGACGACGCTGGGCTTGAGCCGCGACGACGCCGGGCGGTTCCTCATCCCCTATCTTCAGAAGGACATCTACGCCAAGGACCCGTTCGAGGTCATCGACCGGGCGGGCGTGGGCCAGCTCATGCGCATGGCCGTGGACAAGGGCCGCCGGACCAGGCCCGGGATCAAGCTGGGCATCTGCGGAGAGCACGGCGGCGACCCCTCGAGCATCGAGTTCTGCCACCTCCTCGGCCTGAACTACGTCAGCTGTTCGCCCTTCCGGGTGCCCATCGCCCGCCTGGCGGCCGCCCGGGCGGCCCTGGCGAACCCCCCCGGCGCCAAGGCCGCGAAACCCGCCTCCCGCCGGCCGGTCAAGGCCGGGCCCAAGGCCAAGGCCAAGCCGGCCGCGGCGGCGAAGAAACCGGTCCGCAAGCGCTGACCGCCGCCGCCGGGTTTACCGGGCCGGCGAAATTTGATAAACTCCGGCCTTCATGGGCGATCTGGCCGATCTGTTCCGGGTCCTCTTCGGAAAACGCTTCCCCTTCAAGTTCGTCTACAGCAAGGACTACTGGATGGTCGACGTCGGGAAGCACGTCTTTCCCCTCCAGAAGTACCGCATCATCTACGAGAACCTGCTCATGATGGGGGCCCGAAAAGACCGCTTCTTCAGATCCCGGGCGGCCACCGACGAGGAGGTCCTCCTCGTTCACACCCCGAAATATCTCAAGCGTCTGCGCGAGGCCGCCCTCAGCCGGGCCGAGCTCCAGGCCCTGGAGATGCGCTTTTCCCCGGAGCTCGTCCGCTTCGCCCGGCTGGCCGTGGGGGGGACCATCCTGACCGCCCGCAAAGCTCTGGAGGACGGGCTGGCCGTCCACATCGGGGGCGGTTTCCACCACGCGTTCCCGGACCACGGCGAGGGGTTCTGCGTCCTGAACGACGTGGCCGTGGCCGCCGCCAAGATGATCGCGGAAAAGCGGGTCCGCAAGGTCATGATCGTCGACATGGACGTCCATCACGGGAACGGCACGGCGGCCGCC
Source organism: Candidatus Aminicenantota bacterium (assembly GCA_016867635.1). GTDB lineage: Bacteria > Acidobacteriota > Aminicenantia > Aminicenantales > Saccharicenantaceae > RBG-16-66-30. Next base: position 1,357 of record VGJC01000207.1, on the reverse strand, counting down.
TTCGCCGGGCGGGAGGAGGTGTTCACCTTCTCCGTCCATCAGATGGACGTCTATCCCTCCGATAAGCCGTCCGGTTCCCTGGATGTGGGCCTTTGGTCCGGCGACGGTGACGATCCCTATCTGGGCGCGGTCCGGGCCCACGTCCCGAGGATCTTCGAGGAGTTCGGCCCCGGCCTCGTCCTCTACCTGGCCGGCGCCGACCCCTATGAAAAGGACCAGCTGGGGGGCCTGAAGCTGACCAAGGAAGGCCTGAAGGAAAGGGATAAGATCGTCATCGGAAGCGCCCGGGCACGGGGCATCCCCGTGGCCGTCGTCCTGGCCGGGGGATACGCCCCGGATATCGAGGACACGGTGGACATCCACCTCAACACCGTGCGCGTCGCCCAGCGGGTCCAGCGCGTCCATTCTTAGAGGTCCCGGCCCGCGCCGGCCGAGGCCTCAATCCTGCAGGAAGACGTGGCCGAAGACCTTGGCGTTGCCCACCATGTTGTCGATGACGCAGTACTCGTTCGGCTGGTGGGCGGTCTCGTCGAGCTTGGACCAGCAGGCGGCTTGGAAGCCGGCCCGGCGGAACACGGCGGCCACCGTGCCGCCGCCGATCCCTTTGGCCTTGGCCTCCTTCCTGTAGACGGCCTTGACGGCCCTCTTGAGCGCCAGGACGACCGGGGCCTGGGCCGCGGTCGGCGGCGCGGCCGGGGCCTTCTGCTGGACCTCGATCGTTATGCCGACCTTGAATTTCTTCTCGATGCCGTCGGCGATCTTGCGGACCGCCCTCTCCACGTCCGCGACGGGGTATTTGGGGAGGATGCGGCTGTCCATGTAGAAGACGTCCTCGCCGGGGATGGTGTTGACGTTCGGGACGTTGGCCTCTTTCTTGGTCGGCTCGAAGGTCGAGATGGGAGGATCGAAAAGCCCGTCCCGTCCGGCGTACGTTTGATAGAGCCCGTTGAGGGCGGTGACCAAGAAAGAGGCCGCCTTGAAGCTGTTGACGCCCTTTTCGGGGGTCGAGCCATGGGCCTGTCTTCCGAGCGTCTTGAACTTCAGCCAGAGAATGCCCTTTTCGGCGACCTCGATCATCGTGCCCTTCTCGTCCCCCGCGTCGGGGACGATGATCAGGTCCTGCTTGCGGAAGGACTTGTTGTTCCGCAGGACGTAATCGATGCCTTTCGCGCTTCCCGTCTCCTCGTCGGCGACCAGCGCGATGCCGATGTCGGCGGGGGGGGCGATGCCCTCGGCCTGGAGGGCTTTGACGGCGAACAGGGAAGCGACCATGTCCTGCTGGTTGTCCTCGACGCCGCGTCCGTAGACCCGCCCCTTTTCGACCCAGGCCTTGAACGGGTCGCCCTTCCACTGCGAC
>VGJC01000206.1 GCA_016867635.1 Candidatus Aminicenantota bacterium | reverse complement strand
CAAGGAGATCGGCGGGGCGGCCCGGGCCATCGCGGAAAAGCTGACGGCGGTCGAGGACGTTCTCATCCAGGCCAAGTCCAAGAGCGGACAGGACCCGCTGAACTATCCCATCCGGCTCGACAACAAGCTGGCCGCGCTGGCCATGGTCGTGGCCTCGGCCGACGCCCGGCCGACCGATCAATCGGTGGGGCTCTACGAAGAGCTGGCGGCGACGGCCCGCGCCGAACTGGCCAAGCTGGGCACGATCCTGGAGAAGGACGTGGCGGCGTTCAACAAGATGGTCAGCGACGCGGGCGTCCCGGCGGTGGTCATCAGGTAGAAGGACGAGCCTCAAATCCCCGGCTGTTTCTCGGCCGGATCAGCGAATGCTTCCATCCGCCTGCCTGCGCAGCCGGGAAGTGGGGGCATATATCCGGTGCTGGTTTATCTGCGCGGATTGTCAACGCACGTTTCAGTTTTTGCGTTTTTGCCACAAAAAACGCGCAAAATGGCCTCCCCCTAAACTGATGGGCAAGCTCTCGGAACATCTAAGTGGTTGATATAAAATCACATAAAGTGGTCCGACCCCGACTAGAGCCAGTTCTCGACGCGCAGGCCGGGTATTCCCTGGAAATGGCGGACGTTGGCCGTGACGACGGTCAGGCGGTGCCTCAGGGCGATCGCGGCGATCTGCAGGTCCGGTTCGAAGCGCGGGCGGCCCTTGCGCTCGAGCGTCGCTTTGATCCGGCCGTAAGCCCGGGCGTCCTCCATCTCGAAGGGCAGGACCGTGAGGCGGGGGAAGACCTGCTTTTCGAAGAACTCCAGGAGATCGCGGGAAGCACCCGCGCCGCTCGCGGCCTCCAGCTTGAATAGCCCGTAGCAGATCTCGGCGACATTGACGGCCGTGGTGAATTGGGCCGCTCGGGGGGTCGCGGCCAGCCTGGCCATCAGCCCCTCAGGCCGTCGTTTTTTGGCGAGCGCGCTCAGGACGTCGGTGTCGAAGAGATACATCAGAGGGCCGGTTTGCGGGCCCGGGCCTTCGTCCGGGCTTCGTAGATCTCGTCGACCATGGCATCGACGGCCGCGTCATGGTCCGTAGCGGGCGGAGGGACCGAGCCCAATCCTCCGGCCTTGGAGATCTCGATCTTCTCCCATTCCTCGTAGGGGATGAGCGTCGCGACAGGCTTGCCGTGCTTGGTGATCATGATGGGCTCCTTCAGATTGATGAGACGCTCGACGAGGCCCGAAATTCTCGCTTTCGCTTCGGTCAAGGGGATCGAGATCACGGCGGCCTCCTTATCTTTCTCCTCAGGAACACTCTGGCATCAATAATATGGTCATATTGACCAGTATTGTCAAGCCGCTTATTTACTACCGATGAGAATCGGCGGCCCTGTCGATCGTCTACTCATGTGAAAGAAGAAGGCCTTGACGGAGGACCGCTGCATGGTTATACTAAAAGAAGAAGCGTTCAACGAAATCAACAGGAGTTCAACCATGCCCGCGGTCGTCACTTCAGCGAAGGGCCAGGTCGTCATCCCCAAGAAGGAGCGCGACCGTATCGGCCTCAGGCCTGGGATGCGGGTCTCGGTCACGGCCGTGGGCGACCACATCGAGATCCGGCCCATCCCCGAAAACCCCGTCGAGCACTTCCACGGGTTCTTCAAGAAAGGGCCGTCGCTCACCAAAGCCCTGCTCGACGAGCGGCGGAAGGACCGTCGGCGTGAAGACAAGAAAGGTTCTTGACGCCTACGCGCTCCTGGCCTACCTCCAGGGGGAAGGCGGGCACCGCCAGGTCAAGGAGATGCTGGCCTCGGACGACGCGGACCTCCTCATCAACGCCGTCAATGTTGGGGAAGTTTACTACATCCTGGCCAGGGCGCGCGGCGTCGGGGAGGCCGACTACTTCCTGAACGTCATCCTGCCCAGCCTGCCCGTCACGGTGATCGACAACTCCTTCGAGCACGTCATCGAGGCGGCCCGGATGAAGGCCGCCCATGCCCTGTCGTACGCCGACTGCTTCGCGGCGTCGACGGCCGTCCGCGAGCGCGCCCCGCTCGTCACCGGCGACCGGGAGTTCGAAAAGCTCGGCCGGGCGGTCGATATCGACTGGCTCGATTAACCTACACGATCGGGTCGACGGGCTCATTGCGTTCACCTCGCCTGTTTAATACGGTTTTGCCATCAAAAACGCGCGGCTCGGCCCCCCGCCAAGCTGTTGGGAAGGCCCGAGGAACAGATAATGGGTTGATAATAAATCACATAAGGTGGTCCGACCCCAAATGAAATACGAGATCGTCGACTGAGGCTCAGGGCGATCCGACTTCTTTTTCGATGGCCCGGCGGACCAGGCGGTTGAGCGAGATGCCCTCGCTGATCGACTTGCGCACGGCACGCCTGTGGAGCTCGGGGGAGACTCGAACGTTGAAAGTCCCCTTGTACGATCTCGCCAAAGCCTTCCCGGTCGTCCGGCAGAGCTCGAGATAATCCTCGACCGCCTCTTGGAAGCTCTTCTTGAGCTCGTCCACGGAACGGCCCTCGAATGAGACGAGGTCATCGATGCCCTCGATCCGTCCGTGAAAACACTCGTCCTCGGGGCTGTATTGGATGGAGCCGATGAAGCCCTTATGGCGCATTGTGTTTTTCATGGAAGGAATCCTTTCCGCTTGAGAAGCTTTATATGGCGGCTCATGTATATGATAACCGAGTCTTGTGAGATATGCAACTGAACGTTAGTTACATATCTCCAGAACGCTGAATTTGCTTTGTTCAAGCCTTTGTCAAGCAATAGGAAAGACGCCTAGGCTTGGGGATTTTCTCACAATATGGGAATTCGATGGAATTGACGAAGGCTATTGGCGGGGGGGTCCATTCTTGATAACATGTATCTTGATAGCGCGGGCGCGCCGCGGACCTTGGATCCTTCGAGCAGCGAGCGAATGAAAAACGGCTGCCTCTAGAAAGTGTGGCCAAAGCCCTGAAGTGGGATCGGAATAAATAGCCCAGATCGGACACTGGCGCGAGATCTATAGATCTAAAGGGGCTAGCATTATGGCAGGGAGGCACCGATGAGAAGACGACGCTTCTTGAACATGAGCCTGGCGGGGTTAGGCACGGCCTGCGTCATGGGCCACGGTGCCCCGGCCCAATTCATCCCCAGGCCGGGCAAAGACAAATGGGCCGTGATCTTCGGTACATGGTACGGGACGGCGCGCGACGCCGGCGTTTGGATCTCCGAAGGCCTGGGCGGGATGGCCGCGGTGTTCGACGCCCGCCAGAAGCCCGATCTGGCCGCCTTCGACCATCTTGTGCTGGGCACGGCCATCCAGGGCGGCAAAGGCCCGCGGGAATTCTCGGAGCTCATCCAGGCCAACGCCGTCGCCATCCAGGGCAAGGTCCGGGGCCTGTTCGCCGTTTGCGGCAACCTCGAAAAGCCCGTGGGGGCCGAGCAGAAGAAGACCTATATCGACGACTACCTGGCCCCCCTGTGCAAGGCCGATGCCGGCGTGCCCGGCCGGGTCTTCAACGGCCGCGTCACCAAGGTCCTGATGTCCCCTGAAGACTACAAGATCGTGAAAGATCTATACGAACGGCTCGGCCTGCCGCCCCTCAAGGACTACGATCTGCTGCGCCGGCCCGACTGCCTCGAGTTCGGCCGGAGCATACTGGGGCGCCTGCCCTCTGGGTGAATTCATCCTAAGTAGTCGTTTGAAACCGCCGATGTCGCCGTGGTACCCTAACTGCCGTAGGGGATCCAGATGAAGCCTCGGCCGTCTGGTTCAGGAGAAGCCCGAGTGGGGCGAATCGGACGGAAACTGACGACGGCTGCCGGAGCCAAGAAAAAGCGGAAGATCCGGCTGGCGGCCTCTTGCCACTACAGCGTTTACGTCGTTTACCTCCGGAACCCCAAGGGCGACGGGAAGGCCGGGTACTACGTCGGCATGACGGGCCTTTCGCCCGAGAAGCGCTTCGAGAACCATAAGAAGGGGCTCAAGGCCGCGCGCGTGGTCAAGGAGTTCGGCGTGCGCCTCGTCCCCGCGCTCTACGAGCACTTCAACCCGATG
>VGJC01000205.1 GCA_016867635.1 Candidatus Aminicenantota bacterium | reverse complement strand
CGGGCCGGTCATAGACCAGACAGGAGACCTTAACGATGCGCAACCGAACGATCTTCAGGAAGGCCGCCGGCAGAGCCGCGGCCGTGCTGTTCCTGGCCGTTCTCGCCCTGGGCCCTGCCGCCGGGATCGGCCAGGAGGTCGAGAAGCCCGGGCTCCTCGGACCCTGGAAAGCCACGGCCGAGCTCAGCTACGTCGCCACGGGCGGCAACACGGCCACCTCGGCCTTCAGCCTGGGCACGACGTTTGTCCGGAAGTGGGAAAAGGACATCCTCACGTTCAAGGCCTATGCCCTGCGCAGCAATAACACGATGTTCACCCGGCGGGCTGTCGGCACGGAGGAGGACTTCGAGATCATCGAGCAGGCCGTCAAAGCGCTGGTGGCCGAGAACTACCTCCTGTCGGGCCAATATGAGCGCCGGATCTCGAAGAAGCTCCTGGGCCAGGCGGGCCTGATCTGGGACCGCAACCGGTTCGCCGGCGTGGCCGGCCGCGTCATGTTCACGGCCGGGCTGGGATACACCCTGCTCGAGGCCGAGAGGACCAAGATCAAGGCGGACGCCGGCCTGACCTACACCCGGAGGGAGTATGTCGGCCTGGAGGCGACCTCGTTCGCCGGGTTCCGGTTCAATCTCTTCGGCGAACAGAAGCTGTCCGACAGCTCCTCCTTCACCTCGCAATTCGTTTTCGACGACAATCTCAAGAACACCAGGGACTGGCGGTACGACTGGACCAATTCCTTTACGGCCGCGGTCTCCAAGTCCCTGGCCCTCAAGGTCAGCCTGAGGATGTTCTACACCCGTGTCCCCGCCCTGCAGAGCCTGCCGCTGTACGACCCCGCGGGCCTGCCGACGGGCCTGTTCGTGAACGTCCCGCTCAAGAGCCTCGACACGTTCCTGACGACCTCCCTGGTCATCAACTTTTAGACGGAGATTTGACCTCTTCTTCATTTCCTAGTATATTAGTCGAGAATCCCGAGCGGAGGGCGTCGATGAAGAAACGCTACTGGCGATGTTTCGTCTGCAACGACATCCACTACGGGGTCGCCCCCCCCGAATTGTGCCCCACCTGCAAGGTCCTCAACGCCTACGTCGAGATCTCGGCCGACGAGGCCCGCGGGATCCTGGGCGGCGGCCCCGGCATCACGTTGACGCCCGGCGAGTTCCGGGCGGCCATCGAGCGCTTCGCGGCCGGCCAGGAGTTCGAGGTCAACCCCGACCGAGAAAAGGTCGGGATGCTCATCGAGGGCGTCTTCGCCAACGAGGCCAACCACGGTCTCAAATACTGCCCCTGCCGGCTGTGCGCCAAGGACTGGGAAGAGGATCTCAAGATCGTCTGCCCCTGCAACTTCACCATCCATGAGACCTACAAGGGGGTCCGGGACGGGGAATGCTGGTGCGGACTTTTCGTCAGGAGGAAATGATGGCCGATCTGCTGATGTTCCACGGGCGCGAGTGCCCCCATTGCAAGAAGATGATGCCGCTCGTCGAGAAGCTCGAGCAGGAGTCCGGCGTCCGCATCGACAAGCGCGAAGTCTGGCACGACGAGAAGAACGCCGACCTCATGCGGTCCTACCGCTCGGCGCTCGCCCCGAAGTGCGGCGGCCAGCTCCGGGTGCCGACCTTCTTCAACCCCGACACCCAGGACGCCATCTGCGGCGAGGTCGAATTCGAGAAGCTCAAGGAGTGGGCCCTCAAGCGATGATCGAGCGCTTCGATCCTCTCAAAGGGGAACGGCTCCAGATCCTCGACGAAAAGGGCTCGGCCCGCGCCGGCCTCGACCCCGGCCTTTCGGACCCGGAGCTCCGGGCGATGTACGAGCGCATGGTCCTGACCCGGACCGTCGACGCCAAGGCCCTCAAGCTCCAGCGGCAGGGGCGCTTCGGGACCTATGCCTCGAATCTGGGCCACGAAGCCTGCCAGGTGGGCCTGGCCTCGGCCATGACGAAGGGCGACTGGCTGTTCCCCTATTTCCGGGACCTCGGCCTGTATCTCACGCTCGGTTACCCGCTGGCCGACCATTACCATTTCTGGATGGGCAACGAGGCCGGCCTGCGGACGCCCGACAGCTTGAACATCTATCCCGTCGCGATCCCCGTCGGCTCGCAGATCCCCCAGTCCGTCGGGGCCGGGCTGGCCGCGCGGTACCGGAAGCTCCCCATCGCCGTCGTCGCCACGTTCGGCGACGGGGCCACCTCCGAAGGCGACTTTCACGAGGGGCTGAACATGGCCGGCGTCTTCCGGACGCCCAACGTGTTCTTCTGCGTCAACAACCAGTTCGCCATCTCCGTCCCCCGGGCGAAACAGACGGCCGCCGCGACCATCGCCCAGAAGGCCGCGGCCTACGGCTTCCCGGGCGTCCAGGTGGACGGCAACGACATTCTGGCCGTCCACGCCGCGGCCCGCGAAGCCCTCGACAACGCCCGCAACGGCAAGGGCCCGACGCTCATCGAGGCCTACACTTACAGGATGGGCGACCACACGACCTCGGACGACTCCGGACGGTACCGGACGAAGGAGGAGGTCCGGGAATGGGAGCGGCGCGATCCCCTCCTCCGGCTCCGCCTCCACCTCGAAAAGAAGGGCCTGTGGGACGCGAAGCTCGAAAAAGAGCTCCAGGACCGGTCGACGGAGCTCGTGGAGAAGGCGGTCGCCGAAGCGGAGGCCAGGCCGCCCGCCACGGTCGAGGACCTGTTCGCCTATACCTACGCGGAGATGCCGCCGGACCTCGCCGCCCAGCTCGAGGACCACAAAGCCTTCCTCGGGGAGGCCGCCCGATGAACATGACCATGGTCCAGGCCATCAACAGGACCCTCGCCCAGGAGATGGAGAGGGACGACAGGATCATCATTCTCGGCGAGGACGTCGGCCGCGACGGCGGCGTGTTCCGGGCCACCGACGGCCTGTTCGAGGCCTTCGGCCCCGAGAGGGTCATCGACACCCCTCTGGCCGAATCGGCCATCATCGGGGCCTCCATCGGCATGACGGCCCTCGGCCTCCGGCCCGTGCCCGAGATCCAGTTCATGGGCTTCATCTACCCGGCCTTCAATCAGATCATCTCGCACGTCGCCCGCTTGAGGAACAGGACGAGAGGGCGGTTCACCGTCCCTCTGACGATACGGACCCCCTATGGCGCGGGGGTCAAGGCCCTCGAGCACCATTCCGAGAGCACGGAAGCCCTCTTCTGCCAGGTCCCCGGGCTGACGGTCGTCGTGCCCTCGAGCCCCTACGACGCCAAAGGGCTGCTGGCCGCCTCGATCCGGAGCGAGGACCCGGTCATCTTCCTCGAGCCGACCAAGCTCTACCGGGCCGAAAAGCAGGACGTCCCCGAGGACCCGTACGAACTGCCCCTGCGCCGGGCGGCCGTGGTCCGGGAGGGAAAGGACCTGACCGTGGTCGCTTGGGGAGCGATGATCCCCGTGGCCCGGAAAGCGGCGGAAGCGGCCGCGGCCGACGGTGTCGAGATCGAGATCATCGATCTGCGGACGCTCTGCCCCATGGACCGGGACACGATCGTCGCTTCGGTCAAGAGAACGGGCCGGGCCATGGTCGTCCACGAGGCCCCGAAAACCTGCGGGCTGGGCGCGGAGATCGCGGCCACGATCGGCGAGCGGGCCCTGCTCAGTCTCAACGGACCCGTCCTCCGCGTGACGGGCCATGACATCACGGTCCCTCTGCCCAAGAGCGAGGACCATTACTACCCCGGGCCGGAGCGCGTCCTGCGCGCCGTCCGGCAGCTGATGGAGTATTGACATGGCCAAGTCATTCCGGTTCCCCGACGTCGGGGAGGGCATCACCGAGGGCGAGGTCGTCCGCTGGCTGGTCAAGGAGGGCGACGAGGTCAAGGCCGACCAGACTTTGGCCGAGATCGAGACCGACAAGGCCGTCGTCGAGATGCCCTCGCCCTACGCCGGGACGGTCCTCAAGCTCCATTTCAAGGACAAGGACATCGTCAAGGTCGGCGACGTCCTGGTGACGATCGGCGAGAGGGGCGAGGCCGTTGCGGAGGCCGCGGCGGCGCCCGCGGCCGAGGGGCGGGCGCCGGCCCGTCCGGCGGCCCGTGTC
>VGJC01000204.1 GCA_016867635.1 Candidatus Aminicenantota bacterium | reverse complement strand
TTCTTGACGGCCCCGGTCTGGACATCTATCCAATACAGGGTCAAGGAGTTGTCGGCGAAAGCGATCTTCCGGCCGTCCGGCGACCATTTCGGGGCGCCGTAGTACCCGGCCCCGTCGAGCTTGTAGCTCTTGGCGTCGCCTTTGCCGTCCTGGCTCCGGACGTGGAGCTCGTACTCCCCCGATGCGTCGGAAAAATAGGCGATCGACTTCCCGTCGGGCGACCAGGCCGGCGATCGTTCGTGGGCCCCCGGCGTCCGGGTCAGATTGCGCGGGTCGCCCTTCTCGGCCGGGACGGTGACGATCTCGCCCCGGAACTCGAAGACGGCCCGGGCCCCGGACGGCGAGACGGCGGCGGCCCGGATCCACTGCGAGCCCTTGGCGAACCGCTCGCGCAGCTCCGGCAGGTCGGTGGCGACGCCGATCGAGAGCCGCCGGCTGCGCCCCTGCTCGATGTCGTAGAGATGGATCGAGCCGGCCTGCTCGAAGGCGATGTGCCGGGGTCCCGCCGAGGCGTTGAGGACCGGGAAGTCCTCGAAGGAGGTCAGCCGCCGGACCTGGCGCGTAGCCGGATCATAGGAATAGAGGTTGAACTCGCCGTCGCGGTCCGACCGGAAATAGACCTTGCCGCCGGCCCACATCGGCCCGGCGTCGTTCGACCGCCCGGCGGGCTGAGGGACCTTGTCGACCGTCAGGTCGGCGTTATTGAAGATCCAGACCCGCGAGAAGGTCCCGCCGCGGTAGTTCTTCCACTGCAGGAACGAATCCCCGAAGGGGTTATAGGCGATGAACCGGCCGTCGGGGGACCACGACGCCCTCGCGGCGTAGGGGATCTTCAGCATCTCGGCCTGGCCGCCCTCGACGGGCACCGTGAAGAGCTGGGCGTAGGCGCGGGTGGCCGAAAAGCGGTTCGAGGTGAACAGGACGGCCCTGCCGTCCGGGGTGAAGCCGTTGACCAGGTCGGCCCCCGGATGCCAGGTCAGGCGCAGCGGGACGCCTCCGGCCGCGGGCACGACGAAGACGTCGACGTTGCCGTCGTACTGGCCGCTGAAGGCCAGCCATTTCCCGTCCGGGGAAAAGGCCGGATAGGACTCGATGCCGACGTCCGAGGTCAGCCGCCGGACGTCCCGGCCGTCGAGCCCCGCCGTCCACAGGTCGTTGGCGTAGACGAAGGCCACCCGGTCGGCCGAGACCGCCGGCTGGGTCAGCAGCTTGGTGTCCGTCGTATCGACGGCCGCAAGCCGCCCGAAGCCGGCCAACACGAAAAGCACGAGCGCCGCCGCGCACACGATCTTTTTCATAGGTCCCTCCTTCACTTTCCGTTGTAGAGGACGCCCTTGCTCAGCCACTCGGGGGCCGGCGCGTCCTTGAGGTAGTGGTCGAAATATTCCTTCATCTTGATCGAGTAGTCAAGCTTGTTGGCGTACTTCTGGGGATGGTGGGGCTCGCCGCGGTACTGGAGAAAGACGCAGTCCTTGCCCAGCCGCCGCATGGCCAGGTAGAGCTCGACGCTCTGGGTCCAGGGCACGGCCCCGTCCTCGTCGCCGTGCATGAGGAGCAGCGGCGTGCGGACGCGGTCGGCGAAAAAGACCGGCGAGTTCTCCCAATAGAGCCACGGCTTCTCCCAGAGGCTGCCGCCGATGCGGCTCTGCTGCTTCTCGTACTGCATCTGCCGGGCGACGCCGGATTCGTACCGGATGCCGCTGTAGGCGCTGGTCATGTTGCCCACGGGCGCGCCGGCGATGGCGCAGGCGAAGAAGTCCGTCCGGGTGACGACATAGGCCGTCCCGTAGCCGCTCCAGGAATGCCCGTGGAGCCCGATCCGCGCGGGGTCGGCGACGCCCATGTCGACGAGCTTCTGGGCCCCCGGCACGAGGCACTTGACCTCGGACGGGCCGGGCAGCCCGATGTCGAAGCGCACGTCGGGGAGAAAGACGGCGTAGCCGTTGCTGGCGTAGAACGGGAAGCAGGGCCGGTGGTTGACGACGACCTGGTTGAACTCGTGGAGGCGCTGGGAGAACAGCTCGTAGAAATAGACGATGACCGGGTAGCGGCGGCCCGGCTCGTAGTTGCCGGGCTTGATCAGCACGCCCTGGAGAGGGACGCCGTCCGTGCTCGCCCACTCGACGAGCTCGGCCGTCCCCCAGGCGAAGTCCTTGATCTGGGGGTTGAGGTCGGTCAGCTTCTTCGGAGAAGCGAGATCGGGTCCCGCGGTCCAGAGGTCGGGGAACTCCTCATAGCTCTGCCGGGTGTAGAGCAGCGTGTCGCTTCTCTTGGCCTTGGCCACGAAAGTGAACTTGCGCGGCTCCTCGAGGAGCTTGGTGACGCCGGGCGTCCCGACGCGGGCCGTCCAGAAGCCCTCCCTCTTGTCGCGCTCGTTGACGCTCGAGAGAAGCAGCCTCTCGTCGCGGCCGAAGCCGGGGGCCTCGCGGTCGAGGCGGACGACCCGGAACTGGGTCCGCGTCTTGCGGCCCTCCGTTCGCGACAGGTTGACGGCCCGGCCCAGGGGGACGTCGAACCGCCAGAGATCGAACTTGTCGTAGATCAGGACGGCCGAATCGTCGGCCATCCAGCCGGCGACGCCGTAGCCGCCCGGCTCGTCCGGCGTGTCGTGGTCCTCGTCGGCGAACGGGACGCCGAGCCCGGCCGTCAGGTTGACGGTCTTGCCGGTCGTCGTGTCCAGAAGGTGCCAGTCCCGCTGCTCATAATAGACGAAGGCCCGGCCGCCGGGCGAGAGGCTGGGCCGGCCCGGATGCCTGGTGAGGACCTTCTTGCGGGAGCCGTCCGCCAGGTTAACGAGAAAGACGTCCCGGTAGCTGCCGTCCCAGGTGATCTCCTTGAGATAAGGAACGTCCGAGGCGCCCAGGACGTGGCGGGCCTGGTCGCCGGTCTCGACGTCGGGCATGTCCTTGTCGGCCAGCGGCACGACGCGGCCGGAGTCGGCGTGGAGGACGGCCGCGTAGGTCTTGTCCTTGGCCCAGTTCCACATCTTCTTCTGATGGGAGTTGATCAGCGGATCGTTCCAATGCCAGACGTCGACCTCCCGCTTGGCCAGGATGGCGTCCGTGTCGAAAAGATCGACGGGCGCGTCCTTGTCCTCCTTCTTCTCCGTCTCGGCGGGCTCCTCCATGTCCGCCGGCTTGAGGCCGAAGAAGAGGCGCCGTCCGTCCTTGCTCCAGGCGAGCGTGTTCTTGGCCGGGACGATCCACCCGGCCGGGGCCGCGGCGGCGGGCACGGCCTCGACCGCGCGGCCCGTCTTGGCGTCCCAGCGCCACAGGGAGCAGGACCGGACCCGGGCCTTGTCGTCCTGGGTCCCGGCGACGAACGCCAGGCGGCCTTCGGCCTCCGACCAGGAGAGGTTCCTGTAGGCCGCCCTTTCGGCGGCGTGGAGGCTGACCTCGGGAAGGCCGGGCTTGGCCAGCTCGCGGAGGAAGGCCCCGTTGGCCTTCCCGTCCGGGTGGCCCGTCGCGTAGGCCAGGCGCGTCGAGCCCTTGTCGAAGGCGAACGAGGTGACGAATGGGACCCTCGTCTCTTCGCCCGTCGCCAGCCGCCGCAGGATGAGCTCGCCGCCCGTCTCGAGCGCGGGGGCCTTGGCCTCGGCGGCCGAGGCGGGCTTGTCCCCGGTCTTGGCCTCCGGCTTGGCATCCTTCTTGTCTTCCTTGAACAGGTGGCAGGCCAGCCACGCCCCGTCCTCCGAGAAGGCGAAGCGCTCGACGCCGGCGACCTCCTGGACGCTTCCCGAGCCGAGGTCGACCAGGGCCATCCCCGACTTGGGCTTGTCCTTGCCGGCCTTCTCGGCCTCCGCGGCCACGGGCAGGACGGCGAAGGCCGCCCAGCGGCCGTCGGAAGAGAGCGCGGGCCTGGAGCCGCGGGCCACCGCGCGGGTCTCGCCTGTGCCGACCTGGACGGCCATTCCCTCGCCGTCGCCCCGGTCGGGCTGGGAGGCGAAGGCCACCCACCGGCCGTCCTCCGAGATCACCGGGTTCTGCAGATGCCGGAACTTCATCATTTCGGTGAACGTCAGGGGCTTTTTCGCCTGGCCGAAGAGCGCCGGCCCGGCCAGGGCGA
>VGJC01000203.1 GCA_016867635.1 Candidatus Aminicenantota bacterium | reverse complement strand
GGTGGGCCAAAGCTAAGAGCGAGCGGACGGGCACGCCGTAGGGGCAGGCCTGTTCGCAGAAACCGGGGCAGTTGCGGCAAATGCCTCTCTTTTCGAGATGAGGCTCGGGTCATTTCTTCTTGGCGGACCACTCCATTTCGCGGTCCATGACGGCAGAGGTGCCCTTCATGGTGTCGCCGTCGATGGTTCCCTTGTAGGTCATCGAGAACTCGCCCTGGGGGGTCTGGCGGACGACCGTCCACTCGATCTTGTTGCCTTCGATCTTGCCCTCGCCGGTGATCGGGTCGCCGCCGCGCATGCCGGGCATGGTGACCTTGATCTTGTTGCCGTCCTGAGCGATGGTGATGTCGCGGGTCATTTCGCCCTGGCGCCCCTGGGTGGTCATGGCCCAGGTGCCGGAGACGTCGGCGGCCCAGGCGGCGACGGCCAGCCCGGCCACGAGGACGAGGGCGATGAGAGAGGCTTTCTTCATAACGGTTTCTCCTTTTCTAACAGGGTTAGCCTTCATCAGTTTAGACGGAACGCCTCGGAACTTTCTTCCATGGACTTACGGGGGCTATTTTTCGCTGTAGACCACGGCCAGCACGGTCCGGCCGACGGCTTCGAGGGTCTTGGCGGAAATGCCCTCCATCGTGTCGTGGACCGTGTGCCAGCGCTTGGTGAACCCGCCCCGGTCGTCATCGTAGTCGATGATGTCGATGGTCGGGATGCGGGCCAGCCGGTTGACATACAGATGGTCGTCGATGAGCGCCCCGCTCTCCTTCTCCAGGAAATGATTCCCGTACCCGAGGGCCCGGGCCGTCTTCCAGACCTTCCTGACGATGGCGGGCGCGTAATACATCGACGTCCCCTCCATGGTGAATCGGGCGTCGGGCGCGCCGACCATATCGAGAAGAATGCCGAAGCGGGCCGTGTAGCCGGGCCGATGAGGGGTGCGCGACCAGTGCTGGGATCCCAGGGCCCAGCTCTCGAGAGCATAGCCTTGCCGGCTGCGGTGCTCGCCGTAGTCCTCGAGATCGAAAAGGACGATGTCCACGCCGACGGCCGGCTTCTTCATCGACAGCTGCCGGGCGACCTCGAGCAGGACCCCGACCCCGCTGGCCCCGTCGTTGGCCCCGAGGACGGGCTTCCAATGATTGGCCGGGTCCGGGTCGTGGTCGGCGAAGGGCCTCGAGTCCCAGTGGGCGCAGAGCAGGACGCGGTCCTTCATCCCCGCCCCGAACGAGGCGACGATGTTCCGGCCCTCGAGCATCTTGCCGTCGAAGGCCTTGGCCCGAAAGGCCTGGACGACGACATCGGGGGTCCACTGCTTGAGGGTTTTCGCCAACCACTCGGCGCAGGCGACGTGGGCCGCCGTGCCCGGCACCCGCGGCCCGAAGTCGACCTGGGCCTTGACGTACCCGTAGGCCTTGGCCGCGTCGAACGCCGGTCCGGCCTGTCCCCCGCAAACTCCAGCGAACGCCAATAGCCCCAAAGCGGAAACAACGGCCGCGCGTCTCATCGATCGTATTATAACACGCCTTGGCTGTTGTAACACATTAACGATAATAGAAATAGCTTCCGCCATCAGCTTAGGGAACCCCAATACTCGGCATTTTCCCGGCCCAAATCGCGGCACTTTCACATCATAGCGTCGGAAGGGATCGCGGAAAGTTTATGTCAATTCTTTCCCGTTTCCTTTATAATCCGCCCTTATGCGCATTTCGTCAATGAACGCCTCCCGCGCCTCATCTCTCTCATATCGATACAATCTTTTTTTCAGGAGGTCCCCATGAAACCAACCCTCAAGACAGCGCTCCGCGCCACAGCCCTGGTCATCCTGATCGCGGCCCTGGCCGCACCTTTCGCGGCCCAGAACGCGCCCGCGACATCGACCGCCGACCCCGGCCTCGTCAAGCACCTCAAGTGGCGCAACATCGGCCCGGCCAACATGATCGGCCGCATCTCCGATTTCGAGGCCCTCGACAGCGACTTCACCCAGGTCCTGGTGGCCTCGGCCTCGGGCGGCGTCTTCAAGTCGACCAACGCCGGCACCACCTGGGAGCCCATCTTCGACCACTACGGCTCGGCCTCCATCGGCGACGTCGCCTTCTTCCAGAAAGACCCCAACATCATCTGGGTCGGCACCGGCGAAGAGTGCGTCCGCAACAGCGTCGCCTGGGGCGACGGCATCTACAAGTCGACCGACGGCGGCAAGACCTTCACCCACATGGGCCTCGAGTCGACCCAGACCATCGGCAAGGTCCTGACCCACCCGACCGACGCCGACACCGTCTACGTCGCCGCCTCCGGCCCGCCCTGGGGCTACACCGGCGACCGCGGCCTGTTCAAGACGACCGACGGCGGCGCCACCTGGGTCAAGCTCGCCGGCGGCCTGCCCAACGACGGCAAGACCGGGGCCGTTGACCTGGTCATGCACCCGACCGACCCCGACACCCTCTTCGTCGCCTTCTGGCAGCGCCTCCGCCAGCCCTGGTACTTCGAATCCGGCGGTCCCAACAGCGGCCTGTTCAAGACGACCGACGGCGGCGCCTCCTGGACCAAGCTCACCGCGGGCCTGCCCTCCGGCGACCTCGGCCGCATCGGCCTGGCCATCTCCCGCTCCAACCCCAAAGTCCTGATGGCCGTCGTCGAGCACGGCTTCCAGCCCCGGGCGACCGTCACCGTCGATGGCCAGCAGAAGCCCAATCCCGAATTCAATGACATGACCAAGCTCGGCACGGGCATCTACCGCTCCGAGGACGGCGGCGCCTCCTGGATCTACGTCAACCGCATGAACAACCGCCCCTTCTACTACAGCCACATCTACATCAACCCCTTGGACGACAGCTTGGTCTATTACATGGCCACCAACTTCTTTTCCTCGAAGGACGGCGGCCGCGCCTGGACCCAGATCGGCGGCCTCCACCCCGACTTCCACGCCATGTGGCTCGATCCGACCAACAAGAACCGCTTCTACGTCGGCCAGGACGGCGGCGCCTCCATCACCCACGACCACGGCGCCACCTGGATCCTGTTCGACAACCTCTGCCTGTCCCAGTTCTACGGCGTCAGCGCCGACATGCGCGACCCCTACTACGTCTACGGCGGCCTCCAGGACAACGGCACCTGGGGAGGCCCCTCGATGCACCGCGAGGGCGAGATCTGGACCGACTTCTGGTTCAATATCAGCGGCGGCGACGGCTTCCACACCCAGAACGACCCCCTCGACTGGCGCACGGTCTACGCCGAAAGCCAGGGCGGCAATATCCAGCGCGTCAACGTCGAGACCCGGGAATCCAAGAGCATCCGGCCGCTGGCCACGAACATCGTCAACTACCGCGACTACGTGCCCCCCGATCCGCCCGCCAAGAAAGCCCCGGCCGCCAAGCCCGCCGCCCAGCAGACGCCGGAAGAGGCCATGCGGGCCCGCATGCAGCAGCAGCGCGGACCATTCCGCTTCAACTGGAGCTCCCCCATCGTCCTCTCCCCCCACAACCCCCATGTCGTCTACTTCGGCGGCAACCACCTGTTCAAGTCCCTCGACCGTGGCGACCGCTGGATGATCATCAGCCCCGACCTGACGACCAACGATAAAGCGAAGCACTCCCCCGCCAAGCCGACCGGCGGCATCACCCCCGACGTCACCGGCGCCGAGACCCATTGCACGATCGTCACCATCTCCGAATCGCCGCGCCGGCCCGGACTGATCTGGGTCGGCACGGACGACGGCAACGTCCAGCTGACGCGCAACGGCGGAGCGGCCTGGACCAACGTCCGCCCCAACATCAAGGGCGTGCCCGCCGGCACCTGGTGCAGCCGGGTCGAGGCCTCGCGCTTCGACGAGGGCACCTGCTACGTGACCTTTGACGGCCACCGCAGCGACGACTTCAAGCCCTACATCTTCAAAACGGCCGACTACGGCAAGACCTGGACGGCCATCACCGCCGGCATCCCCGCGAACCAGCCCGTCTACGTCATCCGCGAAGACCCGGTCAACAAGAACCTGCTCTTCGCGGGCACCGAGTTCTCCGTCTTCTACAGCCGCGACGCGGGCGCCTCCTGGTCGAGCCTCAAGCTCAACATG
>VGJC01000202.1 GCA_016867635.1 Candidatus Aminicenantota bacterium | reverse complement strand
ATATCGCTCTTCATGGCATTTCGACGGGCCCCGCTTGATGGGGATAAGCCCTTCTACCTTGACCAGGGCCTGGCCTTCGTCCGAAAGGACGAATTCGATGAACTCCAGCGCCTGGCCCGTCGGTTCGCCCCGGCTGACGAACATGAAGGGCCGGACGAGCTTGTAGCGGCCGTTCTCGATGTTCCGCTCGCTGGCCGCGGCGCCGTCCAGCTCGAGGGCCACGACCTGCTCGTTGACCAGCCCGAGCGATATGAAGCCGACGGCGTAGGGGTCGTGGGCCACGATCTCCCGGACCGTCCCGTTGGAATCCTGGGTGATAGCGCCCTTGAAGATCCGCGTCCTCCCCATGACGAGTTCCTGGAAAGCGCCCCGGGTCCCCGAGCCCTCCTCCCGGGTGACGACCGTGATCGCCCGGTCCGCCCCCCCGAGCAGGCCCCAATTCCGCAGGTCGCCCGAAAAGACCTCTTTGATCTGAGGGAGGGTCGCGGCCCTCACCGGGTTTTCGGGGTGGACGATGACGGCCAGGCCGTCGTGGGCCACGACGATCTCATGGAGGTCCTGCTCGTCGGGCTTCAGATCCCGGGAGGTCATGCCGATCTGGCAGGCGCCGCTTTTGCAGGCCTGGATGCCGGCGCTCGAGCCGCCGCCTTGCACGTTGACGCCCAGGCCGGGGCGCTTCTCCATGAAAACTTCGGCCCACTTGTCGGCGAAAGGCTGGATGCTCGTCGACCCGGCGACGGTCAGCTCGGAACGGGAGCGGGCGCCGCGGCAGCCCGTCGCCGCCCCGGCGGCGACCAGGACGGCCGTCAGAACGAGCCATTTACGGATCATGGACACATCCATCAAAAAAGAGGTAGGGGGAATTATACCTAAACCCGAGAAGGGGTCAAACCCCCTTCTTCATTCGTCGAGGGCCCGGAGCTTCCGGTCGAACTCGACGGCCAGAGCCTCATGTTCCTGGGTCAGGGTCTCGAGCTCGTCCAGAAGGGCGTCGGCCGCCTTCTTCGCCTGGTGCATGGACCGCGACAGCTCGACGACGCGGCTCCCCTGCTTAGCCCTGGAAGCCTCGAGGAGCTCCCCGTTCAGCTCGCGGAAGGAAGCGTCGCGGGCCTCGATCTCTCTTTCGAGGCCCTCCATTTTGGCTTCGATGGGGCGCAGGGCCCGGGACCGCTCGGCGACGACCTCGGACCGCAACCGCCGGAGCTCCTTCGGGGTCCATTTCGGTTTCACGTCGCTTTCGCCGGCCGGCTTCGCGACGCCCGGCGGCCCCTGCATGACCTCGTCCTTCCAGCCGACCTTCTCCAGGAACCGCCCGTAACCCCCTTCGTAGACGCCGACCTCGTCGTTGTCGAAGACGACCAGGCGGTCGGCCAGGGCGTGGAGGAACAGCTCGTTGTGGGTGACCATGACCACGGCGCCGTCGAAATTGTCGATGGCCTCGAGCAGGGCGTCGTTGGACTCGAGGTCGAGATGATTGGTCGGCTCGTCGAGGAGGAGGAGATTGATGGGCGTCGCGATGAGCTTGCCCAGCAGGACCCGGCTCTTCTCCCCGCCCGACAGGACGCGGATGCGCTTGAGGGCGTCGTCGCCCTCGAACATCATGCCTCCGGCGATGAACCGGGCCCGCTTGGGGTCACCCTCGGGGTCGGCCGAGGCGATCTCCTCGAGGACCGTGTTGGACTCGCAGAGGGTCGAGATGTGGGTCTGCTCGAAATATCCCGGGGCCACGGACTGGGGAGAGGCGATCTCTCCGGAGCGCGGCTCGAGGTCCCCGGCCAGGAGCTTGAGCAGGGTCGTCTTGCCCCGCCCGTTGCGCCCGACGACGAAGACCCGGTCCTTGGACCCGATGCTGATCGAAAACCGCCGGATGAGGGGCCGGCCGGGCGTATAGGCGAACGAGACGTCCCGAACGTCCATGGCGTACTTGTGGAAGGCCGGCTTCTCGGCGAAGGCGAACTCCAGCGTTTTCAGGGTCTCCAGCTTGTCCTTCTTCTCCATCTTCTCCAGCGACTTGACCCGGGACTGGACGAGGCCCCCCAGCCGGGCCTTGGCCCGGAAGCGGGTGATGAACAGGTCCATCTCCTTCATCTTCCGTTCGTCGTTGACCCGGGTCTTCTCGTAGATCTCCTCCTCGGCCGCGATCTGCTCGTAGTATTTCCCCGTGTCGCCGCGGATCTTGCGCGCCTTCCGGCGGTGGATGCCGAGGATGTGGGTGGCGACGTTGTCCATGAAGCTCCGGTCGTGGGTGATGATCAGCAGCTCGCCGGGCCAGGCCGCGAGGAACCTCTCCAGCCATCGGATGGAGGTGATGTCCAGGTAGTTGCTCGGCTCGTCGAGGAGCAGCATCTGGTAGTCGCCGACCAGGGCCTTGGCCAGGTTGAGCCGGACCTGATAGCCCCCCGACAGCTCCGACGGGCGCTTCTCGAGGTCGGCCGCCTCGAATCCCAGGCCGAAGAGGACCTTCTCGACCCGCCAGGTCTCGTTGTGCGAATCAGGAGGCAGGGCCCGGGCCCCTTCGGCCAGGACGGT
The DNA here is from genome assembly GCA_016867635.1 of Candidatus Aminicenantota bacterium. Lineage (GTDB taxonomy): Bacteria > Acidobacteriota > Aminicenantia > Aminicenantales > Saccharicenantaceae > RBG-16-66-30. Next base: position 1,545 of record VGJC01000202.1, on the reverse strand, counting down.
CCCTTCCGCGAACGTCAGCTTCTGCTCGACATGGCCGACCCTGTAGTTCCTGGGCCTGGAGATCGTCCCCGAGTCCGGCTCCTCTTCGCCCATGATCATCCGGAACAGGGTCGTCTTGCCGTGGCCGTTGCGGCCGACGACGCCGACCCGCTCCCGGCGGTTGACCTTGAAGCTGATCGAATCGAGAAGCGCCTGTTTCCCGTAGCTCTTCGAGAGGTTGTCGACGACGATCATAGCCCTCTATTCTACCCGAACACGCGATTTAAGGGTATCGCCTCCTCACGACGGACTTTTCCGCCTTGGGGAGATGACCTAAAGGTGAGAGCCCTGGTCAGGCGACCGTCGCCGGTATGCCTTCTTCGGTCCCGTAGAGCTCCCGGATCAGGGCCAGAACGGCCGGGGAGGTCAAGCTGAGGAATTCGACCCCGAATTCGTACTCCTCCTCGCCCTCCCGGACCTTGAGCCACTTGACCTCGCCGTCGAGGGCGATGTCCCGGCCCGTCTTGGACAGGACGATCCGGATCCGGATGACGGCCCCGACGGGGAAGCTCTTTGGGGAGACGAGCCTGGCCCCGCCCGTCGAGAGGTCGAACGTGTGGGCCGGGATGCCCGATCCCTCATACTTGTTCATGGCCGTCCTGATGAGGACTTCGTGGCGTCCGACGAATCGCTTTCTCGTGCGTCTTTCGTGCATTGCGGGCTCCTGCCCGTGGATTGGGCTTCGATCCAAGGGGCCAGTATCGCCGGGGAGCCCGGTCGGCGTCCATCGCCTCCAGGGGTGATTCGGGCGGTGATTCCCGCGGCCCCGGCGGGCGGGCGGAGACAACGCGCCCCGCCCTGATGGCAGCTATTTCTTCTTCTTGGCCGACCAGCCGGCGGCCCCGAAGTCCCCCATCTGGACTTCCCCGGCCATCGTCTCGCCGTCCACCTTGCCCGCGAAAAAGAGCGTGAACTCGCCCATCGGCGCGCTGATGGTCACGACCCACTCGACGGCGCTCTCCTTGACGGTGCCTTCGCCCTCCATCGGCGTCCCCTGGGGTCCTTCCATGGAAACCTTGAGCGTTTCGCCTTCCTGGGTGAAGGTCGCCTCGACCGTCTGCTCCCCCTGCGGGATCTGGATGGTCATTTCCCAGACGCCGGTGATGTCGGCGCCGCCCGCCGCGAAAGCCAGAGCCGGGAGCAGTCCCAACGCAAAGGCGAGAAGGATCGATGACTGACGATGGCGCATGCCGCCCTCCTTATCGATGATATTCCGGCCCCATACATATAACAGACCGCCGTTTCCCGTCAACCTGTCCGCTCGTTCCCGGAAGATGCCGCGGGGGGCCTTCCTTATTGGCGCCGGAATGTGTATAATAGGACGCTCACGGTCGGGGAGTAGCGCAGCCTGGCTAGCGCACAGCGTTCGGGACGCTGGGGTCGTGGGTTCAAATCCCACCTCCCCGATCCTTTTTCAACATGCTCATCAGGAAGCTCGACGGCCGGCAGGCGCGAGAGCGGGCGGCAGTCTCCCCCCTCAATCGATCCTTACGATGGCGTACTTCG
>VGJC01000201.1 GCA_016867635.1 Candidatus Aminicenantota bacterium | reverse complement strand
CCTGGTCGCCAGGGAAGGCGGGATGAACGTTCTCGCCAGCCCCTACTATCTCGAGGCCGGGGGGACCGTCATCGACTGGTGGCTGGTCCGGAGGGCCCGGAAAAGAAAACGAGCCTGAATAGGCGGTCCGACCTCTTCGGTCCCGATCTTGCTGATGGCCGCGAAAAGAACCGCCTCCCAGAAGCCTCGCGCCGCTAGATCGGCCAGACCCGGCGCTTGAGGTCATCGCGGGCCCCGGCGGCCGCTTTCTGAAGCTCGACGACGATCTCGATCTTCCTCTCGAACGTCAATTGGGCCAACTCCTGAAAAAGATATCTAGACGGATCATAAAAAAGGGCGGACACCCCTTGCGGGACATCCGCCCTGTGCGTTCGAATGTTCGATTATCTGCCCAGCGCCGCCAGGAACTCGTCGATTGTCAATCCAGCCCTGGCGATGAGGGCCCGCAGGGTCCCCCTGGCGACTTCGGCATGGTCAGGAATCGAGAGGGTGGCGATATGTCCGTCCTTCGTCAGGATGATATGGCTTCCCTTCTGGCGGGCAACATCCCAACCGAGCTTTTTAAAGGCCTTCACGACCTCGCGAGGTTTGAGGAGCGGGACGTCGGGCATGCAGGACGGGCTTAGAGATGGACTTCGACCTGCCTGACGGCAACCGTCAGCGGCATTCCTTTGGCCGCCCGGACTTCCAGGCATTCTTTGATCGCCTGTTGGATATTTTTTTCAGCCTCTCGCGCCGTCGTCCCTTGACTGATGCATCCCGGTATCGACGGGCATTCGGCGATGTACATACCGTCTTCGTCCTGAGAGATCGTGATGAAGAACTTCATCTTTCGACTTCCTCCAAATACAACGACATTATGGCAAATTTCCCGACGATACACAATCCCGAACCGCATCTCACCGGACCCGGAAATCCCCCCGAAAACAAAAAAGGGCGGATGCCCTTGAGGTCCTTGCCATAGAGGGCCGAAATGGCCATGTCGGCCTCTTCCTTGTTCGGCGCCTAATATGGAATCGACTGAGAAAATCAGCGCCCTTGGGGCGTCCCATATAAAGAAAGGAGACGCTCATGAGCCATTCCGAAGCTTTTTTCGATCCTCCCTTGCCCTTTCCGATCAAGGTCGTCCTCTCAGCGACGAAAAGCAGTTCCGGGTCCGCGAGTTCCTGGTCGCCAGGGAAGGCGGGATGAACGTTCTCGCCAGCCCCTACTATCTCGAGGCCGGGGGGACCGTCATCGACTGGTGGCTGGTCCGGAGGGCCCGAAAAAGAAAACAGGCTTGACTAGGCGGTCCGACCTCTTCGGTCCCGATCTTGCTGATGGCCGCGAAAAGAACCGCCTCCCAGAAGCCTCGCGCCGCTAGATCGGCCAGACCCGGCGCTTGAGGTCATCGCGGGCCCCGGCGGCGACGCCTTCTTGACATATATACGACGAGTTCCGGGCCCGGTCCGGCAGCCGGCGCCGGGCCGTCCTTTGGTACTGGGGACAGGTCCTGTTCGCCTTCGTCGCCAATGTTCAACGCTGTATTTCCTGGGGAGGGGCCATGCTTCGGAATTACCTGACCATCACCTCGAGGATCATCCGTCGCCACAAAATGTTCTCCTTCATCAACATCGCCGGGCTGGCGGCGGGCACCGCCTGCTGCATCCTGATCTCGATCTGGGCCAGGGAGGAGCGGAGCACGGACCGCTTCCACGAGAGCATCGACCGGATCTTCCTGGTCCGCAGCCAATTCGGGTCGGGGCAAGAGGTGAATTCGCAATCCGGCACTCCCCCGCTGCTCGGGCCGGCCCTGGCCTCCGAGTACCCCGAGGTCCTCGGCGCGGCCCGCCTGTTCAATTGGCAGCCCGAGATCCTCATGAAGCGCGGCGACGTCGCGTTCCGGCAGGAGGTCCTCTTCGCCGATCCCGCCTTATTCGACGTTTTCACCTTTCCGATCGCCAGGGGCGAGAAGCCGCGGACACCCTCCCCGCCCGCCGAGATGGTCGTTAAGGATTTCTACCTCAAGCTTTTGGGCAACGGCCGAAGGGTTGGACTGTTCTCCCTCGTCGCCGTTCTCGTCCTCCTGATGGCGTGCATCAATTTCGCCAACCTGTCCTCGGCCCGGTCGGACAGGCGGGCTTTGGAGGTCGGCATCCGCAAGACCGCCGGCGCCGGAATTTGAAGAAAGCCAAGGAAGGCAACGGGTCCGGACGGACCATGTCCGCCCGAGCTCAAAAAGGAAAGTCCCGGCTCATATGGAAGGGAAGTTGATCCTGCGTTTCCTTGGGCCGATTAGCGTGTAGTTGCTCCGCTCGGCCTTCCTGATCCTTTCGAGGCCCAGTTCCAGCAGCAGCCGGCGCTTCTCCGGATCCCTCCGGCCCGTTTTTCGATATCTTCCGAAGCCCATGCGGTCGCGGAGCAGGAGCATCTCGACGGAGGACGCTCTTCGGAAGCTTCCTTCCGCGGGGCTCACGAGACCCCCTTGGCCCGGAGGGCTCGCAGCTCGGCCAAAGTGTCATTTTCCGGCAGGCCGGCCTTTCTTTCGAGATACGTCCAATCGATCTCTTTCCCGTAGCGGGCGATCAGCAGCTCGGTCATTTCGCAGTCGACCTCGGATCTCCAGTGCTTGCAGGCGTTCATCCGGTCGATGATGAGATCCTCGAGGCCGATGATCACGCAGAACAGATCCCCTTCGAGCTCGGCCGTCTCCGTTGGGGCGTTCTCGCCGGCGAGGCCGGACGTGGGGGCCTCGACGGCGATATCCAATCCGGCGTGGATCCAATAACGCCCCTTCTTGACGAACCCCAGCTCTCCCAGTACCTCGTCCAAGGCCTCGCGGTCGGAATAGGCCAGATCGATGTCCGCGGTGAAATAGACCTCGCGGGTGTAATAAGAGAGGGCCAATCCTCCGATGAGAACCGGGGCCGGCTTACCTTTGTCCGTGAGAAGGCGGCTGATCAGGCCCGTCATGAGCAGCTGCCTCGTCAAAGGAGCTTGCGTCGCGGAGATCTTGGCCAGGGTGTCTTTGATATTCACGGGCTTATGATAACAACTCTGCGGTGCGGACACAAGCGCGGGTGAAAGCATGACGAAGCCGAAGCCGCTGCTCTCGCCGCCGAACTTGTCCTTGAGGATGGCCGCGATCCGGACCGCGCCTTCCCGTTCGGCGTCTTTTATAGGATCGACTGAGAAAAAGAAGTTCCGGATCCGCGAGTTCCTGGTCGCCGAAGGGGGACACGTCCGTCCGCAGAGGCTCGAGGGACTTGCCGAGCAGGCCGGCAATAGCTTATGATCTCGCGGCCTGCTTCCCCGTGCGTCGGCGGGGAGCTTGCGAAGGCGGCCCGTATTTCAGCCGAGCTTCCTGGACTTGAAGGACCGAGCTGAAACGCCTGGCCATTTCTGGGGAAAGGGCGCGCCGGCCGCGTTCATAATCAGAGACCATGTTCTGCCGGATCTCGAGCTTGTCGGCCAGCTGCTCCTGGGTCAATCCGGCCTTCAACCGGGCGCCGGCCAGGAGATTCCCGACCCGGTTTTTTTCCATCTCCTTCCAAAACCCGGTCTCCTCGACGGGGATCGCCGTTTCATCTTCGTCCGCGGCCAGGATAGCGACCTCGTACTTCTTCCGGAGCCAATCGACGATCTCCCCGGGGCGGTCGCCCTGGATCGACAATTCAGTACGGGGCTTTTTCACGACTGCCAACATAATACACCTCGATGATGATCTCGCCCGTGCGATGCGTCCAACAGGCCACATAGCGATAGGTCAGATGACAGTGGTATCGGTCATCGTCCAGGGATGAGAAATTCCGCCAGGTCGGCTGGATCGGGCCCGAGTCCTGCAGGTTCGTTACGAGCAAGTACAGAAGTCGTCGAACGTTCTCAGGCAACTTGGCAAGACCTCGCTCTGTCTTCCTCTTGATCCTGACCTGGTAAGTCATTAAGTTATAATATAACCATTCGGCGCGCTGCTGTCAAGTTATATACGCTGAACTTGTCCTTGATGATGGCCGCGATCCGGACCGCGCCTTCCCGTTCGGCGCCTAATATGGAATCGACTGAGAAAATCAGCGCCCTTGGGGCGTCCCATATAAAGAAAGGAGACGCTCATGAGCCATTCCGAAGCTTTTTTCGATCCTCCCTTGCCCTTTCC
>VGJC01000200.1 GCA_016867635.1 Candidatus Aminicenantota bacterium | reverse complement strand
CGCTTTTTCTTCTGGCTTTTGTAGAATCGTCCTTTTTCCCGATCCCCCCGGACGCCCTATTGATCGCCTTAGCCCTTGGCGCATCCACAAGGGCTTTTCGATTCGCATCCCTATGTACGATGGGCTCGGTGCTCGGCGCTTTTCTCGGTTATGCCATAGGGCATTTCCTGTGGTGGACTCCAGCGGGAGGATTTACGGGTATTGCCGAGTTCTTTTTCGCCAATATCCCCGGTTTCACCAAAGACGCTTTCTACGGAATTCAGAAAACGTATGAAACATATGATTTCTGGATAGTATTTACAGCAGGGTTCACCCCCTTGCCGTACAAAGTCATCACCATCTCTTCCGGTGCTTTCAATATTGGGCTGGCCGTTTTTATCATCGCTTCAACCATAAGCCGGGGAGCTCGATTCTTTCTGGTCGCTTTTTTGATCCGCAAATTCGGCCCGCAGATAAAGAGCTTCATTGAAAAATATTTCAACTGGCTGGCCATCGCCTTCACGGTTTTGCTTATCGGCGGTTTTCTGGCCATAAAGCAATTCTGATCTTTCCGCGTTCCGACGATCCCTATCGCCGTGGAGTTCGCCCGGCATCGCCGGAGATCACGGACGCCAGGCGCCTGAAAAAGATCCCCCGGACCGCCTGGTGGTCGGTCATGTCCTTGTGCAGAGGGGTGATGGACACGAAGCCCGCGGCCACCGCCCTGATATCGCTCGACGCTCCGCCGGACGGTCGGGGCCGGCCGGTCCCGATCCAGAAATAGGAGTTCTCACGAGGGTCCTTCTTCTCAACGATCTCCGGGGTATACCGCTTCTGGCCCAGGTCTGTGACGCGGACACCCTTGCAGGGAGGGGGCGGCACGTTGACGTTGAGGGTCGTCCCGGCCGGCAAGCGGTGGGTCAGAAGGTAGGCGGCCAGGGGGCGGACCACCCTGGCGGCGAATTCGAAAGGGTATCGCTCATGGGCATCGGAGGACAGGGAAACGGCGACGGAGGGGATCTCCAAAAAAGTGCCCTGGATGGCGGCGGCCACCGTGCCGGAGTAGGCGATGTCCTGCTGTCCGAGGTTGGGGCCGCGGTTGATCCCCGACAGGAGGAGGTCGGGCGGCCGGGGCATGAGCTTCCTGACGGCCAGGTACACGCAGTCGGCGGGAGTGCCGTCGACGGCGAATCCCCGGGGCCCGGCCTTCTGCACGCGCAGCGGGCGGTGAAGGGTCAGGGACAGGGAACAGGCGCTCTTTTCGCGGTCGGGGGCGACGATCCAGATCTCGCCCAGCCCCCGGAGGGCCCGGCGGAGGGTCTGGAGCCCGTCGGCGATGAAGCCGTCGTCGTTGGTCAGGAGGATGACCGGCTTGCGGGTCTTGGCGGAACGCGGGGGCTTGGCGCTCACCGGCTACTTCTTGACCATGACCAGGAGCATCTTGAACCGGGTGACGGCCTTGAGCGAGTGCGGAACGGCGGCCGGCATGATGATCATCTGGCCGGCCTCGAGACGGTTCACCGTCCCGGCGATGGTGACGTCGGCCTCGCCGTCGAGGTCGATGATCATGGCGTCGAACGGAGCGGTGTGTTCGCTGAGCTGTTGGCCCTCGTCGAAGGCGAAGGCGGTCACCGTTCCCGCGGGCCGGCTGACGATCTCGCGGCTGACGATCGAACCGTCCTGATATCGGACGAGCCCGGCCAGATCGACGGCCCGAGACTTCAGGTCCATAAGCGTCTTGTCTTTCTTGATGGAGCCCAAATCGGATCCTCCTCTCGGTTTTGAAACTTCCCGAGGACATGCCGGGAGGGTGGATGTCGACGAGAATACAAGTGGTCGGGACGGGCGGATTTGAACCGCCGACCCCATGCACCCCAAGCATGTGCGCTACCAGGCTGCGCCACGTCCCGGACCAGGCCCCTTATTATAGCAGAAACGGGTCCGCTTTCTACCTTTTTTTCGGGCCTTTCTCCAGGGAGGACACGATGTCCTGGAGGCCGTCGCGGACGGCATGGAGGGCCTTCCTCATCTTCTCCGGATGGACGGGGCTCGACTTGGTCAGACCGAACTCGTCCTCGATCCTTCTCTTGATCCCGGCCATGGTCAGGGTCTTCGAATCCCGGAGCTCACGGATGCGCCGGATGACGGCCACGTCCTGCTGCCGGAAGAATTTCTGGCCGCTGCCGGTCCGCCCGGAGTTGAGGAAGGGGAATTCGTTCTCCCAGGATTCCAGGGTTTCCAGATCGACCTTGGTCATCCGGACGACCTCGTCGAGCTTGTAGACGAGCTTGTCCGCGGACTTCTCGTCCTTGAAGAGCTTGGGAGAGGGGGCTTCGCTTTTCACGGGCGTTCAGGGGCGAACATTAGCATTTTCTTAGGGTTTGGTCAAGACGGCCCGGGCGCCGGGTGTGATATAATCGGCCCGGACGCCGAGCATGGCCGACAAGAAAAAGAAGCCCGATAAAGAGGCCCATACGCCCCTGGCCGAGCGCATGCGGCCGCAGACGTTCGACCGCGTTTACGGGCAGGACCACATCCTGGGCCGGGGAAAGATCCTGTCCGAGCTCATCGGTTCGAACCGCCTCGTTTCCATCATCTTCTGGGGCCCGCCGGGCTCGGGCAAGACGACCCTGGGGACCATGCTGGCCCGCCATTTCGACCTGCCCTGCGAGTTCTTCAGCGCCGTGCTGTCGGGCATCAAGGAGGTCAAGGAGTTCATGGTCCGGGCCGAGCAGCAGCGCAAGCTCTTCGGCAAGCCCATGGTCCTGTTCATCGACGAGATCCACCGCTTCAACAAGGCCCAGCAGGCGGCCTTCCTGCCCTATGTGGAGAAGGGGGACATCATCCTGTTCGGTTCGACCACCGAAAACCCGTCGTTCGAGGTCATCGCCCCGCTCCTGTCCCGGACCCGGGTCCTGGTCCTCAAGGAGCTCGACCATGAGGCCCTGGCCCGCATCGTCGGCGACGCCCTCGCGGACCGGGAGAGGGGCTTGGGAGCGCTCGGCCTGACCGTCGAACCGGACGGCCTGGGCATGATCATCGATTACGCCAACGGCGACGCCCGCCGGGCCCTCAACACCCTGGAGATCGCCTCCGGTCTGGCCCGGACGAAGTCCGTCACCAGGGAGAACGTCGAGGAGGCCCTCCAGCGGAGAACGCTGCTGTACGACAAATCCGGCGAGGAGCACTTCAACCTCATCTCGGCCCTCCACAAAAGCCTCCGGAACAGCGATGTGGACGCCTCCCTCTATTGGCTGGCCCGGATGCTGGCGTCCGGAGAGGACCCTCTCTACATCGCCCGACGCCTGGTCCGATTCGCCTCCGAGGATGTCGGCCTGGCCGACCCGCAGGCTCTGGCCCTCACCCTGCACGCCAAGGAGGCCTACGATTTCCTGGGCTCGCCCGAGGGCGAGCTGGCCCTGGCGGAGGCGGTCGTCTATCTCGCCTCCGCTCCCAAGAGCAACCGCGTCTACGCCGCCTTCGGCGCCGTGCGCAAGGATATCGAGCGCAGTCCGCATGAGCCCGTCCCGCTCCACATCCGGAACCCGGTGACCCCGCTGATGAAGGACATCGGCTACGGGAAGGATTACCAGTACGCCCACGACCACGCCGCTTCGACGACGGACATGGAGACGCTGCCGGAGCGGCTCAAGGGGCGGACATATTACGAGCCGGGCACCCTGGGCTTCGAGAAGGAGATCCGCAAGCGGATCGATTGGTGGGAAGCCCTGAAGGCCAGGATCAGGGGACAGGGCGACGGGGAGGCGGAGAAGAAGGACAAAGAATAGGCTTCAGTCCGCCTCGGAAGGCGGGCCGTTCTTGTCCTCTCGTTCCTTCAGCAGATAGTAGATCTCCCAGCTGATGTCGTCGGCCAGGCAGCCGATGCAGGATTTCGGGGTCGTGGCGATCTCGTCGTCGGCGATCTTGTCCTTGATGATCCTCTTGACGACGCGGCGGATCTTGTAGAGCAGAATGTAGTTGACCATGGCCGGTTCTCAGGCCGGAATGATATCAAGTTCCGCCCTCCAAAGCAAAAGGGGCCTCGGGGATCGTCCTCGGTCGCTGCGGTGATTCCGGGCGCCTGCGAGCGGGCCGGTCTCGGCGGCTCGCGAAACTCGCGGGATCCAGACTAGCCCTCAGGATAGCAGGCTCAGACATCGCGA
>VGJC01000199.1 GCA_016867635.1 Candidatus Aminicenantota bacterium | reverse complement strand
TCCATCGTCCAGTTCAAGAAGGACATCGCCGGCTTCATCGCCAAGGCGAGCGCGAAGTAGAGCCGCAGATCCACGAAAAGCTCGGACCTGTTCTCCTCGCGCCGGGCCTAAAAACCGATCCCGGCCACGAACATCAAGACCTTGTTCTTGATCGACCAGTCGTCCGCGAATTCGTCCCTGACGATGTTGGACAATCCCAGATCGTAACGGACGTCGAAGATGAGCTTGATCTTGTCGAGCGGGATCTCGACACCGCCGCCGAAAACGAAGCTGAGGTCGTTTTTCTTGAGCTCGTCGAAGGACCTGTCCTCGACGATCGTACCGTCGATGGTCAGCTTCTTGTTGGATGACAACAGGAAGTTGACGGCGGGCCCAGCGAATAGGAGGGGGATCACCTTTCCCTCCGGGAGCAGGTTGACCTTTAACAACAGGGGGATATGGAGGTAATTGAGGGTGTCTTCCCAAAGATAATTCACGCCTACGGAAGAAAGAAATATCACGGGTTCGAGGTCTTCGTCCCAGACACCGCCCTTGGTCAGGTAATAGACTTCGGGCTGAAGCGTGAACATTTTGTTGATGTTGATGGCCAGGAAGCCGCCGAAAAGAGGCTTGGTTAGGGCCGAGGAGGGATCGTCGAAGCCTAAGAAGACCTCGTCCATCTTGGCCATGGAGATCCCGGCCCGGAGGCCAAAGCCGAAGGTGACTTCGGCCGCGGCCGGATGTCAAGCAATAAATCGTTCGCCTAGGGGACCTTCACGGCCTGGGTCAGGACGACCTCTACCCGCCGGTTCTTGGCCCGGTTGGCCTCGGTGTCGTTGGGGGCCACGGGGTTCTCGGGCCCGAAGCCCTGGTACTTCATGCGGCTCGCGGTAATGCCCTGCCCGAGCAGGAACTCGTAGACGGCCCGGGCCCTGTCGGTCGACAGCCTCATGTTGGTCTCGGAGGAGCCCGTCGAGTCCGTGTAGCCCTCGATGCTGAGGTTCATGTTCGGGAAGACCGTCAGGATCCCGGCCAGCTTGGCGACCGAGACCTGGGAGGCCGGCATGAGGGTCGCCTTGCCGATGTCGAAGAGGATGCCCGAGAGGCTGACGATGACGCCGCGGGCCGTCTCGGTCGTCTCGGCGACCGTCGACAGGGCCCCCTTGAGCATGCCGGCCAGCTCGTCGCGCTCCTTCTTGATGGCCTCGCGGTCGGCGGCGACCCGGTCGCGCTCGGCGGCGATCACGTCCCGCTCCGCGGCCAGCTTCTCGGTGAGCTGGGCCAGGGTCGCCGTCTCGCTGGCCAGGGCCTGACGCTGCAGCTCGACCTCCTTGAGCTGCTTGGCGATCCGCTGGGATTCGGTCTCCGCGGAGGTCGCCCGGTCTTCGAGGGCGGCCAGCTCGACCTGCCTCTGGGCTTCGGCCTCGGCGGCGGCCTTGTCCTCGTCGGCCTTGATCTTGTCCTTGATGGCCTGGGCGGCCAGCTGGGCGGCGATGCGGGCCTGGTCGGCCACGGTCTTGCCGCTGCTGCCTTTGGCGAGGGCCTGGGCCAAGGCCGCTTTGGCCCGCTCGACGGCCCGCGGGTTCACTTCGGCCGCGTTCATCTTGTCGGCGATCTCGATGGCTTTCTGGGCCTGTTTCACGGCCGCGGGCGTCTTGTCGTTGTACTGGATGCTGGCGATGGAATCGAGGGCCGGCTTGGCCTCGGACCCGAAGTTCCTGAACACGAAGCGCGTGTTCTGGACACCCCCGGAACCCGACTGGCCCGAGCGGAAGAGGACGAGATCTGTCGGCCGGGGCGCGGTGGCGAAGGGCTCGGCGGTGACCATCAGGGCCAGGATGCGCTTGACGGTGGTGAATTGGTGCATGCCCGAGGCGTTCTTCCCGTCGGCCACGACCTCCCCGAGGTTCTCGGCCGCGCCGTCGATGGTCACGGCCCAGAGGACGTAAGCGGAGATATCGCCGGCGAACAGGATGGCCGGCTCCATCCGGCTGAAGGTCAGCTTGACCGAGGTCCGGCCTTTGTCGAAGAGAAGATCGGCCTCCATCGACGCTCTCGACGGGGCCCGGTCGGTCTTGACGAAACTGACGGCCACGGACCGGCCGCCCGGGAGCGTCAAGGCCGTCAGCTCGACCTCGGCGGCCAAGGCCGAGGAGGCGATAGCCAGGATCAAAGTCGCGATCGCGAAGATGCGTCGAAGCATGGTCCCTCCTTCTCGATGCGGATTCGCTGAGTGTCCGTCAATGAAGATAGCACCGGCGCGGGACGCCGTCAACCCGCGTTCGGCCGCGACCCGCCCGGCCGGGGGCCCGGGATCGTGTTGACAACGGCGTTCCGCCGAGACTATGATGGCGCCTTCTGATCCCGTTACCAAGGAAGGCTGCCCCATGAGAAAGCCCGCGCTTCTTTCAGGTCGCCCTGGCCGCTCTGGCGGCCACGGCCCAGACCCCCGCCCGGCCGGCGGTCGATCCGGTGGTCGCCAGGATCATCGAGCTCGGCAGGACCGACAACCGGGTCATGGAGTGGGTCGACTACGCCAGCAACCGGTTCGGCGCCCGGGAGTCGGGCACCAACGCCTATAACGACGCCGCCGAGTGGGCCGTCTGGCAGTTCCGCCAATGGGGCCTCGAAGCCGAGCTCGACCCGGCCGGCGAGGTGCCGGTCGGCTTCAACCGCGGCCCCTGGTTCGGCAAGATGATCAAGCCCGCCGAGAAAGCGCTCTATTTCGGCACCCCGAGCTTCACGGCCGGGACGAAAGGCGTCGAGAGGGGGGCGGTCGTCATCCTGAAGGCCGATCCGTTCTCCATCCCGGGGCGCAACGCCACGCCCGAGCAGACCGAGAAAAAGAAGGCGGCCGTCGAGGCCGCCCTGGCCGAGGTCCAGGCCGCGGCCGCCTCCTTCAAGGGCGCCTGGGTCCTCATCGGCGGGCAGAACAGCGGTTTCGCCCGCGACGGGCGGCATGCGACACCCGAGTACGCCGACGCGGCCCTCATGCCGCCCCTCACCCGGGCCCTGGTCGCGGCCGGGGCCCGCGGCACGATCCAGATGTCCAAGACCGACCCGTTCCCGATGATGGACGGCTTCGTCCAGTCGTGGGACGAGCTTCCCGTCCTTCCCGACATCAAGCTGGCCGAGCCCCAGTACAACGAGATCAAGGCCCTGGTCGAGAAGGGCGAGCCGGTCGAGCTCGAGTTCGACATCCGGAACTGGTTCAAGATGGGCCCGGTCAAGTACCACAGCGTGGTCGCCACCCTGCGCGGGTCCGAGCTCCCCGACGAATACGTCGTCATCGGCGGGCACTTCGACTGCTTCAGCGCCGCGACCGGCGCCGTCGACGACGGGTCCGGGTTCTCCCCGGCCATGGAGGCCATCCGGCTCATCCAGGCGGCCGGCGGGAAGCCCAAGCGGTCGGTCGTCGCCATCCTGTTCGCGGCCGAGGAGATCGGCCTGGTCGGCTCGCAGGCCTGGCTCAAGAACCGCCCCGGGATCGCCGACAGGATCTCGATGATGATCAACCGGGACGGCAGCCCGAGCGCCATCACCGGCGCCGTGGTCCCCGAGACCTGGCTGGCCGACTTCCGGAGGATCGCCGCGCCCTTGGCCGCGGTCGATCCCCGATGGCCGTTCAAGCTCGAGCGGGGCGTGCCGCGGGTCCGGGCCACGAGCCCGTCCGGGTCGGACCATTCCCCGTTCGAGATGCTGGGCGTGCCGACGCTCCGCTTCACGACCCAGTCGGACTACAATTACCGCCGCGCCTGGCACACGCTCAACGACCTCTACAGCGAGCTTCTGCCGTACGTCGAGCACCAGCGGCACAGCGCCCTCGTCACCGCCGTCGTCGCCTACAACGCGGCCAACCTCGAAAAGCCGCTCCCGAGAGAGGGCGTCTATCTGGCCGACGGCTTGTACGCCGACATCGCCGTCGGGGCCGCCGAGGCGCCCGTCCATATCATGGCCCGCCTCGACTTCGTCAACGCGCCCCTGCAGACGGCCAATTTCGTCCGCATCGTCGAGGGCCCGCGCGGCCCGGCCGCGGGCGGGCCGCCCCCGGGCATGCGGCCCGGCGGGCCAAGACCGGAGGTCCCGCCGATCGGCACGATCGACATCCGCGGCGGCGTCATCGCGGGGACCATCGTCTCGGACGCCCAAAAAGCGGCGGCCGTCCCGGCGCTCCCGCTCG
>VGJC01000198.1 GCA_016867635.1 Candidatus Aminicenantota bacterium | reverse complement strand
CTCCGGACAGGCCGGAAGGACCCGCCAGCAGCAGATGCCCCGCGTCTGGATCCTGGGCAAGGACGGCAAGCTGAGCATGCAATTCCTCCGGACGGGAGTCACGGACAACAGCTATACGGAGATCCTCCGAAGCGAGCTCAAGGAAGGCGACGAGGTCCTCATCGGCACGGAATCCGCGGCGGCCAGCGTGTCCACGTCGCCCCAGCCGGGCATGCAGATGATGTTCATGGGGGGGCCCCGCCGTTAAGCGGTCCGCCGCGAGGAGACGACCATGGCCCAGAACATCATCGAACTTCGCGATCTGAAAAAGACGTACTGCATCGGGGAGACCGAGGTCAACGCTCTGCGCGGGGTCTCCTACGCCATCGAGGAGGGCGACTTCCTGGCCATCATGGGACCTTCGGGGTCGGGCAAGTCGACCCTGATGAACATCCTCGGCTGTCTCGACCGCCCGAGCTCGGGCGAGTACATCCTCGACGGCGAGGAGGTCTCCCGGCTCGACAAGAACAGGCTGGCCGGGATACGGAACCAGAAGATCGGGTTCGTCTTCCAGAGCTACAACCTCCTGTCGCGGACCACGGCCCTCGAGAACGTCGAGCTACCCCTCCTGTATTCTTCCGTCAACGGCAAGGACATGACGGAGCGGGCCCTGGCGGCTCTGGCCTCCGTGGGCCTCACCGACAGGTCCCATCACAAGACCAACCAGCTCTCGGGCGGGGAGCAGCAACGGGTGGCCATCGCCCGGGCCCTGCTCAACGATCCGACCCTGATCCTGGCCGACGAGCCGACGGGCAACCTCGACAGCCGGACAAGCTCGGACATCATGAATATCTTCAAGACCCTCAACGAGGACAAGAAGATCACGATGGTCATGGTCACCCACGAGCCGGATATCGCCGCCTGGGCCCGGAAGCGCATCTACCTGTTGGACGGCCTGATCGTCCGGGAGGAGCGGGACTGACCGCGAAGGGGTCCGCGAAGGAGAACACGCCATGTTGAAGAGGAGCCTGATGCACGGGACCCGGACGTTCCGCGTCGCCATCCGGGCCCTGGGCCGCAACAAGATGCGATCGTTCCTCACCGCCTTGGGCATCATCATCGGGGTCGGGGCCGTGATCGCCATGGTCAGCATCGGCGAGGGGGCCAAGCGGGGGATCGAAGACCGCTTCGCCTCCATGGGCACGAACCTTCTCTTCGTTTCGCCGGGCAGCCGCAACGTCCGCGGGGTCCACTCCGGTTTCGGCAGCTTCCAGACCCTCAAGGCCGAGGACGCCGCCGCGATCGAGGAGCTCCCGGCCGTCATGTTCGTCTCGCCGGCCGTCAACGCCCGGGCCCAGGTCGTCTACAGCAACAAGAACTGGAACACGTCCATCCAGGGCACGGGGGCGCGCTATCCGGAAGTGCGGGCCTGGGACGTCGAGTTCGGGAGCTATTTCGACGAAAGCCATGTCCGCGCGGCGGCCAAGGTCTGTGTCCTCGGCGCCGACGTCAAGCAGAACCTGTTCGAGGACGAGGACCCGGTCGGCCAGGTCGTCCGGGTCAAGAGGATCCCGTTCAAGGTCCTGGGCGTCATGAAGCGCCGGGGGGAGTCGGGCGGGTTCGGGAGCCGCGACGACATGATCGCCGTTCCTTACACCACGGCCATGCGCCGCCTCCAGGGCATCGACTACATCCAGTCCGTCGACGTCCGGGCCGTGTCCGCGGCCCTGATGCCGGAGGCCCAGCGGCAGATCGAGGAGCTTCTCCGGGTCCGGCACCGGATCGCCCCGGGGGCCGAGGAC
Organism: Candidatus Aminicenantota bacterium; assembly: GCA_016867635.1. GTDB lineage: Bacteria > Acidobacteriota > Aminicenantia > Aminicenantales > Saccharicenantaceae > RBG-16-66-30. The sequence continues at coordinate 2,391 of VGJC01000198.1, read as the reverse complement.
GACTTCCAGGTCCGCAACATGTCCGAGATCGCCGAGACGGCCGCCGAATCGACCAAGATCATGACCATCCTGCTCGGCAGCATCGCCTCCATCTCGCTTCTTGTCGGGGGCATCGGCATCATGAACATCATGCTGGTCTCGGTCACCGAGAGGATCCGGGAGATCGGCATCCGGATGGCCGTCGGCGCCCGCGAGAAGGACATCCTGCTCCAGTTCCTGACGGAGGCCATCGTCCTCAGCCTGATCGGGGGGCTCATCGGCATCGGGTTCGGGATCGGGTCCTCGAGGCTCATCAAGAAGATCCAGATGTTCTCGTCCATGAACACCGTCGTGTCCGTCGAATCGGTCCTGCTGGCGTTCTTTTTCGCCGCGGCCATCGGCATCTTTTTCGGGTTCTACCCGGCCCGCAAGGCGTCCCGGCTCGACCCGATCGAAGCCTTGAGATACGAATAGCAGAAAGACCAGGAGGTCCATCATGAGAAAAAAGACATTGGGGATCCTGCTTGTCGGGGCCCTCGCTTTGACGGCCCCGTCATCAGGCCAGGAAAACAACGGAACGCTCCAGCTGTCGCTCGAGGAATGCATCGTCAAGGCCCTCAGGGACAACCTGGGCGTCGCCATTCAGGTCCTGGGCCCCGAGATATCCGGAGAAGGCGTGTCGCGGGCCCAGGAGAAGTACATCCCGTCGCTGAGCCTCAGCGTCAGTAGCCGGAACACGGAGAACGCGACCTTCTCCTATCTCGACGCCGCCCAGGGGAGCACGGTCGAAAAGACCCAGAACTTCACGTTCCTCAGCGCCAGCCAGGCCCTGCCGACGGGGGGAACGTTCGGCCTCGATTTCACGGGATACAAGACGGCGACCAACCGGACCGGACAGACCATCAACCCCCGGTACGGGACGACCTTGAGGTTCAACTTCAGCCAGCCCCTGCTCAGGAACTTCGGCGCCAAGATGAGCCGCCGGGAGATCGTCGTGGCCGTCAACAATCTGGGCATCTCCGAGGAGCAGCTCCGCCGGACGCTGACCGAAACGGTCTACAACGTGGAGAGCGCCTATTGGAACTTGGTCTACTCCATCGAGAACCTCGAGGTCCGTCGCCAGTCCCTGCGGCTGGCCCAGGACCTGCTCGAAAAGAACCAGCGCTCGGTCGAGGTCGGGACCATGGCCCCCATGGACGTCCTCAGCGCCCGGGCCGAGGTCGCCACCCGTGAGGCGGACATCATCCAGGCCGAGACCGAGGTCGAGGCCCGGGCGGACCAGCTCAAGGCCCTTCTCAACCTGCCCGCCGACGGCGATCAGGCGGTCGGCATTCTCCTGCCCAAGGACAAGCCGACGTTCGAAGAGAAGAGCTTCGACCTGGACGAGGCCCTGGCCCTGGCCGTCCAGAACCGGACCGACCTGGCCATCTCCAGGATCGGCATCAAGAACCAGGAACTCAACCTCAGCTACGCCAGGAACCAGGCCCTTCCCGACCTCACCCTCTCGGCGGCGTTCTCCAGCCCGGGCATCGACGGGACGCAGCTGATCTACGACGGCAACCCCATCCTCGGGAACATCATCGACACTATCCCCGGCGGGATCAGCGGGGCCATCAAGCAGACGACCCAGTTCAAGTACCCCAACTGGAACGTCGGCCTGACCTTCAGCCTGCCCTTGGCCAACGTCTTCTCGAACGCCTCCCTGGCCCAGGCCAAGCTTAATATGAGACAGGCCATGCTGGAGCTCGAGAGCCAGAAGCAGCAGGTCTACCTGGAGATCAAGAGCGCCGTGCGGGCGGTCGACGCCAACCACAAGCGGATCCTGGCCTACACGACGGCCCGGGAGCTGGCCGAGCAGAAGCTGGCCGCCGAGGAGGAGAAGCGGCGGGTCGGTCTGAGCACGAACTACCTGGTCCTGCAGATGCAGCGCGACCTGGCCTCGGCCCGCATCTCCGAGCTCAACGTCATCATCGCCTACAACGTTTCGCTGGCGTCTCTCGAGCGGTCCATGGGCACGAACCTGAAGAGCCGGAACGTCACGCTCTCGGATCTCAGTTCCGGGGCCCGCTGAATGGGGCCGGCCTGGAGGTCGCCGAGCCTTGAAATCCTGCGGGCTTCACGTATAATGGCGGACCATATCCCATGAACGCCACGGTCCGTGCCACCCTCGCCTGTTCGCTGATCCTGGGGTTCCTTTTTCCCGGGCTTCACGCCGCGGGGAGGCCGGCCGGCAAGCCGAACCCCAAAGGCCTGGCCGGAGAGGCCGGGCGGCTCGAACAGCCGCCGGAGATCGACGGCCGGATCGAGCCCTCGGCCTGGGAACGGGCGTACGTCATCGAGGACTTCGTCCAGTACGAGCCTCAGGAAGGGGCGGCGCCTTCGGAACGGACGGTGGCCTACGTCGCCCACGAC
>VGJC01000197.1 GCA_016867635.1 Candidatus Aminicenantota bacterium | reverse complement strand
GACCTGACCACCAACGATAAAGCGAAGCACTCCCCCGCCAAGCCGACAGGCGGCATCACCCCCGACGTCACCGGCGCCGAGACCCACTGCACGATCGTCACCATCTCCGAGTCGCCGCGCCGGCCCGGCCTGATCTGGGTCGGCACCGACGACGGCAACGTCCAGCTGACCCGCAACGGCGGCGCGGCCTGGACCAACGTCCGCCCCAACATCAAGGGCGTCCCCGCCGGCACCTGGTGCAGCCGGGTCGAGGCCTCGCGTTTCGACGAGGGCACCTGCTACGTGGCCTTCGAAGGCCACCGCGGCGACGACTTCAAGCCCTACATCTTCAAGACGGCCGACTACGGCAAGACCTGGACGGCCATCACCGCCGGCATCCCCGCCAACCAGCCCGTCTACGTCATCCGCGAAGACCCGGTCAACAAGAACCTGCTCTTCGCGGGCACCGAGTTCTCCGTCTTCTACAGCCGCGACGCGGGCGCCTCCTGGTCGAGCCTCAAGCTCAACATGCCGACGGTCGCCTTCCACGACCTCGTCATCCACCCCCGCGACCACGACCTCATCGCCGGCACCCACGGCCGCGGCGTCTGGATCCTCGACGACATCTCCGCCCTCCGCGCGGCGACCGAGGAGGTCCTGGCGAAGGACGCGGCCCTCTTCGAGCCGGCCAAGCCCGGCACCCGCTGGCTGCGGATCGCCCGCGGCGGCTACGGCCGGGGCAACCTCTTCTTCAGCGGAGAGAACCCGCCCGACGGCGCCCTGCTTCACTTCTACCTCAAGGGCAAGCCCGCCTCGCAGGCGACCCTCGAAGTCGCGGACATCACCGGCACCCTGAAGACGACCTATCTCCTCGGCGACGTTGAGCCGGGCATCAACCGCATCGCCTGGGACCTGCGGTTCGACCCGCCGGCCGCCTCCGTGCAGGCGATGGTCAATCAGCTGAAGCGCCAGATCGACGAGGCCCTCCAGCGGCCCGACCTGTCCGACGAGCAGAAGACCGGCCTGCGCGCGGCCCTGGCCGCCCTCGACAAAGCCGGGACGAACTACCGGAAATACGCGGACATCCAGCGCGAGGTCATGATCATCATCCGCGGCGCCGGGGCCTTCGCCGGCTTCCGGGGCGCCTTCGGCCGCGGCGGCCAGGTGGCCGAGCCCGGGGTCTACGCCGTCAGGCTGACGGTCGACGGCAAGGTCCTGACCGGCAAGGTCGCCGTGCGCCTCGACCCGATCCAAGCGGGTAACTGAAGCCGAGCGGAGGGCTTGCCCGAATTGGCAACATGCGCGGCGAAAAAAAAGGGGCGTCCCCGCCGGAGCGGGAACGCCCCCGTGAAGCTTCACGCTTCGCGGCTTACTTGAACATCGGGTCGGGGCTGACGGTCACCGTCTTGGCGGCCACGTCCTTGCCGTCGACATTCAGGGTCACATTGTACGTCCCGTAATCGGCCAGGTTCTGGCGGCCGCCCCGCGTCCCGACGGCTCTCATGGCCGCGGCCTGCTGGGCCGGGTCGACCCGGCGGGTCAGGTTCCAGAACGTCTTCTGGAGGCCCTTCTTGGCCGTTCCGCTGAGCTCCTGGACGAGGTTGCCGGCGCAGTCCTTGACGATGAGCTTGACCGTCTTGGGCTCGCCGTTGAGGTGGTAATAGAACGTCGTGCCGATCGGAGGGTTGAAGACCTTGGCGAACTCGCCGTAGGACTCGCCCCGCCGCTCGAGGCGGTTCCAGCGGACGGCCTCCTGGATGTCGAACAGGAAGGCGTCCTTGGCCAGGTTCTCGGCCTTGAGCTCCTTGAGCGGGGCGATGTCGGCGATGTAGATGCCCCGGCCGTAGGTCCCGATGACCAGGTCGCGGTCGCGCTTCTGGATGGCCAGGTCGCGGACGATGACGTTGGGGGCCGTGGTCGAGAAGGCCGTCCAGGTCTTGCCCCTGTCGACGGTCACGTGGATGCCGTGGTCGCCGGCCATGTAGAGCACGTCGGGGTTGTCGGGGTCCTCCTCGAGATCGAAGAGGGGGTTCATCTGACCCGCGGAGATGTCCTCCCAGGTCTTGCCCAGGTCGCGCGTGGCGTACAGCCAGGTCTTGTCCTCGTTGTGGGTCCGGTAGCCGCTGAAGGCGACGTAGCAGACATTCTCGTCGTGCGCGGAGGGCACGACCCTTTTCACCCAGCGGTCGAAGGGGATGAGGGCGCCCTTGACGCCGGGCTTGGCCTTGCCCGTCTTCATGTCGTAGAAGTTGGCGGTGATGTTGGTCCAGGTCACCCCGCCGTCGGGCGACATCTGGACGTTGCCGTCGTCGGTGCCGGCCCAGTAGAGGCCGGGCTTCTTGGAGGATTCGGCGAAGGTGTAGATCGTCGCGTACTGAAGGTTGGTCTTCTTCGACTCCTCGATGCGCTTGGCGTCGGCCCGGCTGAGGTCGGGGCTGATGGTGACGAAGGTCCCCGTCTCGCCGCGCGTCAAAGAGCGGTGGACGAACTGCGAGCAGATGTAGACGATGCCCGGGTTGTAGGGCGACAGGACGATGGGCGCGTTCCACTGGTAGCGCTGGGCGGGCATTCCCTTGGCCAGCTCGTCGGGGGTCGTCCGCTTGGCCAGGGGCTGGATCTCGCCGGTCTTGAGGTTCTGGCGGCTCGAGCTTCCGAACTGGCTCTCGTAGTAGATGTATTCGGGGTTCCACCAGTCGCGGACGACGTAGAAGCCGTCGCCGGTCGGCAGGTAGTTCCAATCGGCGGCGTAGACGCCGTTCTGGTTGCGGTTCTTGGAGGGGCCGATCCAGGCGCCGTTGTCCTGGGTGCCGCCCATGACGTTGTAGGGCTGTTCGTTGTCGACGCCGATGTCGTAGAACTGCTGGGCGCTGATGGTCGCCTTCTGGTGCCAGTGCTTGCCGCCGTCCCAGGTCTCGCCGGCGCCGCCGTCGTTGGCGCTCAGGATATGCAGAGGGTTGTCGGGGTCGATCCAGAAGGCGCGGTGGTCGACGTGGAGCTTGAAGTTGCCGGAATCCCAGTTGGCCCGCTTGAGCGTCTTGCCGCCGTCGGTCGAGACCGTGGCGTAGGTGTCGGCGCAGTAGACGGTCTGGTCGTTCTGGGGGTCGACGTAAATGCGGGCGTAGTAGCCCGCTTCGGTCTGATTGACGACCATGCTGCCGCCCTGGAAGGCGTACTCGGTCATCCTCTTCCATGTCTCCCCGAGATCGTCGGAGCGGTAGATGACGCCGTCGCGCTTGACCGGGGCCTGGTTCCGGAAGCAGTCGGCGTAGAGGACCTCGAGGATGTGGCGGTTGACGGCCTGGTAAAGGCCTTTGGTGTCGTCGGACTCGGGGCGCTTGGCGGCCTTTTCGATCTCGTCGACGGCCGTCATGAGGTCCTTGTTCTTGGCGTGGACCTTGCGGGCCGCGGCGTTGAGCTTGGCCAGATCGGCGCCGGCGTTGGCCTGGAAGTCCTTGTCCTTGACGAGGTCGTTGAGCTTGCGGATGAGCTCGGCCTCGTCGGCGGCTTCGAGGGGCGTGAACTTGACGAGCTTGGCGATCTCGGGGTGGATCTTGTAGCTCTTGAACTTGTCGAAGGAGAAATCATCCCGGAACAGACGGAAGGCCGGGAAGTTCACCATGTTCTCGCGGGTGTTGAGGCCGAGGTTGACCTGCTCGTCGATGCGGGCGTAGAGGATGTCGGGGTTCTTGAGGAACATGGCCAGGCCGGCGCGGCCCTGGTCGGCGTCGTTGGGCAGGCCGCCGGCGAGCTTCTTCCAGGTCTGACCGCCGTCGGTCGTCTTGTAGAGGTGGTTTCCGGGCTGGCGGTCGATGTAGGTCCAGGTCCGGCGGTACAGCCGGTAGGCCTGGGCGATGACGACGTCGAAATTGCGGGGGTCGACGACGAAGTCGCCAACGCCGCGGTCGGCGAGCGGCCAGAGGCGCGTCCATGTCTTGCCGCCGTCGGCCGTCTTGTAGAAACCGCGCTCGGAGCCGGGCTCGTTGTCATAGAGCTTGCCTTCGGTGGCCACGTAGACGACGTCGGGGTTGGTCGGGTGGACGGCGACCTTGTTGATGAAATAGCTCTGGGTCAGCCCGACGTTGGTCCAGGTCTTGCCGGCGTCGGTCGATTTCCAGACGCCGTTGCCCCGGGAGCTGGAGCGGGCGTGCATGGGCTCGCCCGTGCCCAGGTAGAGGATGTTCGGGTCGGACGGGGCGA
>VGJC01000196.1 GCA_016867635.1 Candidatus Aminicenantota bacterium | reverse complement strand
ACGAGATCCTGCCCATCGTCGAGATCGACCACTCCCGGCTCCCGGCCGGGTCCGCGCCGATCTACGGGTACGAGGCCAAGTGGATCTGGGACACGCCGGAAGCCCCCCTCGACATCTTCAAGTGCCCGGCCCCCGTGTCCCCCGAGCTGAAAAAGAAGATCGAGGCCATTGTCAGCCGGACCTGTTCGGTCCTGCGCATCCGGGACTGGTGCCGGATCGACGTGCGCCTCGACGAAAAGAACGAGCCTCACATCCTCGAGGTCAATCCCCTGCCGGGGATCCTGCCCGACCCCGAGGACAATTCCTGCCTTCCCAAGGCGGCCCGGACCGCCGGGTATTCCTATTCGGACCTGATTCATAGAGTGGTGGAGGAAGCCGCCAAGCGGCATGGCCTCCGGACGACGCGGATCCGGCCCGCGGCGAGCGAGCGGCCGGCGGTCCACGCGGTTCGGGTATGAGCACGGGCGCGCGCATCGCCATCGTCTTCAACGCTTACGAACCGAGGCCGGCGGGTTCGGGTGAGCGCCTGTCGGAGGAGTCCGTCGCCGACATGGCCCGGGAGGCTCAGGAGGCCATTCAGGGCCTGGGATACGACGTGACGGTCATCCCCCTCCAGCGGAGCCTGCTCAATTTCCTGGGCCGGGTCCGGGAGGTCAACCCCGACGCCCTGGTCAACCTCTGCGAGGGTTTTTACGGCCGTCCCCAGTGGGAGGCCAACGTCGCCGGCATCTTCGAGCTCCTGGGCCTCACCTTCACCGGGAACGCCTCGAAGACCCTGGCCTTTTGCCAGAACAAGCACAAGGCCAAGGCCGTCCTGCGGTCCTGCGACTTGCCGACGGCCCCGGCCCGGCTGGTGTTCGCGGCCGACGAGCCCGTCGACCTCAAGTTCCCGGTCATCGTCAAACCCAACGCCGAGGACGCCAGCCTCGGCATCACCCCCGAGTCCGTCGTCCGCGACGAGCAGGGCTACAGGCGTCAGGTGCAGAGGGTCCTCGAGAACTACCGCCAGCCCGCGCTCGTCGAGCCCTACATCGACGGCCGGGAATTCAACGTCTCCGTCATGGAGGACGGGAAGGCGACGGCCCTGCCCGTTTCGGAGATCGATTTTTCCGCGATGCCCGCGGGCGAGCCCCGCATCTGCAGCTACGAGGCCAAGTGGTTCGAGGACCATCCCCTCTATCAGAAAACGCCCCCGCTATGCCCGGCGCCGATCGACGACGACCTGCGCCAAAAGCTCCAGGGGCTGGCCGCCGACGCGTTCCGGGCCATGGAGTGCCGGGACTACGCCCGCGTGGACTTCCGGATGGACAGCCGCGGGCGGATCTTCATCCTCGAAGTCAACCCCAACCCCGACATCAGTCTCAACGCCGGGTTCGCCCGGGCCCTGGGCGCGGCGGAGGTCCCGTACGCTTCGTTCTGGGCCCGGATGATCAAAAACGCCCTGGGGAGGAAGGAAGGCCATGATCCGGCCGATGCAGCCGCGGGATAAGCCCCGCGTTCTCGAGGTCATCCGGGCCACGGGCATGTTCACGCCCGACGAGTTCGAGGTCGCCGAGGAGCTCATCGACATCTATCTCGAGCGGCCGGAGCAGAAGGACTACCGGGTCGAGGTCGCCGAGAACGAGGAGAAGGAAACCGTCGGATACATGACGTGGGGCCCGACGCCCATGACGGACGGCACCTACGACATCTACTGGATGGCCGTCTCCCCCTCGGAGCAGGGGAAGGGGCGGGGCTCGGCGCTCGTCCGGTGGCTGGAGGACGAGCTGCGCGGGCGGGGCGGCCGGATGATCCTCATCGAGACCTCGTCCCAGCCGAGGTACGCCCCCACGCGGCGGTTCTATGTCAATCTGGAATACAGGGAGGTCGCCCGGGTGCCCGATTTCTACAAGCCCGGGGACGACCGTGTCATCTACGCGAAAGATCTGCGTTGAAAAGGAGCATGAGGGAGATGGACGACTGGCAGCGCATCCTTCAGGGCAGTCTCCGGAAACCCGAGGAGATCGCCCAAAAGTTCGGCTTGGACAAGGAGGAGGTCAAGCGGATCGCCAGGGCCTTTAAGACCCAGATCACTCCATACTATGCCGGCCTGATCAAGGAGCGGGGGGACGCGATCTGGAAGCAGATCGTGCCCGACCCGGCCGAGCTCCGGGAGCACACCGGCGACGCCGACCCGCTCCTCGAGGACGAGGATTCCCCGGTCCCGGGCATTGTCCACCGGTATCCCGACCGGTTGCTGTTCCTCGTCTCCCACAGCTGCGCCTCCTACTGCCGGTTCTGCACGCGGAAGCGGAAGGTCGGCGACCCGTCGAAGATCCACCCTCGCTACATCGAGCAGGGGATCGAGTATATCCGGAACCACCCGGAGGTCCGGGACGTCATCATTTCGGGCGGCGACCCGCTGATGCTGAGCGACCGCAAGCTCGAGGCCATCCTCAAGGCCGTCCGGGCCATCCCCCACGTCGAGATCCTGCGCATCGGGACCCGGACGCCCTGCTTCCTGCCCCAGCGCATCACCGAGAAGCTCGTGGCCATGCTCCGCAAGTACCATCCGCTCTACGTCAACGTCCACTTCAACCATCCCGACGAGATCACGCCGGAGGCGGCCCGGGCCCTCGGTCTCCTGGCGGACGCGGGCATCCCGCTCGGCAACCAGACCGTCCTGCTCAAGGGCGTCAACGACGACCCGCAGGTCATGCGCCGGCTGATGCAGAAGCTCCTGACGGTCCGGGTCCGGCCCTACTACATCTACCAGGCGGACTACGTCGCGGGGACGGAGCACCTGCGGACGACGGTCGAGAAAGGGCTCGAGATCATGGACGGGCTGCGGGGCTGGACATCGGGGATGGCCGTGCCGTACTACTGCATCGACGCGCCGGGGGGGGGCGGCAAGATCCCCGTTTTGCCGAAGTACCTCCAGTCGATCAACGACGAGCAGGTCGTGCTGAGGAACTACGCCGGCGAGCTGTTCGTCTACCCCCAGGTGCGACAGAAGCCGAAGCGCAAGCCCCGGCCTGCGATCGCCCCCTGCTACAACTGCGACGCCCCCGTTTAAAGAAGGGGTCAAATCTCCACTTATTAAATATCCTGGCGGGGTGACGTCCTCCCGAATAACTTGGCCTCGATCTCCCTGACGGCGCGTTCTATAGGAGAACCTGGCGAAATTTCCGCCCGCATCCTCGAGAAGGCCAGGGATACGGCTGTTGGACCGATTCCCATAAAAGCGCCGATTTCCCGGAGCCTGTAATCTGTGTTTTTGTGGGCGATATAAATAGTCGCTTTTCTTGCGAGCCTGTTCTCTGCCCCCAGGCGCTCCAGGACCGCGTCATGGATCGAAGAAAGCTCCGGTTTCTTCTTGAGCTGTCTGAGCTGCGGGATTTCTCTATCCGCGGAGATCATCTCGTTATTCAATATGGCGCTGCGAATTCCTTCGATAAACTCAGGACTCCCCAGGATCCCGAGACGCGCCGCTCTTGAAAACTCGCGATCGGGCGGATCGGTCTCTGATAATAGGTAGTCCATATAACGGGTCCGAGCCACACCGGGGTCATCGGCAAAAAGCTCGAGCACGGCGCTTGTTATCAGCCATGAAGGCGGTTTGCGGAGCCCGGCGTATTCCGGGCAGCTGGACCACTGATACTGTTCTGGTGTTTTGACAATCTTTTTTTTCACCGGATTCACATGAATATACTTGGACAGGGCCTGGGCATAGGCTTCAACCTGCACCAGAATGGCCTTATACCGCCCCTGGAAAAGATGGCCGCATCTGCCGTGCTTGGCATTCAAGTAAGCCGAGTACTTCGTGTTGACGAAATGCATGACCCTCGAAAGGTTGGTCAGCATCGTTTGTAGGATCAAATGATAATGGTTATCCATCAGGCAAAAGACATGGACGAAAGAGCCGAGCTTTTCATGAGCGTCCCCGAGGGTCTTGAGGAAGAAATAGCGGTCATCGGAACAGAAAAATATCGGCTGTTTCTGATTCCCACGGGAATAAACGTGATAGAAAGCCCCCGGGAACTCGATGCGAAGCTGTCTGGCCATGGCGTCCTCGAATGCTCAGAGAGTCATACATATGAGAGACGCTTCAGATGACGGGATGTCTCATTCCTAACGAAAATTTAATAAGTGGAGATTTGACCCCTTCTTAGCGGAGGGAGGCGAGGTAGGCGCTGAGGCCGGCGCTCCTGACGATG
>VGJC01000195.1 GCA_016867635.1 Candidatus Aminicenantota bacterium | reverse complement strand
TAGCGGAGATTGCCGCTCAGATAGAGGCTGTTCCTTTCGAAATACACCTGGGGAACCACCGAGACCTGGAACTGCTTGGCCAGCGTGTAGTTCCCGAAGATCCATACCGTGGAGGTCCGGGTCAGGGCCTTGTTCTTTCCGGCCCGGAAGCTGAGGACACCCCCCGCTCCAAGGGCCAGCTTGGTCTCAGGCGTGTAGTACACGAAGGGCAGGAAGATAAGCTTCGGGCGAAACGCGTCCATGTCCTGGCCCGCTTCTTGGGATCCCTCCGGCGGGGAGGGGGCCTGGGCCAGGGCCGCCGGCGGGGTCATCAGGCGCCCGGCGAAAAGGAGGGCGGACAACAGCGCGGGCCCCGCGGCCCGGGACATTCGCACCCTGCGGCGACGGGCCAGCTCATCTCTCATGACAGCGGCTTCTCATGACCGCCTCATGATACCCGCCGGACCCCGAAATGTAAACAGTCCGCCCGGAGATGTGTTGCGCGATCCCCGCGGATGGGATATAAAAGAGCGTATGAAAAAGATCATCGTTCTCGGGTCCGGCATGGTAGGCCGGATCATGGCCGTCGATCTGGCCCGGGATTTCGACGTCACGGCCGCCGACCTCCGGCCCGCCAACCTCGAGAGGCTGAAGGGCACGCCCGTCAAGCCCCTCGCCGCGGACCTGTCCGATGCCGGGTCGGTCGGGCGCGCCGTAGAGGGTTTCGATCTGGTCGTCGGCGCGGTGCCCGGTTCCCTGGGCTTCTCCACCCTGCGCGCCGTGCTCGAAGCCGGCAAGGATACGGTCGACATCTCTTTTTTCCCCGAGGACGCGTTCCTCCTGGACGGCCTGGCCGCGAAGAACGGGCGGACGGCCGTCGTCGACTGCGGAGTGGCCCCGGGCATGAGCAATATGATCCTCGGCCACCACGCGTCCCGGATGAGCGTCACCCACTTCGCCTGCTATGTCGGAGGGCTCCCTTTCAAACGGGATTTCCCCTTCGAATACAAAGCCCCGTTCTCCCCGGCCGACGTCATCGAGGAATACACCCGGCCCGCCCGTTATGTCGAGAACGGGCACCTGGTCGTCAAACCGGCCCTTTCGGACGCCGAGCTCATGGACTTCCCTGAAGTCGGCACTCTGGAGGCCTTCAATTCGGACGGCCTCCGCTCGCTGATCGCGACCATGTCCATCCCGAACATGATCGAGAAGACCCTTCGTTATCCCGGTCATGTCGAGCGCATCAAGGCCCTCCGCGACAGCGGGTTCCTCGACCCGGAGGAGATCGAGGTCGGCGGGAGCCGGGTCCGGCCGCTCGATTTCACCTCGGCCCTGCTCTTCAAGCAATGGCACCTTCACGAGGAGGACGACGAGTTCACGGTCATGAGGATCGTCATCAAGGGCGAGGAGGAGGGGCGACCCCGGGAGATCGTTTACGACCTTTTCGACCGGAGGGACCGGGCCACGGGGTTCTCCTCGATGGCCCGGACGACGGGGTTCCCGGCGACGGCCGCGGCCCGGCTTATCCTGTCCGGGGCCTTTGCCCGCAAGGGGATCTGCCCGCCTGAATACATCGGTTCCGACGAGAGCTGTTTCCGGTCCGTCATGGCCGAGCTCGAGAGCCGGAACGTCCGGTACGAGCGGAAGGGTTGAACATATTTCAAAAGGAGTGGTCATGAAAAAGAACTTCCCCGCGATCGCCTTCCTTATCGCCGCCGCGCTCGCCCTGTCACCCGCCGGCCTGTCGGCCCAAGCCAAGGCCCCGGCGAAAGCGAAGAGCCCGGCCGCGGCGGCCGTGACCGCCGCCGACATCGCCAACGCCATCCCGTACCGGGCCATCGGCCCCACCCGCCAGAGCGGCCGGTTCGTCGACTTCGCCGTCCCCCTCCAGAGGCCGCACACGTTCTATGCCGCCACCGGCTCCGGAGGGCTCTGGAAAACGGACAACAACGGCCAAACGTTCGAGCCCATCTTCGACCACGAGAAGGTCTTCTCCATCGGCGACATCGCCGTGGCCCCCTCGGATCCCGACATACTTTGGGTCGGCACGGGTGAGGCCAACAACTCCCGCTCGACCTATTGGGGCGACGGCGTCTACAAGTCCACGGACGCCGGGAAAAGCTGGCGGAACATGGGGCTGCCGGAATCCCATCACATCGGGCGGATCGTCATCCACCCCGAGAATCCCGACGTGATCTACGTCGCGGCCCTCGGCCATCTCTACTCGGAGAACCCCGAACGGGGGCTCTACAAGACGTCCGACGGCGGCCAGACCTGGACGAAGAGCCTGGAGGTCGTGGTCGGCGGCCGTTATGTCGGGGTCGTCGATGTGGCCATGGACCCGTCGGCGCCCGACACCCTTTACGCCGCGGCCTACGACCGGCTCCGCAAGCCGTGGACCTACCAGATCGGCGGTCCCGGCTCGGGCATCTATAAGACGGCCGACGCCGGGAAGACGTGGGCCAAGCTCGAGAACGGCCTGCCCGAAGGCATCCTGGGCCGTATCGGGCTCTCGATCTACGCCAAGAACCCCAAGATCGTCTACGCCTGCGTCGAGAACACCAACAAGCCGGGGATGTCCGCCGAGGAGCGCTGGCAGGAGATCCTCGACGGAAGATCCAGCCAAGGCATGATCGACGGCGAGATCTACCGCTCGGACGACGCCGGCTCGACCTGGAAAAAGGTCAGTCCGGAGAAGCGGAGCATCGGCGGGGCCCCGGGCTATTGGTACGGCCAGATCATCGTCGATCCCAACGACGACCAGATCGTCTATGTTCTGAGCGTCGGGGTCCTCGGCACCCGGGACGGAGGCAAGACCTGGGCGCCGCCTTTCCGGTTCGGCGGCGACAACCACGCCCTGTGGATCGATCCGGCGGATTCGAACCACATGCTCCTCGGCTACGACCACGGCCTGGGGGTGACCTGGGACGGCGGCAAGAATTGGTATCACCCCGATTTCCTGCCCCTGGCCCAGTTCTACGCCGTCGACTTCGACATGTCCTTTCCGTACCGCGTGGCCGGCGGCCTGCAGGACAACGGCTCGCTCATGGGGCCCAGCACCAAGCCGGGCGCCGGGGGAGGGCGGTTCGCCGTGACGAGCGGTTCAGGCGTCCAGTCCGGCCCGCCCATCCAGATCGAGGACTGGACGAGCCTCGGTGGGGGCGACGGCATGTACAACGCCTTCGACCGCAGGACCAACCGCATCGTCTATAACGAATCCCAGTTCGGGCCGCTTTCGAGGGTCGATCTGGTGACGGGGGAGGCCAAGAGCATCGCCTACCAGCGGCAGAAGCCCGAAACCCGCTGGAACTGGTGCTCGCCCATCCTCGTCTCCGCCCACAACAGCGACACGGTCTACCATTGCGGGAACATCGTCGTCATGTCGACCAACCGCGGCGAATCCTGGACGGAGATCAGCCCCGACCTGACGACCAACGATCCGACGAAGCTCGTCGTCGACGGCAAGGGAGGGGACGGCAACATCCAATACTGCACGATCACCGCTTTCGACGAATCGCCTCTCGTCCCGGGGCTCCTCTGGGTGGGCACGGACGACGGCAACGTCTGGGTCACCCGCGACAACGGCCGGGCCTGGACCAAGCTCAACGACCGCATCGCCGGCAACCCGGGGTACTGGATCAGCCGGGTCACGGCTTCGAATTTCGACCCCGGCACGGCCTATGTCACCTACACCGGGTACCGGCACGACGATTTCCGGCCGTTCGTCTACAAGACCGCGGATTACGGACAGACCTGGACCTCCCTGGCCGGAGGCCTGGCCGAAGGCCCGGTCAATGTCATCCGGGAGGACGTCAACAACCCGGCCCTGCTGTTCGTCGGCACGGAGTTCGGCGTCCAGGTTTCGATCGACGGCGGCAAGAGCTGGTTCAAGATGAAGAGCAACATGCCGACCCAGCCCGTCCACGACCTCAAGGTCCACCCCCGGGAGAGCGACCTCATCGTCGCCACCCACGGCCGGGGCATCTTCATCGCCGACATCTCGCCGCTCCAGGAGCTGACGGCGGCGGTCCTGGCCAAGGACGCCCACCTCTTCCGGATAGAGCCCAAGGTCCGCTGGGCGGGGACCGACAGACGCGTTTCCAGCAGCTCGAACTTCGCGGGACAGAGCGAGCCCGTCGGCTTGGTCATCCAGTACTACCTCAAAGCCAAGCCCAAGGGCGACGTCAAGATCCAGGTCTTCCGGGGCACGCTGCTTCTCAACGAGATCCGCGGAACG